>JBBCHM010000002.1:903466-1204622 GCA_037200045.1 Rhizomicrobium sp.
CGACGACGTCGAGCGTCGAGACGCCGATCGATCCGGTCGAGCCGAGGACGGTGACGCTGCGCGCCAGCACCGGCTCCAGCGATTCGATCTCGAAGGGCGTGCGGGTTGCGGCCAGCGCGTTCAAGGGTGGGCTCCAAACATCGGGTTGAGTCCGGCCAGAAGGATGAACGCCGCGACGACCGGCGCCGTCAGCAGAGTCGAGTCGATGCGGTCCAGCATACCGCCATGACCCGGAATGATGCCGCCCGAATCCTTGCGCTGGAACACGCGCTTGACCCAGGATTCGAAGAGGTCGCCGCAATGGGACAGGACCCCGATGGCGGCGCCGTAGAGCCCGCCCTCGACGGCGTTGCCGCCGAGAACGGCGACATAGATCGCCTCGACCACGGCGGCGACCGCGACCGCGCCCAGCGTGCCCGACCAGGTCTTGTTCGGCGACAGCGACGGCCAGAGCCTGGGACCGCCCACCAGATTGCCGACGATCAGCGCGCTGGTATCCGTCGCCCAGACGGCGAGGAACACGCCGGTCACGATGAAGGCGCCGTGCGGGACGCCAAGCAGCATCATGAGCGCCAGCGGCGCGATGCCGATATAAAGCGGACCAAAGCCGTGCCAGGCCGGCAGGAGCTTGACGAAGGCGGCATAGAGCGCCGTCGCCAGCGCGCCGCCCGCCAGGATCGCCCAGCCGGCGTCGGTGCGCGGCCAGACCGCCTCTGCCGCCAAGGCCGCGACGATGGTCGCGGATGAAAGGTAGAAGGCCGTGCCGAAGACCCGCTCGCCGACCATGCGATGCCATTCGCGGGCGGCGGCGACGCCGGCCAATGCCGCGAGAGCCGCGATATAGGGCGCGCCGCCGAAAATCGCGGCGGTGACGACGGCGGCAAGCGCGATGCCGAACAGCGGCCGGGTGATCCAGTCGAGATTGAAGCGAACCGCGCGGTAACCCGGCGCGGGGCTCGCCGGAGCCGAGATGTGGCCCGAGCGCGTCACGCGACCGCTTCCGAGATGCCGCCGAACTGGCGCTCGCGCTGCGCGTACTGGTCGAGCGCCTTCATCAGGTCCTCGCGGCCGAAATCCGGCCACAGCGTGTCGACGAACAGAAGCTCGGCATAGGACGACTGCCAGAGCAGGAAATTGCTCAAGCGATGCTCGCCGCCGGTGCGGATCAGCAGGTCGGTCTCCGGCAGGCCGCCGGTGAAGAGGCGCGTGGCGAACAGCTCTGGCGTAATGGTCTCCGGATCCAGGCGGCCTTCCTTGGCGGCCCGCGCGAGCTCGCGGGCGGCATTGGCGATCTCTTCCTGCCCGCCATAGTCGAAGGCGAAGGTCAGGTTGAGGCCGGTGTTGGCCACGGTGCGGTTCTCGGCCTCCTCGATCATCTTGCGGATGTCGCCGGCGATGCGCTCGCGGCTGCCGATGAAGCGGACGCGGACGTTGCGGGCATGAAGCTCGTCGAGGTCGCTGCGGAAATAGCCGCGGAACAGCGCCATCAGCGCGTTCACTTCGGGCCGCGGACGTTTCCAGTTCTCCGACGAGAAGGCGAAGAGCGTGAGGTATTCGAGCTTGACGTCGGACGCGGCGCGCACCACCGCGCGCACGGCGCCGACGCCGGCGACATGGCCGGCCTCGCGGGGCAGCAACCGCTTGCGCGCCCAGCGCCCGTTGCGGTCCATGATGATCGCGACGTGGCGGGGAAGGACTGTCGGCGTCTTTGGCGCAAGCGCCATTTATTACCTCGCGGGCAGGTTCGTCAGACCTGCATGATCTCCTGCTCCTTGCCCTGCAGCGCGGAGTCGATTTCCTTTATGTGCGCGTCGGTGACCTTCTGCAATTCATCGCCGTGCTTATGGTGATCGTCCTGACCGATCTTGTGGTCCTTTTCGAGGCGCTTGAGCAAATCCATTCCGTCGCGCCGCACATTGCGGACCGCGACCCGGGCGGCTTCGGCGTATTTGGACGCCAGCTTGGCCAGTTCCTTGCGCCTTTCCTGATTAAGTTCGGGTAATGGAATGCGCAGCAATTGGCCGTCCATCTGGGGATTGAGGCCAAGATTGGCGTCGCGGATGGCCTTGTCGACCGCCTTGGCCAGGCCCTTGTCCCACACCTGAACCGTCAGCATGCGGGGCTCGGGCGTCGAGATGTTCCCGACCTGGTTAACGGGAACCAGATTGCCATAGGCCTCGACCCGGACGGGATCGAGCAGCGCCGGGCTGGCGCGGCCGGTCCGAAGGCCGGAAAACTCCTTTTTCAGGGTCTCGATGGCGCCGTGCATGCGCCGTGTCAGTTCGTCCTTGCTGTATGTCTCTGCCATGGTGCCCAGTCCTTGCGCGGTGCCTGTCAGGCCCGGTCTTCTATGATCGTCGACCGGCCCTTGCCCTTGAGGACCTGGGCCAGCGATCCCCGATCATGGATCGAGAATACGATGATCGGAATCTTATTTTCACGCGACAGCGAAATGGCCGATGCGTCCATAACCTGAAGATCGCGCGATAACACCTCGTGATAGCTCAGATATTCGTGCCGCACGGCGTCCTGGACCTTCTTGGGGTCAGCGCTGTAGACGCCGTCAACTTGCGTCGCCTTCATCATCGCGTTGCAGTTCATCTCGGCCGCCCGCAGCGCCGCGGCGGTGTCGGTGGTGAAGAACGGATTGCCGGTGCCGGCGGCGAAGATCACGACCCGGCCCTTCTCCAGATGGCGGATGGCGCGGCGGCGGACATAGGGCTCGCAGACCGTGCTCATCGGGATGGCGGACTGGACCCTTGTCGGGATGTCGAGCCGCTCCAGGGCTGCCTGCATGGCCAGCGCGTTCATGACGGTGGCGAGCATGCCCATATAGTCGGCCGTCGCCCGGTCGATGCCCTTGGCCGCGCCGGACAGGCCGCGGAAGATATTGCCGCCGCCGATCACCAAGCAGATCTGGGTGCCGGCGTGGATCGCCTCCTCGACGTCGGCGGCGATGCGGTCGACGGTCGCGACGTCGATGCCGAAGGACTGA
The DNA here is from genome assembly GCA_037200045.1 of Rhizomicrobium sp. Taxonomy (NCBI): domain Bacteria; kingdom Pseudomonadati; phylum Pseudomonadota; class Alphaproteobacteria; order Micropepsales; family Micropepsaceae; genus Rhizomicrobium; species Rhizomicrobium sp. Next base: position 906,462 of record JBBCHM010000002.1, read on the forward strand.
TCGCCCATCAGCGCCTCGCCGGAGACCTTCAGGAGTACCCGGCGGTATTTCGGCGTGACGGCCATGCAATCCCCTTCGGCGGTTTCGATTTCATCCTACCCTCCCCTTGAGGAGGGTCGAAAAATTCGAAGCGTAGCGAAGAATTTTTCGGGGAGGGCGCGGGCGGCGGAGCAAGACCCCTTCCCGAAATCTGCTCCGCAGATTTCGACCCTCCCTCAAGGGGAGGGTCTGCTTAAGGCTAGCCGCCGGCCTTGTCGCCGTCGCCGTCTTTTTTCGTGCCGCTCATCTTCGCGACTTCGTCGGCGAAGTCGGATTCGGTCTTCTCGATGCCCTCGCCGACCTGGAAGCGGACGAAGCCTTCGATCGCGATCGGGGCGCCCAGCTCCTTCGCCGCCGCCTCGACGACCTTCTCGACCGTCAGCTTGCCGTCGGAGCCCGGGCCCAGGAACACCTGCGAGACCAGAACCGATTCCTCGTAGAACTTCCGCATGCGGCCCTCGAGCATCTTCTCGATGACGTTGTCGGGGCGGCCGGACTGGCGCGCGATCTCGGTCTGGATCTCGCGCTCCTTCGCGACCACGGCCGGGTCGAGATGGGCCGGCGACAGCGCCAGCGGCGACGCCGCGGCGACGTGCATGGCGATCTGGCGGCCGAGCGTGTTCAGCCTGTCCTTGTCGGCGGTCGATTTGAGCGCCACCAGGACACCGATCTTGCCGAGCTCCGGCGAGGACGGGTTGTGGACATAGGCCGCCACGACGCCGGGATCGACCGCGAGCATGATCGTGCGGCGCACGCTCATGTTCTCGCCGATCTTGGCGACAAGCTCGGTCAGGGTGTGCTGCACGCTCGCCTCGCCGATCTTGCGGGCGAGCAGCTTTTCGAGATCGCCCTCCTCCTCCAGCGCGAATTTGGCGGCGGTCTTCACGAAGTCCTTGAACTCGTCGTTGCGCGCAACGAAATCGGTCTCGGCATTGACCTCGACCAGGGCGCCGACATGGCCGCCGGTGGCGACGCCGACGAGGCCCTCGGCGGCGGCGCGGCCGGCCTTCTTGGCCGCCTTGGTGATGCCCTTCTTGCGCAGCCAGTCCATGGCGGCTTCCATGTCGCCATCGGTCTCCTTGAGCGCGGTCTTGCAGTCCATTATCCCCGCGCCGGTTTTGTCGCGCAGGTCCTTCACCATCGGTCCGGTGATGTTGACCATAGTCGGCTCCGTCTACTTGTTCTTAAGCTGTCGCTTCCGCGCGTTTTTTAAGCTGTCGCTTCCGCGACGGGGGGCGCCTCGGCGATGGGCGTGACGTCGGGCAGCACTTCGGCTTCGCCGGTGTCGACGCCGGACGCCGCCTGGCCCTGGCTGAGCCCGTCGATGATGGCGCGGGCGGCGAGGTCGCAATAGAGCGCCAGCGCGCGGGCCGCGTCGTCATTGCCCGGGATCGGATAGGCGATGCCGTCCGGATCGCTGTTCGAATCCAGGATGGCGGTGACGGGGATGCCGAGCTTCTTGGCCTCGGAGATCGCGATCGCTTCCTTGTTGGTGTCGATCACGAACAGCATGTTGGGCAGCCCGCCCATCTCCTTGATGCCGCCGAGCGAGCGGTCGAGCTTGTCGCGCTCGCGCAGCATGCCGAGCAGCTCCTTCTTCTTGAGGCCCGAGGACTGCGCCGAGGACAGCGTCTCCTCGATCTGGCGCATGCGCTTGATCGAGTTCGACACGGTCTGCCAGTTGGTCAGCGTGCCGCCGAGCCAGCGGTGGTTCACGTAATACTGGGCGCAGCGCTTGGCGGCCGCGGCGATCGGCTCCGACGCCTGGCGCTTGGTGCCGACGAACAGGATGCGGCCGCCGCCGGCCGCGACGTCGCGCAGCGCGACGAGGGCGGTGTGCAGCAGGGGCACGGTCTGGGTCAGATCGAGGATGTGGATGTCGTTGCGCGAGCCGTAGATGTAGGGCGCCATCTTCGGGTTCCAGCGCTGCTGGCGGTGGCCGAAATGCGCGCCCGCTTCGAGCAGCTGACGCATGGAAAAATCTGGCAGAGCCATGAATTCAGTCTCCTTTACCGGTTGGCCAGACGCATGAGTTACCCCCTGTCGGGAGCACCGGACGGCGACGCAGGAACACCCTGCGAAAGCCACTCAGCGTGCGAGATGGCGGGGCTTATAGAGACGGTGAGAGAAACAAGCAAGCCGGCAGATTCTGGGTCGGTGCGGCGCCCCTGGGGCGCAAACGAACGCGACGCGCCAGCCAAAGACCGGCGCGTCGGGTTCAGGCCGCGCGGACGGTTCGCGTCCGCGCGGCCCGGTGACTATTCGTTATGGCTAAGGCTGATCGCCCCGATGCCGGCCGCGACGTTCAGGCCGCGATTGTCCGAGACGCTGAGCGGCTGCAGCGCGAAGGACTTGTCGAAGCCGCCGACGAGCACATTCGCGCCCAGGCCGACGCCGACCGTCGCGCCGGCGGTGGCGCCGACATAGTCGCCGTCAAGCGCGCCGGCACGGGTATCCGAACTTGGCGCCACGACGCCCCAGACCAGGACGCCGCCCTCGGTGTAGCCGATGTCGACGCCGAACTTGGAGATCGAGCCCGTGTAGTGCTCGACGCGCCGGTCGTTCTGGCGGAAGGTGCAATGCAAGTCCTTGGAGGATCCGAAGACGAAGCCCCAGCCGCTCGCGACGTTGCAAGTCAGCGTGCCTACATTGACGCCATGGGGGGCGGCCTGAGCGGGCGCGGCAATGGCGATGACGGCGAGCGCGACGGCGCCGAGCAATCCGGTGGAAATTTTCATTGTGACGTTCTTTCTGTTGGAGAAGCCCGCGCGGGGTTCCGGGGGGGAATAGCGCCGGTGAGGGGAGCGCCCACGCGCTCGCCCGATAGGGAACCCGCTCGCGCAACATTCGATCCATCGACTGCCAAAATGCCTCAACGACGGCCGCGAGGCTGGCATGCTCCAAACGACTTGGTGGACCGAAAAAATATCCGCTAAGACGGTGCCATGACATCTCCCATCCGTCCCGCCATCGAGGCGCTCGAACCCAACGGCATCGGCCTGGTCGCCATGATGGGGCTGGGCGAGCCCGACCTCATCCCCCTGTGGTTCGGCGAGAGCGATCTCGTCACCCCGTCCTTCATCCGCGAGGCGGCGAAGGCCGCGCTGGACGACGGCAAGACCTTCTATACCCAGTCGCGGGGCATGCCCGTCCTGCGCGAGGCGATCCGCGATTTCCACAAGCGCACGACCGGCGCCGACGTCGCGCTGGAGCGCATCTCGATGCCCGGCGCGGCGACGCTGGCGGTGGTGACCGCGCTGCAGATCCTGTGCGAGACCGGCGACAATGTCGTGATCGTCTCGCCGATCTGGCCGTCGATCTTCCAGGCGGCGCAGATGGTGGGGGCGCAGACCCGCTTCGCGCGGCTGGACGACGATTGGCGCGCCTCCCCTGCCCGCTGGAACCTGGACCTCGAAAAGATATTCTCGCAATGCGACGCGCGGACCAAGGCGATCTTCATCGCCTCGCCCGGCAATCCGACCGGCTGGGTGATGCGCCGCGACGAGCAGCGCGCCGTGCTCGACTTCGCGCGCCGGCGCGGCATCGCGGTCATCAGCGACGAGGTCTATGGCACGCTGACCTTCGACGGCTCGGCCCACGCGCCGTCCTTCCTGGAGATCGCGGAGCCGGAGGACAATCTCTTCGTGATCAACAGCTTCTCCAAGGCCTGGGCGATGACCGGCTGGCGCATCGGCTGGCTGGTGCATCCCGAGCACCTGGGCAAGCAGCTCGGCGTCATCACCATAGCCAACAACACGGGGCCCACGACCTTCGCGCAATATGGCGCGCTGGCGGCGCTGTCGCCCAGGGGCGATGCGTTTCGCGAGGAGATGCGCGAGCGCTGCCAGACCGGGCGCGAGGTGGTGCAACGCTTCATCGACGGCCAGAATCGCATCCGCTGGATCCGGCCCGAGGGCGCGTTCTACGGCTTCCTGCACATGGACGGGCTGACGGATTCGCTCGCCTTCGCGCGCGACCTGGTCAAGAAGGGACGAGTGGGCGTGGCGCCGGGCTCAGCCTTCGGTCCGGCGGGAGACGGACAGGCGGATTCGTTCGTCCGCATCTGTTTCGCGCAGGACAAGGCGCTGCTCGGCGAAGGGCTCGGCCGAATCGAGCGAGCGCTCGCAAGTTTGTGATCGCGCCGCGTCGGGCGACCTCTATACCGACTCCACCTGCGCCACGCCGGGCAGCGATTTGATCGCGTTTTTCAGCGCCACCGACACCTGATAGGGCTTGGGCAGATTGATCTCGACTTCCTCGCCGGGACCGCCGGGGACGACGAAGGTGACGATGCCCTTGCCGGCTTGCTTGAGCTGCGCCGCGATGGCGCCGAGCGACGTCGCGTCCTGAAGATAGACCTTGAGCCCCTCCCCCGCATTGGCGGCGGCGGCGTCGAGATCGGCGATGGCGGCGGCGCGCAGCTTGAGCTCGTCGCCGTCCCATTCCGCGCTGGCGGTGATCAGCACGGACTTGCCGGCCTCCAGCAGCGGGCGCGCGGCGGCCAGCACTTCGGGGAACAGCATCACCTCGAACATGCCGGTCGGATCGGAGAAGGAGACGAAGGCATAGCTCTCATTGTTGCGGCTGCGCCTTTCGTATTTGCGGATCATGGTGCCGGCGAGGATCGCCTTGAAGCCGGAGCGGCGGCGATCTTCCGCCAGCGCGGCCAGGGTCGTGGCGCCGAGGCGCTTCAAGGGCGCGGCATAGGCGTCGAGCGGATGGCCCGAGAGATAGAAGCCCATGGCGGCGAATTCCTCGCTCAGCCTTTCGTGCGAGGGCCAGTCGGCGACGGCGGCGAGGCGGATATCGTCCTGCTCTTCGGGCGCGCCGCCGAACAGCGCGATCTGGCCGGATTCGCGCTCGCGGGCATTGCGCTGGGCGCTGTTGAGCAGGATGTCGGCGGATTCGACCACCTGGCGGCGGTTGCGGTTCAAGGCGTCGAAGGCGCCGGCGCGGGCGAGGCTTTCGAAGGCGCGCTTGTTGACGAGCTTGGGATCGATGCGGCGGGCGAAGTCGCCGAGGCTGCGAAACGGGCCGTTGGCGCGGCGTTCCTCCACCACATGGTCCATCGCCTGGCGGCCGACACCCTTCACGGCGGCAAGCGCGTAGAAGATGAGGCCCTTCTCGGCATCGCAGGTGAAGACGGATTCGGAGCGGTTGACGTCCGGCGCCAGGACCTTGATCTCCAGCCGCTGCGCTTCCTGCTTGAAGACGTTGAGCCGGTCGGTGTTGCCGATATCGAGCGTCATCGAGGCGGCGAGGAATTCGACCGGATAATTCGCCTTGAGATACGCCGTCTGATAGGCGACCTGGGCATAAGCCGCGGCGTGGCCTTTGTTGAAGCCGTAGCCGGCGAATTTCGCGGCCTGCTCGAAGATCTGCGCCGCGACGCCCTTGGGCACGCCGTTCTTCACGGCGCCGTCGATGAAGCGCTGCTCGTGCACCGCCATTTCGGAGGCGATCTTCTTGCCCATGGCGCGGCGCAGAAGATCGGCGCCACCGAGCGTGTAGCCGCCCAGCACCCGCGCAATGTTCATCACGTCTTCCTGGTACGTCATGACGCCGAACGTCTCGCTCAGGATCGGCTCGAGCGCGGGGTGCAGATATTCCGGCTTCTCCTTGCCGTTCTTGACCGCGATGTATTTCGGAATCGAGTCCATCGGGCCCGGGCGGTAGAGCGCCACCAGCGCGATCAGATCGTGCACGCGGTCGGGCTTCATCTTGCGCAACAGGTCGCGCATGCCCGCGCCTTCGAGCTGGAACACCCCGACGCTGTCGCCCTTCGACAGCATCTCGTAGGTGCCCGGATCGTCGAAATCGATGTTCTGGGTGTCCAGATCGATGCCACGCTTCTTGAGCAATTCCTCCGCCTTGGCGATGACGGTCAGCGTCTTCAGGCCCAGGAAGTCGAACTTCACCAGGCCCGCCTTCTCGGCATCCTCATAGTCGAACTGCGTCACCGGCATTTCGGAGCGCGGATCGCGGTAGAGCGGCACGATCTCGTCCAGCGGCCGGTCGCCGATCACCACGCCTGCCGGATGGGTGGAGGCGTGGCGGTAGAGACCCTCGATCTTCTCTACGATGGAGAACAGCTTCTGCGCCACCGGTTCCTGCTCGGCGATCTGCTGCAGGCGCGGTTCGGAGGCGAAGGCGTCTTCCATCGACACCGGCTTGCCGGGCGGATTGGGCACCAGCTTGGCGATGCGGTCGACCAGGCCGAGCGGCATCTGCAAAACGCGGCCGGCGTCGCGCACCGCGGCGCGGGCCTGGAGCGAACCCAGCGCCATGATATGGGCGACGCGGTCGCGGCCGTATTTCTCGCGGACATAGCGCACGACCTCGTCGCGCCGCTCCTGGCAGAAATCGATATCGAAATCCGGCATCGAGATGCGCTCGGGATTAAGGAAGCGCTCGAACAGAAGACCGAAGCGGATGGGATCCAGATTGGTGATGTCGAGCGCCCAGGCGACCAGCGAGGTCGCGCCCGAGCCGCGCACGCCGACCGGAATGCCCTGCCCGCGCGTCCATTTCATGAAATCGGAGACGATCAGGAAGTAGCCCGCGAAATTCATGCGGAGGATGACGTTGAGCTCGAATGCGAGACGATCGAGATACACCTGCATCTCGGCATGCAGGCCGTGCTGGGCGAGCTTGGCCTTGAGGCCGGCCGCCGCCTGCTCGCGCATCTCGTCTTCCGGCGAGCGGCCGGATTCGGGGACGAATTGCGGCAGGATGGGATCGCGCTTCTTGGGCCGGAAGGCGCAGCGCCGCGCGATCTCGACCGTGTTCTCGATCGCCTCGGGCAGGTCGGCGAACTGCGCCGCCATCTCGGCGGAAGACTTGAACCGGTGCTCGCGCGTCAGGCGGCGGCGGTCCTCCTGGCTGACGAAGGCGGCGTCGGCGATGCAGAGCAGCGCGTCGTGCGCCTCGTACATGTCGGCCTTGCCGAAATGCACGTCGTTGGTGGCGACCAGCGGGATCGCCCGCGCATAGGCGATGTCGATCAGCTTGTCCTCGGCGGCGCGTTCTTCCGGAAGGTTGTGGCGCTGCAGCTCGACATAAAGCCGGTCGCCGAAGATCGTCTGGAGCTTGGCCACCAGCGCATCGGCGGCGGCGACCTGGCCCTCGAGGATGAGCTTGTTGACCGGCCCGCCGGGGCCGCCGGTGAGCGCGATCAGCCCCTCGGCATGATCGGCAAGCTGGGCCGCGGTCACATGCGGGAAATCGCCCGGCTCGGCGCCCAGGAAGGCGGCGCTGAGCAGCTTGGAGAGGTTGCGGTAGCCGGTATCGTTCTGGACCAGCAGGGCCATCGCCGGCGGCTTCTTGCGCGTGCCCAGGACATGGATCGCCGGTGCGTCTTCCAGCTCGACCGAGACCAGGCAGCCGACGATCGGCTGCACGCCGGCCTTGGCCAGCGTGTCGGAGAGTTCATAGGTCCCGAAGAGGTTGTTGACGTCGGTGACCGCGACGGCGGGCATCGCGTTCTCGCACGCCAGCGCGGCAAGCTCGCCAGGCCTGACCGCGCCTTCGAGGAGCGAGTAGGCGCTTTTCACCCTCAAATGGACGAATATCGCCGGTTTGCGCTCCATTGCCGTCCCGATTCGATTTCATGGCCATTGGACCAGTATCGGACGCCGCCGACAGCGGCACCGCGCCGCTATCCACAGGTCCGAATCGCCCCACCCCTAGAAGGTCGAGAGCAGCGCCTGTGCCACCGGAACCAGGAGGTAGGACGACGCCACAAACACCACCAAACTCACGCCCGCTACCGCATCCCTGATCCACATGATCGTCCTCGCTCGTTTGAGGATCACATGTTCTCTTTGTGTTCTTGTCTTGTCAAGAACAAAACGGGATCGAATCTGATTCGGGACGGCCGCGAAAGCGAGAACTTATCCACAGGCCAACGGTTTCCTGTGCTCCACCAAGGCCTTGCAAGGACCGGCGTCGCCGGAAAACCGGCGGATTTCGTGCTGGCCCATGCCATCGCCCGGCCGCTCGTCTGCATCCGATTGTGTGGATTAACACACTGCCGATGTTGTGCGATATAACACACCAAACAGGAGCTCCAGATGGCGTCCAGGCTTTACCCTGCGGTCCTCGAAAAGGCGGAGAAGAAGACCTTCGCGGTCTGGCTGCCGGACTTTCCGGATTGCGTCGCGGCCGGCCGCACCCAGGAGGAGGCGGTCGAGAAGGCGCAAGTTCGACTGTCCGACATCGTCGACGGGCTGGCGGAGCAGGATCGCGAAATGCCCGAGCCCACGGCGATGGACGCCATCGCCAAGCCGAAGAACTTCCTCGCTTTCGTGATGATCAGCGTGGCGCCGCCCGATCCGTCGGAGCGGGTGAACGTCTATCTGCCCAAGCGGCTGATCGCCAAGGTGGACGCGCGCGCCGCCGACCTCGGCATGAGCCGGTCGAGCTTCTTCGGCTTCGTGCTCAGCGTGATGCTCGGGGTAGCGCCGGGACCGGGCGCGATGGCCGCCAGCACGGCACTTGCGCGTGCCTTGAGGAATGCGACGACGGCGCCGAAGCCGAAGCGCTAGGCCGGCTGGGGCGTGCCGAGCTTGCCGCCGTCGAGCAGCCTGCCCTCGTGCAGGACCAGGGCGCGGTCCATGCGGGCGGCGAGTTCCAGATTGTGCGTGGCGACCAGCGCGGCGAGGCCTTCGGAGCGCACCAGATCAACCAGCGCCTGGAACACGCCGACGGCGGTGCGGGTGTCGAGATTGCCGGTCGGCTCGTCGGCCAAGAGGATCCTCGGCCGGTTGGCCAGCGCGCGGGCGATGGCGACGCGCTGCTGCTCGCCGCCGGAAAGCTGCGAGGGGCGGTGCGTCAGGCGCTCGCCGAGGCCGAGATAAGTGAGGATGTGCGCGGCGTCGCGCTCGGCCTGCGCGCGCGGGCGGCCCGCGATGCGCTGGGGCATGACGACATTCTCCAGCGCGCTGAACTCGGGCAGCAGATGATGGGCCTGGTAGACGAAGCCGATCGTGTCGCGGCGGATGCGGGTGCGCTCGGCATCGGGCAGCGTCGAGGCCGCGACGCCGCCGATATAGACCTCGCCGCTGCTGGGCGCTTCGAGCAGGCCGGCCATGTGCAGCAAGGACGACTTGCCGGCGCCGGACGGCCCGACCAGCGCGACAAGCTCGCCCTGGCGCAGCGTGCAATTCACATTGCGGAACACTTCGAGCGTGGCGGGGCCCTGGGTGTAGGTCCGCACGACATTTTCCAGGCGCAGCGCCTCACTCATAGCGCAGCACCTCCACCGGATCGAGACGCGCGGCGCGCCAGGCGGGGTAGAGCGTGGCGAGGAACGACAGGCCGAGCGCCAGCACCACGGCGGACGCGACATCGCCGATCTCTATGCGCGCCGGCATGCGTTCGAGGAAATAGATCGTCGGGTCGAACAGCGTCGTGCCGGTGATGTGCGACAGGACCTGGCGGATGCTCTCGATATTGGCGCAGAACAGCGTGCCGATCAGAAGCCCGGTCGCGGTGCCGGCGATTGCCGATGGAGGCGCCGGCGATGAAGAAGATGCGCGTCACCGCGCCGCGCGTGGCGCCCATGGTGCGCAGGATCGCGATGTCGCCGGACTTGTCCTTCACCAGCATGATGAGGGTCGAGACGATGTTGAACGCCGCGACCAGGGTAATGATCGCCAGGATCAGGAACATGACATTGGCTTCGACCTGCAGCGCCTGGAACAGGCTGGAGCTGATCGCCTGCCAGCTCAAGACGCGCGCGCCAGGGCCGGCCGCGTCGCCGAGCGGCTTCAGCATCGCATTCACGTCGTCGGGATTGGACACCATGACTTCCAGGCCGGTCACGCTGTCAGCGAGGTTGAAATAGAGCTGCGCCTCGTCCAGCGGCATGAAGACGAAGGTGGAATCGTATTCGCTCATGCCGATGTTGAAGGTGCCGGCGACGGTATAGGTCTTGATGCGCGGGGTGACGCCGAACGGCGTGACGTTGCCGCGCGGCGCGATCAGCGTGATCGAACCGCCCGGCGCGATGTCGAGCTTGGCGGCGAGACGGGCGCCGATGATCACGCTGTCGCCGCCCTTGAACATGGCGAGCGCATCGGGCGTCAGCGAGTTGGAGACCGCCGTCAGGTCCCTTGAGGTCGCCGGCGCGGATGCCGCGCACCACGACGCCGGGCGAGGTGCCGCCGCCCGAGGCCAGCGCCTGGCCGTCGATGATCGGCGCGACGTGGACCACGCCCGGCACCGCGCGCACGCGGGCGGCGACCGCGTCGAAACTCGTCAGGTTGCCGCCATAACCCTGGACGATGAAATGACCTTGCAGGCCCAGGATGCGCGCCAGCAGGTCGTGACGAAAGCCGTTCATCACCGACATGACGATGATGAGCGCGGCGACGGCGAGCGCGATCCCGGCCAGCGACAGGATCGAAATGAACGAAATGAACCCGTCCTTGCGCCGCGGCCGCAGGTAGCGAAACGCGACCATCCACTCGAAGCCGGCGAAGGGGCGGCTAGCGGCGGGGCGGGGCGCTGGTGGCGCCGTCGCCCCGGCATGGACGAAAGGCGGCAACTCGGTCGCCGCGATCGCGGCGCCGGCGGTCACGCGCGGCTCGATGTCTGCGGGGTGATCGGCCATCAGGCGGCGAGCTTCAGCTTGTAGCCGAGCGCCTGGACGACCTTCAACACTGTCATGAATCCCGGATTGCCGTCTTTCGACAGAGCCTTGTACAGGCTCTCGCGACCTAAAACCGGTCTTCTTGGCAATCTTCGCCATGCCCTTGGAGCGGGCAACGACACCGAGACCGTGAGCGATCAGCGCGGGATCGCCATCTTCGAAAATGGCATCGAGATAATTCGCAACATCTTCTTCGGACTTGAGATAGTCGGCGGAATCATACGGGCTGAGCTTCACCCTTGTCACTTTGGCCATGTTGCCTTCACCGCTTCCATGAGTTCAAACGCCGTCACGATGTCCCGTTCCTGCATTTTCTTATCACCGCCGGCCAGGAGTACGACGATTTCCTGCGCATGGCGAAAATAGTAGGCACGATATCCAGGACCGTGATCGATCCGCATTTCGAACAGACCTTTGCCGAGTGCTTTCACGTCTCCCGGATTTCCAAGGCCAATCGGTCAAGCCGCTTGTTGATTTCGCGTTCGCGCGACACTGTCGCGCAGACCTCCCAGCCATTTGGAAAATACATCCGTTTGAAGCAGACGGATCATTTGTATTCCACAGGATACAATCGGTCAAGTCGGGCTTCGGTTGCAAATCGCCCCGATCCTTCTTACGAAACCCCGGTTAACAGAGCAATTCGCGAGAAATTCATGGCACAGCGCGCCCTCAGCGTGTCCCGGACGACCGGCAACCGGTCGACCTTCGCCCAGTGGTACCAGGCCGTGGTGCGCGAGGCCGACATGGCGGAGCCGTCGCCGGTGCGCGGCGCGATGGTCATCAAGCCTTGGGGCTTCGGCACCTGGGAGGGAGATGCAGCGCGACCTCGACCGCCGGATCAAGGAAACCGGGCACGAGAACGCCTATTTCCCGCTGTTCAATCCCGCTCTCCTTCATCGCCAAGGAGGCCGAGCATGTCGAGGGCTTCGCCAAGGAGATGGCGGTCGTCACCCATCACCGGCTCAAGAACATCGACGGCAGACTGGTGCCCGATCCCGAGGCCAAGCTGGAGGAACCGTACATCGTGCGGCCGACCTCGGAAACCATCATCGGCGACGCCTTCTCGCGCTGGATCAAGAGCCATCGCGACCTGCCCTTGCTGATCAACCAGTGGGCCAATGTGGTGCGCTGGGAGCTGCGGCCGCGCCTGTTCCTGCGCACGACCGAGTTCCTCTGGCAGGAGGGCCACACCGCCCATGCCAGCGAGGCGGAGGCGGTCGAGGAGACGATGAAGATGCTCGAAGTCTACCGCGCCTTCTCCGAGGAGACGCTGGCGGTGCCGGTGATCTCGGGCGAAAAGCCGGAGAAACGAGCGCTTTCCCGGCGCGGTCGCGACCTATTCCATCGAGGCGATGATGCAGGACGGCAAGGCGCTCCAGGCCGGCACGTCCCATTACCTGGGGACGCATTTTGCCGAGGCGCAGAACATCCGGTTCCAGAACGACGCGGGCGAACCGACGAGCTGGGGACTTTCGACCCGCATGGTCGGCGGGGTGATCATGACCCATGGCGACGACGACGGGCTGCGCCTGCCGCCGGCAATCGCGCCGCGCCAGGTTGTGATCGTGCCGATGCTGCGCGACAAGCCGGAAGATGCGCAGGTGCTGGAATTCGCGGAAGGGCTGGCGGCGTCCCTCAAGACAGAACGCGCCTTCGACGAGCGGCTGCGCGTGCTGGTGGACAAGCGGGCGACCAAATCGGCCGACAAGCGCTGGAAACTGGGTGCGGCGCGGTGCTCCGATCATCGTGGAGCTCGGCGCGCGCGACGCGGCAAGCGGCACGGTCACGTTTCATGCGCCGCGACGTCGTCCTGCGCGACGGCGACAAGATCAAGAGCCAGGCGTTGCCCCGCGACGAATTCGTGGCGCTGGTCCCCACCCTGCTGGTCGAGATCCAGGCGGCGCTGTTCAAAGAGGCCAAGGCGCGGCTCGACGCGAACATCAAGACCGACATCAAGACCTGGGACGCGCTGGCCGAGTATTTCGGCGCGGCCGGCGAGGACGACAATGACGAATTCAAGGGCTGGGTCCGCGCGCCCGTGGTGCAAGGCGAGCGGGGCGGAGCTGGAAGCGATCGATGCGAAGCTGAAGACGCTGAAGCTCACCCTGCGCAACGCGCCGTCGGATCAGCCGGCAACATTCGGGCCGTGCATCTTCACGGGACGGCCGGGCGTCGAAGAGGTGCTGATCGCGCGGGCGTATTAAACCCAATTGTCATGGCCCGCGAATGCGGGCCACCCAGGTGATCCAAGCTCACTCGAGCAGAATTTGCACGAGCAGCGCTCTAACAATCTGCAACACCACACAGAACCCAACTGGGTGGGCCGCATTCGTGGGCCATGACATCTTTTTTTGTAACCTCTTTTGATTACCGTCCCACCGGCACCATCGCGGCCAGGGGCGCGCGATCTGGCATGGCGTCGATCAGGGATTTGATGTCGACCGGCGGCGGTTTGTCGATGCCGCTGCCTCTGACGCGCTCGTTCAGTTCGGCGATGTTGAAACCCATCTGCAAATCATAGGTCCGGTCGGGCTGGTTGCAGCAGGCGCTGCTCGGCCTCGTACCAGCGTTGCTTTGCCTTGCCGTCGGTGCAACTGGTGCGTTCGTCGCCGTCGGCGCCCCAGCGCAGCTCGACGCAATGATAGGGGTCGAAGGAGAGGTCGAACAACCGGTGCAGCATGTCGTCGAAGGTCATCGCGACCGGACGGCTGGCGGAGTTGAGATAGGTGATGGTGCAGGCCCGGCTCTGCTGCGCATAGGCGCGCTGCAGGTCGTCTTTCAGGAAATTGCCGTCATAGACGATGCGCGGATCGCGCTTGACCCACAGATCGATCATCTGGGCCATGTCCTTGTAGAACTGCACGAAGGCGGCCTTGATGCGGGCGTCGCGCGAGGGCGTGGAATAGGTCTCCCATTCCAGGTTCTCCGAGCCGTAGATGTTGTCCGGCAGGCGCTCGGGATGCGGCTTGACCGCGATGCCGTCCTTGAGGTCGAGGTCGACATATTGGCGCGCAGGTCGCCCATGATCGTTGCACAGGGTCTTCATCGTCGCCTTGAGCTCGTAGACCGGATTGAAGTCCATGCGGGCCCGCCCGAGACCGCGACGCGGACATATTCGTAGAAGCCCAATTCCTCGCCGTTGTAGAGGAACCGCGCCTTCTTAACGTCCATCCTGGGATTGGGCTCGGTGCCGATGTATTGGGACCAGCGAGAAATCGGCGATCTGGTCGTTCTCGGCATAGGCGAGACGGCCGCCGATGAGATGACCCTCCGAACTCGTGGTGGGGCCCGATAAGCTTGAACGGCCGCCAGTTCTTCAGGCCTCCGCCGAGGCGCATCGGGCTTTGGCCGAATTGCGCGCCGTAGACGCCTGCGGGTGATGGTGAAATCGGGATGGGCGTCCATGTAGTAGATGCGGCCGTCCTCATCGACCTTCCAGACGATGCCGACATGGCCGTTGACGTCGTAGACGACCGACCCGGGATGGATCGAGCCCGGCTGCAGGGCGGGCGAATAGAAGTCGGACAGCACGCCGCGGCGCTCGGCGGCGTCGGTGCGGTAGGTGCCGGAGAACACCGCGTCCATCATCTGGCGCAAGGGTAGAGGGCCCGTCGATGCCCTGGCCCCGGTCGACGATCTCGTGGCGGCCGGTCGCCCGGTTGGCGGCCTTGGTATAGCGCAGGTCGCCGCCCTCCCCGCTGACGCCATCGACATAGCCGAAGGGCAGCCCGTTCTTCCAGGCGTAGTAGCCGCGCAGGAGATAGGGGAGCTTGGCGCAGTCGACATCGATGTCGATGAAGCGCTGGTCGGTCTTGCGGTAGGGGTTGGCCTCGTCGCGCAGGCAGCTCTCCGAGGAGCTGCAATTGCTCGCCCCGAGGGCGGCGACGAATTTGCCGAATCCCGCCTCGTCCTCGGCCGTCCAATGATCGCGGAGGATGCGCCACTGGCCGGCCGCCTCGGCGGTGCCGGCGCCGAGCCACAGAACAATCAAAGCAAGCAAAACCGAGCGCATGATCCCCCGTCCCGCCGCCACGCTCCGGGCACGACCTCGCCGTGTCAAGGCAACGGCCAGCTCGGCGTAAAAGTCCGGCGGTAGCGCTCTCTCAACCCCAGCCTTCGCGGGGGTTGTCGAACTGACATTTTGTTGCGCTGATTTCGTGTCAGTTGGCGAGATATTTCGTGACAGGCACTGCGAATTCCAGTATGAACCTGCACCACAAAGAACCAAAAAGGCGCTTTTTAGAGCGGCCAAGTTCGGGGAGCATAACCGCTAGGGGCGGAAGAAAGGCCGGGCAACCGGCCTTTCGCATTTTCAGAACATCCGGCAACCATGGGAACCGCGGCGTCAACGCGCGGGAACCTGGAATGTTCGAACGGATGTTCGCGCTGAAGGCGCACGGCACGACAGCGCGGCGGGAACCTCGTCGCCGGAGCGACGACCTTCCTGACGATGGCCTACATCATGTTCGTGAACCCGCAGATCCTGGCGCGGGCGGGCATGGATCCGGGCGCGGTGTTCGTCGCGACCTGCGTCGCCTCCGCCGCCACCACGCTCCTGATGGGCCTGTACGCGAACCTGCCGGTCGCGCTGGCGCCCGGGGATGGGGCTGAACGCCTATTTCGCCTTCACCGTCGTGCCGGCGATGGGCGGCGACTGGCGCCTGGCGCTGGGCTGCGTGTTCCTGTCGGGCATCACTGTTCGTGATCGTCTCGGTCACGTCCGGCCCGCGAATGGCTGATCAATGCGATCCCCAGGAAGCTCGCCATCGCGGCGGGGATCGGGTTCTTCCTCGCGCTGATCGGATTCGAGAATGCCGGCATCGCGGTGGCGAGCCCGGCGACGCTGATCCAGCAGGGCGTCCTGACCGATCCCAAGGTGCTGATCGCCGCTTGCGCCTTCGTGCTGATGTTCGCGCTGGCCGCGCGGCGGATCGTGGGCGCGGTGCTGATCGCCATCGTGGCCGCTACGGTCGCTGCCGCGCTGCTGCAATCTGGAGCCGGTCCCATCCATCCTTGCCCTGCCGCCTTCGCCGGCGCCGACGCTGTTTCAGATGTCGTTCGGCGGCGCCTCGGGCGGCACGATCGCGACCGCGGTGTTCGCCTTCTTCCTGATCGACATGCTGGACACGTCGGGCACGCTGACGGCCGTGGCGCAGCAGGCCAGGCTGCTGGAGCTGGACGGGCGGCTGAAGAACGCGCGGCGGGCGCTGACCGCCGATGCGGTCGGCACCATGATCGGCGCGGCCATCGGCACCTCGCCGGTGACGGCCTATATCGAGAGCGCAGCGGGCGTTCAGGCCGGCGGACGGACGGGCCTGACGGCTGCCGTGGTGGCGGTGCTGTTCCTGCTGAGCCTGTTCTTCGCGCCGCTGGCGGGCGCGGTGCCGGCCTATGCGACGGCGCCGGCGCTGGTCTTCGTCGCGGCGCTGATGGCCAAGGGCCTCAAGGAGATCGACTGGGACGACATGACGGAGGCCGCCCCGGCCCTGGTGACGGCGCTTGCCATCCCCTTCACCTATTCGATCGCCGGCGGGATCGGAATCGGCTTCATCGCCTATGCCGCGATCAAGATCGTGTCGGGGCGCCGGCGCGACGTGAACGCGGCGGTGGCGATCATCGCGGTTGCGTTCGCGGCGAAAATCGCGCTGGCGGGCTGACTACAGGTCGAGCACCTTGAACGCGATCAGCACATAGAAGAGCACCCAGAGCACCGCCGAGATGCCGGTCGCCAGCAGGGCCTTGCGGCCGAGCATCGGCGTCAGCGGGGCGCCGGATTCCGGATCGGTCTCGGCGCTCGAGGCCGACCGGCAACAGGCAGAACAGCGACAGGAACCACAGGATGGCGTAGGTCGCGAACAGCACCACGCCATGGATAAAGGAGATAAGCGTCACGCCTGTTCGAGCTCGACCAGCGTGCCGACGAAATCCTTGGGGTGCAGGAAGAGAACCGGCTTGCCATGGGCGCCGATGCGGGGCTCTCCGGTGCCGGTGATCGTCGCGCCTTCCGCTTTCATCTTGTCGCGCGCGGCGTAGATGTCTTCGACCTCGTAGCAGACATGGTGCATGCCGCCGTTCGGGTTCTTCTTGAGGAAGTTCGCGATCGGCGAGTTCTCGCCCAGGGGCTCGAGCAATTCGATCTTGGTGTTGCCGAGATCGACGAACACGGTGGTGACGCCGTGGTCGGGCTGCGCCACCTCCTCCGAGACCTTGCCGCCGAGGACGTCACGGTAGATGGCGGCGGCTTTCTTGATGTCGCCGGTGGCGATGGCGACGTGGTTGAGGCGTCCGATCATGAGGCTTCCCAAGCTGATGACTTCGAACCGCCAAACTATCATGCTAACGACGACGGCAACAATGTCGGCCGATTTACGGAGGGGCAAATGGGCAAGCGCGTGATCGTGGCGGGGCTGGAACCGCCGCTCGTCGACTTCGCCCCGGACCAGTCCGTCGCTCAATCCTGAGACGCTGGTCGCGGCGCTGAACGCGCAGGTGGCGGCGCTGGCGGCCGCGGGCTATGAGGCGAGCATCCTCTATCTCGACACCGGCGCGACGGCCGAGACGGTGCTGGCCGATGCGCTCGAAAAGCAGAAGCCGGATTGCGTCTGCATCGGCGCCGGTGTGCGGAACAACCCGGCCTATCTCGTTCTGTTCGAGAAGCTGCTGAACGTGGTGCACGCCAAGGCGCCGGGGGCGAAGCTGTGCTTCAATACCGGGCCGCACGACACGATGGACGCGATCCGGCGCTGGATCTGACGGCGGCCCGCTTCGCTAGATCTGCACCACTTCCACCCGCGTCACCGGCTTCTTGCCCCAGGCGTTTTCGGCGGCCCGGCGGGCGGCGCGGCGGACGCTTTCCTTGAGATCGTGGCCGTCCAGGTCGCGCTTCGGATTGTGGCGCTTGAGCGGCTCGTCCAGCGCGGCGCGGATGGCGTCGTGCACCGGCTCCGGGATGCCTTCGATGATGATCGCGGGCTCGGCGGCGGGGCGGCCCTTGCCGTCGAGTACCAGCGTGATCGCGATCATGCCGGCGAAGGCGAGCGCGCGGCGGTGGCGGGTGAGGCCGGCGCCCTCGCCGATCAATATCCGGCCGTCCATGTAGACGCGGGCCCGACGGCACTTCGTCGATCACGCCGGCGCGGCCGGGGGCGAGGCGGATGAGCTGGCCGTTCTCCGGCACGATGGCCTGCGGCACCTGCAGCGAAAGCGCGAGGCGGGCGTGCTCGGCCTGGTGGCGCGGCTCGCCATGGACGGGAATGGAGATTTGCGGGCGGGTCCAGCGGTACATCTCGGCCAGTTCGTCGCGGCAGGGATGGCCAGAGACATGGACGAAATGGTCGTCGGCGGAGAGGACCTCGACACCGAGCAGCGACAGCTTGTTGTGCAGCTCGTGGATCGCGATGTCGTTGCCCGGAATGACGCGACTGGAGAAGATCACGGCGTCGCCCTTGCCGAGGCTGACATTGGGATGGTTGCCCTCGGCGATGCGGGCCAGCGCGGCGCGCGGCTCGCCCTGGCTGCCGGTGCACAGATAAAGGACCCGATTGGGCGGAAGTTGCGCCGCCTCGGCCTCGTCGATGATCGACGGGAAGCCCTTCAGATAGCCGGTCTCGCGCGCGGCGGCGGTGATCTTGTGCATGGCGCGGCCGACGAGGGCGACCTGGCGGCCATAGCGCCTTGGCGGCCCGGGCGATGGTGTCGAGACGCGCGACGTTCGAGGCGAAGGAAGTCACCGCGACGCGGCCCTTCAGCGTGCCGATCAGCGCCGTCAGCGCCTCGCGCACCCGCGCCTCGGAACCGGACTCGCCGGCGACCAGCGCGTTGGTGGAATCGCAGACGGTGGCGAGCACGCCCTCGTCGCCCAGCGCCTTCAGCGCGGCGATGTCGGTGGCCTCGCCGACCTGCGGCTCCGGGTCGATCTTCCAGTCGCCGGTGTGGACGATGAGGCCGAGCGGCGTGCGGATCGCGAGCGCATTGGGCTCGGGAATCGAATGGGTGATCGAGATGAACTCGATCGCGAAGGGGCCGAGCTCGATCCTGCCGGAGAGCGGCACGCGCCTGGGATGCACCTTGGCGGAGAGGCCGGCCTCTTCCAGCTTGCCCTCGATCAGCACGGCGGTGAACGGCGTGGCATAGACCGGGCAACGCAGCAGCGGCCACAGATGCGGGATGGCGCCGATGTGATCTTCGTGCGCATGGGTGGCGACGATAGCGAGCACGTTCTCGCGCTGTTCGGCGAGGAAGCGGATGTCCGGCATGATGAGATCGACGCCGGGCGTGGTGGTCTCGCGCCCGAACAGCACGCCGCAATCGACCACGATCCATTTGCGGTCGTCCGGCGGGCCGTAGCCATAGGCGTTGAAGTTCATGCCGATCTCGCCCGAGCCGCCGAGCGGCAGGAAGACGAGTTCGTCGTCGCGTTCGGGATGGTTCATGCGGGCGCGGGCTTCGCCTTGGCGCGTTCGGCGTTGCGCGCGTGGATCTGGATGAGGCCGCGGATGGTGAGGTCGGGATCGAGATGCTCGATCGCCGCGGTCTGGCGGTGGAACAGATTGGCGAGGCCGCCCGTGCCGATGACGGTCATGGGCTTGCCGTACTCCTCCTTGATGCGCGCCACAATGCCCTCGATCAGGCTGACATAGCCCCAGTACAGGCCGGACTGCATGGCGGGGACGGTGTCCTTGCCGATCACGCTCTGGGTGCGCACGACGGCGACGCGCGGCAGCATGGCGGCCGCCCCGTGCAGCGCCTCGGCCGAGAGATTGGCGCCCGGCGCGATGACGCCGCCCTCGTAGTCGCCGTTCTCCGACACCACGTCGAAGGTCGTGGCGGTGCCGAAATCGACCACGATCAGCGCGCCCTTGTAGCGCTCATGCGCCGCGACGGTGTTGACCAGGCGGTCGGCGCCGACGGCCTCGGGACGGTCGAACATTGATCCGGATGCCGAGGTCGAGATCGGGATCGCCGATCACCAGCGGCTCGCATTTGAGGTAGCGGCGGCAGAGCTGGCGCAGGTCGAACAGCGCCGAGGGCACGACGGTCGCGATGATCGCCGCGTCGATGTCGGCGAAGCTGATGCCCTGGAGCTGGAGCAGCGGCTGGAGCAGGACCGCGTATTCGTCGGCGGTGCGGCGGGTTTCCGTCACCGCGCGCCATTCGGCGCGGATTTCCCCCGCTTCGCTGACCGCGAAGACGATGTTGGTGTTGCCGGCGTCGATGGCGAGAAGCATGGGAAGACCTTACGCGAAAAACACTTCGCCCGCAGCGATGTGGCGGACGTTTCCCGTGCCCTCGCGCAGGACCAGAGCACCGGTGTTGTCGATGCCCTCGAACACGCCGGCGGTCTCGCCGATCGCCAGCCTGGCGCGGATGCGGGTGCCGAGACCGGCGGCGCGGGCGAGCCAGGCATCGCGGATGGGCGCGAAGCCCTCATCCTGCCAGCGCCGATACCACCGGGCGAAATGGGCGGCGAGATGCAGCAGGGCGTCGTCGGGCGTCGGCGCGGCGGCGCCCATGGCCTTCAGCGAAGTGGCGGGAAACTCGGTGCCGTCGGGATGCACCGCAAGGTTGATGCCGATGCCGATGGCGAGCCAGGCGGGAACCTCTCCGGCCGGACCGGAGGATTCCAGGAGGATGCCGGCGATCTTGCGGCGGTCGGCCCCCAAGACGTCGTTCGGCCATTCACGCGCAGCTCCACCGCCGGCGCGAAATCGCGCAGCGCGTCGCAGGCGGCGATGGCGGCGGCGAAGGAGAGCTGGGCGCAGTCCTGGGCCGGCTTGCCGGGGCGCAGCATGAGCGTGGCGGCGAGGTTGCCGGCGGGCGATTCCCAGACGCGGCCGCGCCGCCCCCTGCCCGCGGTCTGGCGCGCGGCCGAAATCCAGATCGGCCCCATCTCGCCTTGCGCGACGAGGCGCTTGGCCTCTTCGTTGGTCGAGTCGATGACGTCGAAGGTCTTCAGGGCGTAGCCGCGCGGCCACGCCGGATCGGGCTCACGGGAACAGCGCGTGCGCCGCGCTGCCGGCGATGGCGATCAGGGGCGCCGGAACGACGACGAAGAACAGGGTGACGAAGCTCGTGCCCCACATGATCGCCTGCGTGCCGCCGCCGATGCCGCGGTCGAAGCCGCGCACCGGCTCGTCGAAATACATGATCTGCAGGATGCGCAAATAGTAGAACGCGCCCGCCACGCTGGCGACGATATTGATGACGGCCCGGCACATAGAGATGGGCCTGGATGGCGGCGCCGAACACGTAAAGCTTGGCGAAGATGCCGGCGAGCGGCGGCAGGCCGGCAAGGCTGAGCGTCAGCGCCGCCATGGCGAAGGCAAACCAGGGCTGGGTGCGCGACAGGCCGGCAAGCTGGCGGATGTCCTCCACCGGCTCGCCGTCGCGGCGCATGGCGGAGACGCAGGGCGAACATGCCGAGATTGGTGAGCAGGTAATAGGCCAGATAGACCAGCATGCCCTGGATGCCGAGCTGCGTCCCGGCGGCGAGGCCGAGCAGCGCGTAGCCGACATGGCCGATGGAGCTGTAGGCGAGCAGGCGCTTGATGTTGGTCTGGCCGATGGCGGCGACCGCGCCCAGGACGACGGGACAGCACCGAGACCACCACGACGATCTGCTGCCATTGATGGATCAGGCCGGGGAACGGCGCGACCACAGCGCGGATGAAGAGCGCGAAGGCGGCGACCTTGGCGGCGGTGACGAAGAAGGCGGTGACGGGCGTGGGCGAGCCCTCGTACACGTCGGGCGTCCACATGTGGAAGGGCACGGCGCCGACCTTGAAGGCGAGGCCCGCGATCAGGAAGACGAGGCCGAAAATCAGGCCGAGATTGGCGCCGCCGCCGGCGGTCGCCTTGGCGATGACCGCGAACTCCGTCGAGCCTGTGAAGCCGTAGATCAGCGAGATGCCGTAGAGCAGCATGCCGGACGACAGCGCGCCGAGGACGAAATATTTGAGGCCGGCCTCGGTCGAGCGCAGCGAATCCCGGTTGAAGGCGGCCAGCACGTAGAGCGCCAGGCTCTGAAGCTCCAGGCCCATATAGAGCGCGACTGAAGCTGGAGGCCGAGACCATCAGCATCATGCCAAGCGTGGCCAGAAGCATGAGCACCGGCAGCTCGAAGCGCCGGCTCCTTTCGAGGCCGAAGAACTCGTTGGCCATCAGGACGGAGAGCGCCGAGCCGGCGAGGATGAGGATCTTGCTGAAACCGCGCGAAACCATCAACCACGAAAGCGCCGCCGAAGGCCGAGGCGGGGCTCGCCTGCGCGAAGACGAGCCAGCCGGCGACGGCCATCAGCGCGATCGCCAGCCAGGAAACGACGCCGGCGGCACGGTCGCCCGCGGTGACGCCGCCGATCAGAGCACCAGCGTGCCGACCGCGAGCAGAAGCTCCGGCAGAAGGACGAGAAGGTCGGCTTGCAGGGTCATGGGTGAAGTCCCCGCGCCGCGAGCTTGGGCGCATGGTCGATGGCGAGCGCGGTCTGGTGCTCGGCGATCAGGTTGGCGACGGAGGCCGAGGTCACGTCGAACACCGGCTTGGGATAGATGCCATCGCGATGGTGAGGACCACCAGCGGCGCCAGGATGGCGATCTCGCGCAGCGAAAGGTCCTGGATGGTCTGAAGCGCCGGCTTGACCAAATTCGCCGAACACGACGCGGCGATAAGAGATAGAGCGCATAGGCGGCCGACAGGATCACGCCCGTGGCGGCGAAGATCGCGACCCAGGTGTTGGCCATGAAGGCGCCCAGCATGGTCATGAACTCGCCGACGAAGCCGCCGGTGCCCGGCAGGCCGACATTGGCCAGCGTGAACACCATGAAGCAGGCGGCGTAGATCGGCATGCGGTTGACGAGGCCGCCATAGGCCGCGATCTCGCGCGTGTGCATGCGGTCGTAGATCACACCGACGCAGAGGAACAGCGCGCCCGAAACGACGCCGTGGCTGAGCATCTGGAAGATGCCGCCATCGAGGCCCTGCTGGGTGAGCGTGAAGAGGCCCATGGTGACGAAGCCCATATGGGCGATGGAGGAATAGGCGATGAGCTTCTTCATGTCCTCCTGCGCCAGCGCCACCAGCGAGGTGTAGATGATGGCGATGACGGAGAGCGCGAAGACCAGCGGCGTGAAGGTGACCGAGGCGCTGGCGAACATCGGCAGCGAGAAGCGCAGGAAGCCGTAGCCGCCCATCTTCAGCAGGATGCCGGCCAGGATCACGGAGCCAGCGGTCGGCGCCTCGACATGCGCGTCGGGCAGCCAGGTGTGGACCGGCCACATCGGCATCTTGACCGCGAAGCTCGCGAAGAAGGCCAGCCAGAGGAAGGTCTGGAGCCTCGGATCAAAGTGGTAGTGCAGCAGCGTCACGATGTCGGTCGTGCCGGCGGTGTAATACATCACCAGGATCGCCAGCAGCATCAGTAGCGAGCCGAGCAGCGTGTAGAGGAAGAACTTGAAGCTGGCATAGACGCGGCGCTTGCCGCCCCACACGCCGATGATCAGGAACATCGGGATCAGGCCGGCTTCGAAGAAGACGTAGAACAGCACCAGATCGAGCGCGGTGAAGACGCCGATCATCATAGTTTCGAGCGCGAGGAACGCGATCATGTATTCGGCGACGCGATCCTCGATCGATTCCCAACTCGCCAGGATGCAGAACGGCATCAGCCCGGCGGTCAGCACGATGAACAGCATCGAGATGCCGTCGACGCCCAGATGATAGCCGATGCCGGGCGCCAGCCAGTTCGCGGTCTCCTCGAACTGGAAGGCGGCGGTGTGGCCGTCGAACTTCGCCCAGATCACGAGCGACAGCGCGAACTCCACGATGGTCGTGACCAGCGCGATCCAGCGGGCGTTGCTCGCGACGGTGGCGTTCGAGCCGCGCGCCAGCAAAATGATGGCGCCCGCGCCGATCAGGGGCAGGAAGGTGACGATGCTGAGAATGGGCCAGCCGCTCATGGGTGCGCTCCCGCGAGCATGAACCAGGTGGCGAGCGCGACCACGCCGATCAGCATCGCGAAGGCGTAGTGGTAGACGTAACCGGACTGGAGGCGCACCGCGCCGCGCGTCGCGTCCAGCACGCGGGCGGCGATGCCGTCGGGGCCGAGCCCGTCGATCACCGTGCCGTCGCCGCGCTTCCACAGGAAGCGGCCGAGCTTCAGCGCGGGCTGGACGAACAGGAAGTCGTACAGTTCGTCGAAGTACCACTTGTTGTAGAGGAAGAGGTAGAGCAGCCCGCGCTTGGCCGCCATCCGGCGCGGCAGGTCGGGGTTCAGGATGTAATAGTAGTAGGCGACGCCGAAGCCGAGGATCGTCAGGACGATCGGCGCGAGCTCGACCCAGACCGGGAAGTCCTCCGGCATCGGCTTCAGGCGATCGCCGGCAATGGCGCCGAGCGCGCCGTGCCAGAATTGAAGCGAGCCTTCGCCGATGAAGTAATGCGTAAAGGCCATGCCGGCGAACAGCGCGCCGAGGGCGAGAACGCCCAGCGGGACCAGCATCACCAGCGGGGATTCGTGGACCTCCGACAGCGCGGGCGCATGGTGCTCGCCATGGTCGTCCCCTTCCGCGTCGGTATGGCTGTGGCTGTCGCTGTGCGAGAGGTGGACGTGATCCTGGCCCCGGTAGCGGCCGTGGAAAGTCATCAGGAACTGGCGCCAGGAGTAGAACGACGTCATGGCCGCGGCGACCAGCGTGAGCACGAACGCATAGTTGCCCATGCCGCTATGCGCGGCGTAGGCGGCGTTGATGACCGCGTCCTTGGAGTAGAAGCCGGCCAGGCCGACGCCCAGCAGCGGGATGCCGACGCCGGTCAGCGCGAGATTGCCGATCAGCATCATGGCCCAGGTGAACGGGATCTGCTTCCACAGCCCGCCCATCTTGCGCATGTCCTGCTCGTGATGCATCGCGTGGATCACCGAACCGGCGGAGAGGAACAGCAGCGCCTTGAAGAAGGCGTGGGTGAAGAGATGGAACATGGCGCCGCCATAGGCGCTGACGCCGGCGGCGACGAACATGTAGCCGAGCTGCGAGCATGTCGAATAGGCGATGACGCGCTTGATGTCGTTCTGGAAGAGGCCGACCGAGGCGGCGAAGAACGCCGTCGTCGCACCGATGAAGGTGACGAATTCCAGGGCGCGGGGCGCCAATTCGAACATCGGCGAGCAGCGGCAGACCAGGAACACGCCGGCCGTCACCATGGTGGCGGCATGGATCAACGCGGAGACCGGCGTCGGGCCTTCCATGGCGTCCGGCAGCCAGGTGTGCAGGCCGAGCTGCGCCGACTTGCCCATCGCGCCGACAAACAGCAGCAGGCAGAGCGTGGTCAGCACGTCGACGTCCCAGCTTCCGAAATGGAAGGTGTGGCCGGCCTGGGCCGGCGCGGCGGCGAACACCGCGTCGAAGTCGAGCGTCTTGAAGATGTAGAAGATGCCGAAGATGCCGAGCGCGAAGCCGAAATCGCCGACGCGGTTGACCACGAAGGCCTTGATCGCGGCGGCGTTGGCCTCCGGCTTCTTGTACCAGAAGCCGATCAAGAGATAGGAAGCGACGCCGACGCCCTCCCAGCCGAAGAACATCTGGACGAAATTGTTCGCCGTCACCAGCATCAGCATCGCGAAGGTGAAGAACGACAGATAGGAGAAGAAGCGCGCGCGGCTGTCGTCCTCGGCCATGTAGCCGATGGAGTAGAGGTGGACCAGCGAGGAGACGCCGGTCACGACGACCAGCATGACGCCGGTCAGCGCGTCGACCCGGATCGCCCAATCGACCTTGAGATCGCCGGAATAGATCCAGGGCATGATCTGGATGATGTGCGAATGGCCGAGAATCGTCGTGTCGTAGAACGCGACGATCGACAGCCCGGCGGAGATGAACAGCGCGCCGGTGGTGATCAGCTCCGAGGCGCGTGCCCCGATGAGGCGGCCGAACAGGCCGGCGATAGCCGAAGCGATGATGGGGAGGAAGACGAGCGCGGCGTACATCTCAGCCCTTCATCAGGTTGACGTCTTCCACGGCGATCGTGCCGCGGTTGCGGAAATAGACGACGAGAATGGCGAGCCCGATGGCGGATTCCGCTGCCGCCACCGTCAGGATGAACAGGGCGAAGACCTGCCCCACCAGATCGTGCAGGAAGGAGGAGAACGCCACGAAGTTGATGTTGACGGCGAGCAGGATCAGCTCGATCGACATCAGGATGACGATGACGTTCTTGCGGTTCAGGAAGATGCCGAACACCCCGATGGTGAACAGCACCGCCGCGACGAAGAGATATTGCCCAAGTCCGATGGCCATGTTCAGGCTCCCTGCCCCGGCTTGACGTCCACGACGGTCATCGCATCGGCCATCACGCGCGCGTTCTGCTTGCCGATGTTCTGGCGGCGCACGCCGGGCCGGTGGCGCAGCGTCAGCACGATGGCGCCGATCATCGCGACCAGCAGCACCAGACCCGCGACCTGGAAGTAATAGATGTAGTCGGTGTAGAGGATGCGCCCGATCGCTTCGGTGTTGCTGAGCGTGGCCGGCGTCGGATGCGCCAGCGCCGACGGCGCGGCGGAGTTGAGGTTCCACTTGGTCGCGACGAAGAAGGCGAGCTCGAACAAGAGCAGCAGGCCGACGCCGGCGCCCACCAGGATGTATTGCTGCACGCCGCTCTTGAGCTCGGCGAAATCGACATCGAGCATCATCACCACGAACAGGAACAGCACGGCGACCGCGCCGACATAGACGATGACCAGGATCATCGCGAGGAATTCGGCGCCGAGCAGCACGAAGAGGCCCGCGGCGTTGAAGAAGGCGAGGATCAGGAAGAACACCGAATGCACGGGGTTGCGCGCCACGATCACCATGAACGCGGCGGCGAGCATGACCGCGGAAAAGACGTAGAAGGCGATGGCCTGGAGCAGCATCTGCGTTACCTGTACGGCGCGTCGAGTTCGAGATTGCGCGCGATCTCGCGCTCCCAGCGGTCGCCGTTCGCGAGCAGCTTGTCCTTGTTGTAGTAGAGCTCCTCGCGCGTTTCGGTGGCGTATTCGAAATTCGGGCCTTCCACGATGGCGTCCACCGGACAGGCTTCCTGGCACAACCCGCAGTAGATGCACTTCACCATGTCGATGTCGTAGCGCGTGGTGCGGCGCGAACCGTCGTCGCGCGGCTCGGCCTCGATGGTGATGGCCTGGGCGGGGCAGATCGCCTCGCACAGCTTGCAGGCGATGCAGCGTTCTTCGCCGTTGGGATAGCGGCGCAGCGCATGCTCGCCGCGGAAGCGCGGGCTGAGCGGGCCCTTCTCGAAGGGATAGTTGATCGTCGTCTTCGGCGCGAAGAAGTAGCGCATCGCGAGGAAGAAGCTCGTGACGAACTCCCAGAAGAACAGCTGGCGGGCGGTGCGGTCGAGTGTAGCCATGGCGGCCTCACGCATGGTGGTGGAAGACGAGCACATAGCCCGCCGTGACCACCACCCAGATGAGCGACGTCGGCAGGAAGACCTTCCAGCCGAGCCGCATGAGTTGATCGTAGCGATAGCGCGGCACTATGGCCTTCACCATCGCGAAAAGGAAGAAGAAGAACAGCATCTTCAGCGCGAGCCAGATCACGCCCGGAACCAGCGTGAAGGGCACGACGTTCAGCGGCGGCAGCCAGCCGCCGAAGAACAGCACCGAGCACAGCGCACACATCAGAAGGACGCTGATGTATTCGCCCAGGAAAAACAGCAAGAACGGCGTCGCCGAATATTCGACGAAGAAGCCGGCGACCAGTTCGGACTCCGCCTCCACCAGGTCGAAGGGCGGGCGGTTGGTCTCGGCCAGCGCCGAGACGAAGAAGATCGGCAGCATGGGAAAGAGGATCGAGAACACGTTCCAGCCAGCGAAGGCGAAGACGCTGCTGGTCTCCTGCGCCCGCACAATGGCGGAGAGGTTCAGCGAGCCGGCGAACAAGAGCACGGTGATGATCACGAAGCCGATCGAGACCTCGTAGGACACCATCTGGGCCGCGGCGCGCAAGGCGGAGAGGAACGGGTATTTCGAATTCGACGCCCAGCCCGCCATGATGATGCCGTAGACGCCGAGCGAGGACATGGCGAAGAGATAGAGGATGCCGACATTGATGTCGGCGGCGACCCAGCCGTCGTCCAGCGGCACCACGGCCCAGCCGGCGAAGGCGAGCGTGGCGGTGACGAGCGGCGCCAGGATGAAGATCACCTTGTTGGCGCCGGCCGGGATGACGACTTCCTTGAGCAGGAATTTGAAGGCGTCGGCGATGGTCTGCAGCACGCCGAACGGGCCCACCACGTTGGGGCCGCGGCGAAGCTGCACCGCCGCCCAGATCTTGCGGTCGAGCAGGATGACGGCGGCGACCATCAGCAGCATGAGGAATTCGAGCACGCCGAGCACCAGGACCTGGCTCAAGGTCCAGGCCCAGCCGTAAGGAAGCCCCAGCGTGTTGAAGTAGTGCGTCAGAAGCATCGCCCTACTCCGCCGCCATCTGCGAGGCGCCGGTGACGAATTCGCGGCTGCATTCGGCCATCGTGGTACTGGCGCGCGCGATCGGGTTCGTCAGGTAGTAGTCGGCCATCGTGCTGCCGAGCGGCAGCGAGGTGTCGAGCGGCCGGTCGGCGCCGACTTGGGCCCAATCGGTCGCGCCGGCGCCGCCATGCGGCACCAACTCGTGATGATCGGCGAAATGCGGCGCCTCGGCGACCATCGCCGCGCGCAGGGCGTCGAGCGTGTCGTAGGGCAGCTTCTTGCCGAGCACGTCGGAGAGCGCGCGGATGATCGCCCAATCCTCTTTCGCCTCGCCGGGCGGGAAGACGGCGCGATGGCCGGGCTGCACGCGGCCCTCGAAATTCAAATAGAGACCTTCCTTCTCGGTATAGGCGGCGCCGGGCAGGATGACATCGGCATTGTGCGCGCCGGCATCGCCATGGCTGCCTTGATAGACGACGAAGGCGCGGCCGAGATGGGCGACGTCGCACTCGTCGGCGCCGAGCAGATAGATAAAGTCGATCTCGCCCTTCTGCGCGCCATCGACGATGCCGGCGACGTCGCGCCCGCCATCACCCGGCACGAAGCCGAGATCGAGCGCCGCGACGCGCGAGGCGGCGGTATGCAGCACGTTGAATCCGTTCCAGCCGCCTTCGGCCGCCTTGCCGGCAGGGCCGATCATGCCGGTGTCGGCGGCGATCTTCGCCGCGGCCTTCAGGATTGCGGCGCCGTCGGCGCGCGCGACCGCGCCGGCGCCGAGGATCAGCATCGGGCGCTTGGCGTCGCGCAGCACCTGAGCGAAGGCATGGCCGCCATTGGCGATCTGCTCCAGCACTTCGACGCCGGCGCCGAGATCGGCGACCGGATAGGTCTGGTTCATCGTCACGCCGATGCCGGCGATCTTGACGGCGCCGTTCGACCAGGCCTTGCGGATGCGCGCGTTCAGCACGGGGGCTTCCCAGCGCGGATTGGCACCGATCAGAAGGATCGCGTCGGCGGCTTCAACGCCGGCGATGGTGGTGTTGAAGAGATAGGACTGGCGCGCGCCACCGAGCTTGGTGCCGTCCTGCCGGCAGTCGATATTTGCCACGCCGAGCGCCGCCATCAGGTCCTTCAGCGCCTTGACCTCCTCCGCCGCGGCGAGGTCGCCGGCGATGGCGGCCATCTTGTCGGGCGTGGTCTGCGACACGCGCGCCGCGATGGCGGCGAAGGCCTCGCCCCAGGTGGCGGGCTGGAGCTTGCCGCTCTTGCGGACATAAGGCCGGTCGAGGCGCTGGCGCATCAGGCCGTCACAGGCATGACGGGCCTTGTCGGAGATCCACTCCTCGTTCACCTCTTCGTTGAGGCGCGGCAGCACGCGCATGACCTGGGGCCCGCGCGCATCGACGACGATATTGCAGCCCTGCGCGTCCATCACGTCGACGGAGTCGGTGTGGCGCAGCTCCCAGGGGCGCGCGTTGAAGGCGTAAGGCTTTGAGGTCAGCGCGCCGACCGGGCAGAGATCAACGACGTTGCCGGAGAGTTCCGATGCGAACGCCTTTTCGAGATAGGTCGTGATCTCCATGTCCTCGCCGCGGCCGGTGGCGCCCAGATCGGGGACGCCGGCGACTTCGGTGGCGAAGCGGATGCAGCGCGTGCACTGGATGCAGCGGGTCATGACGGTCTTGACCAGCGGACCCATGTATTTGTCTTCGACGGCGCGCTTGTTCTCGTGGAAGCGGTTGAAGGCGGCGCGGCCATAGCCCATCGCCTGGTCCTGCAAATCGCACTCGCCGCCCTGATCGCAGATCGGGCAATCGAGCGGATGGTTGATCAGCAGGAACTCCATCACGCCCTCGCGGGCGCGGCGGGCGATTTCGGAGTTGGTGTTGATCTTGGCCGGCGTGCCGTCGCGGTTCGGCATGATGTCCTTGATCTGCAGCGCGCAGGAGGCCTGCGGCTTGGGCGCCCCGACCCATTCGACCAGGCACATGCGGCAATTGCCGGCGACGGAGAGGCGCTCGTGATAGCAGAAGCGCGGAATCTCGGCGCCGGTGGTCTCGCAGACCTGCAGCAGCGTGGCGTTGTCGTCCGCCTCCACTTCCTTGCCGTCGATGATGAGCTTGCGTGAGGGCATCGGCTACTCCGCCGCCATCGGTTGCCTGGCGCGTTCGGCGATGCGCCGTTCGAGCTCGGGGCGGAAATGGCGGATCAGGCCCTGAATCGGCCAGGGCGCGGCGTCGCCCAGGCCGCAGATCGTGTGGCCCTCGCACTGCTTGCCGACTTCCCAGAGCTGGTCGATCTCCTCGACGCGGGCATCGCCGGTTTCGAGGCGGCGCATCACGCGCCACATCCAGCCGGTGCCTTCGCGGCACGGCGTGCACTGGCCGCAGCTCTCGTGCTTGTAGAAATAGGCATAGCGCGCGACGGTTTTCACCAGATCGGTGGACTTGTCCATCACGATCACCGCCGCAGTGCCGAGCGAGGAATTCGCCGCCTTCAGCGAATCGAAATCCATCAGGACCTCGTCGCAGACCGATTTCGGGATCATCGGGCAGGAGGCGCCGCCGGGGATCACGGCCAGAAGATTGTCCCAGCCGCCGCGCACGCCGCCAGCATATTTCTCGATCAGTTCCTTCATCGGAATGCCGAGGCTCTCCTCGACGACGCAGGGCTTCTCGACATGGCCGGAGATCTGAAACAGCTTGGTGCCGGTGTTGTTGGGGCGGCCGAAGCTCGCGAACCATTCGGGGCCGCGCCGCATGATGGTCGGAACCACCGCGATGCTCTCGACATTGTTCACCGTCGTCGGACAGCCATAGATGCCCATGTTCGCCGGGAACGGCGGCTTCATGCGCGGCAGGCCCTTCTTGCCCTCGAAGCTTTCGAGCAGCGCGGTCTCCTCGCCGCAGATATAGGCGCCGGCGCCGTGATGGACGTAGCAGTCGAAGTCCCAGCCGTGGACGTTGTCCTTGCCGATCAGCTTCTTCTCATAGCACTCGTCGATCGCGGCCTGCAGCGCCTCGCGCTCGCGCACGAACTCGCCGCGGACATAGATGTAGGCGGTGTGCGAGCGCATCGCGAAGCACGCGATCAGGCAGCCTTCGATGAGATGATGCGGGTCGTTGCGCATGATCTCCCGGTCCTTGCAGGTGCCGGGCTCGGATTCGTCGGCGTTGACGACGAGATAATGCGGCCGGTCCTTCACTTCTTTCGGCATGAAGGTCCATTTCAGGCCGGTGGCGAAGCCGGCGCCGCCGCGGCCGCGCAGGCCCGACTTCTTGACGACATCGCAGATGCCTTCGGGCCCGAGTTCGAGGATCTTCTTGGTGCCGTCCCACAGCCCGCGCGATTTCGCGCCGGCCACGGACTTGTCCTGGAAGCCGTAGATGTTGGTGAAGATGCGGTCCTTGTCGGCGAGCATCAGGCGGGTTCCGGTTTCTTCGCGTAGAGCGATGGATCGGTGAGCGTGGTGGGGCCGCCGGCGGGCTCGGAGCCGGTGCGGCCGGCCTGCGGGCCGGGCTTGGGCTGTTCGCCGCGACGGAAGGCCTCGATCAGCCGCGCGGTCGATTCGGCGGTGAGGTCTTCGTAGAAATCCTTGTAGACCTGGAACACCGGCGCGTTGGTGCAGGCGCCGAGGCATTCGACCTCGGTCCAGGACAGCATGCCGTCCGCCGTCGGCGTCATCTGCGCCGGGCCGATCAGCTTCTTGCAGACGGCCACGATGTCGTCGGAGCCGCGCAGCGTGCAAGGCGGCGTGGTGCAGACCTGCAGATGGAATTTGCCGACCGGGGCGAGGTTGAACATCGTGTAGAAGGTCGCGACCTCCAGCACGCGGATGAACGGCATGTCGAGGCGCCGGCCGATAGTTTCGATCATCGGATGGGTGACCCAACCCTGCTGTTCCTGGCCGATCCATAGCGCCGAGATGACGGCGGAGGCCTGGCGGCCGGGCGGATATTTCGCGATCTCCTTTTCGACGCGCGCCTGGTTTTCGAGATTGAACTCGAAGGAGGCAGGCTGGAGCTCGGGCGGGGCGAGACGGCGCAGGCTCATCTCGTCAATTCCTGCGCAACCAAAAAGCTACGGGTCTGAATTCAGGCTGGCTGCACAGGACAGGACATGCATCGCCAAGCTTGTCGCGATGATTATTGGACAGCCAATTCACAGCCAGCAGGACCTGATATGCGGCGTTGAAACTGAGGAACGCCTCCAACAGATACTGTTCATTCCATAGCCATCGCGACCGCAGCACCCAATCAGCGGGGTAGTCGCGCGGCGTAAAGATATCATGGACATGGACGATGACACCGGATTTCAACAGAGGCAGCAATTCCAGGTATTCGAACAGGACGTCGCCCTGCGGACGTATGATATGCGACGAGTCGATAAAGAGGATGTCGCCATCCTCTAGCGGCCCAAAAAAGTCGGTGCCGAGATCCTCCACTCGCTTGCGCACAACCTCGACGCCAAGTGTTTCGAGCATGGGCTGTTCGTATGGCTCTACGCACACATGATAGCAAGTATATCCAGGGCGTTCCGCCATATTCCGACCGATTGCAAGCCTCGCCATGAGCGTGGATTGGCCGCTTCCTATCTCGAATAGCCGCTTCGGCTTGAAATGGCGGATAATGTCGTAAAGAATTTCGGCATCCCCTGCGCCGTAGTAGCCGTTGTTATAGCCGAATTGATTCGGCGCGGTCTTTTCGACGGGAATCTGCAACAATTCGTCGCGATAGCCAAAGTGCGAGACCAGTTCCAGCTGCGCGTTCGCGTTGAGATCAATTCCCGGCAGATTCCGCTCCTCATCGAGCGACTTCGACAAATCATTGGGATGGATGATGGGCTCGTAGTAATGGTGACCCACAATCCCCACGCCGATGCGGTCTTGCACCATGCGCGTGAGCGGAGCACGCCAACGGGCCCGCGCGGCCATCATGAGAGCTGGCGCGCTTAACAGCAGCATCAAGGCCGCAAACGGATCCAACAGTCGAAGCACCAAGTTCGTGCGTGACATTATCGATCCACCTCGCCGAACACGATGTCGAGCGAGCCTAGGACAGCGGAAACGTCGGCGAGCATGTGGCCCTTGTTCATGTAGTCCATCGCCTGAAGATGCACAAAGGAGGGCGCGCGGATCTTGCAGCGATAGGGTTTGTTCGAGCCGTCCGACACCAGATAGACGCCGAACTCGCCCTTGGGCGCCTCGACCGCGGCATAGGCTTCGCCTTCCGGCACATGAAAGCCCTCGGTGTAGAGCTTGAAGTGGTGGATCAGCGCTTCCATCGACGATTTCATCTCGGCGCGCTTGGGCGGCACGACCTTGTTGTCGGTGGACGACACCGGGCCGGACGGCATCTTCTCGATGCATTGTTTCATGATCTTGACCGACTGGCGCATCTCTTCCATGCGCATCACGTACCGGTCGTAGCAATCGCCGTTGCGGCCGATCGGGATCTGGAAATCGAGTTCGTTGTAGCACTCGTAAGGCTGGGCGCGACGCAGGTCCCAGGCGACGCCGGCGGAGCGCAGCATCACGCCGGAAAAGCCCCACATCTCGGCCTGGGCGCGGTCGATGACCCCGATGTCGACATTGCGCTGCTTGAAGATGCGATTCTCGATCAGGAGGCTGTCGATGTCGTCAAGCACCTTCAGATAGGGATCGCAGAAGGCGTGGATGTCGTCGAGCAGGCCGGGCGGCAGGTCCTGGTGCACGCCGCCGGGGCGGAAATACTTGGCATGCATGCGGCTGCCCGAGACGCGCTCGTAGTACGACAGCATCGTCTCGCGGCTTTCCATGCCCCAAAGCGGCGGGGTCAACGCGCCGACGTCCATCGCCTGGAACGTCACGTTCAGGATGTGGTTCATCAGCCGGCCGAGCTCGGAGAACAGCACGCGGATGTATTGGCCGCGCTTGGGCACTTCCAGGCCGATCAGCTTCTCGATGGCGAGCACATAGGCGTGCTCCTGGTTCATCGGGGCTACGTAGTCGAGGCGGTCGAAATAGCCGATGTTCTGCAGATAGGTCTTGTGCTCGATCAGCTTCTCGGTGCCGCGATGCAAGAGGCCGATATGCGGATCGACGCGGGTGACGATCTCGCCGTCAAGGTCGAGGACTAGGCGCAGCACGCCATGCGCGGCGGGATGCTGCGGGCCGAAGTTCAGCGTGATCTGCGCTTCTTCGTTGCCGGTATCTTTCTTGATGTCGGGGACCGCGCTCATGCCTTTTTCCCCGGATTGCCGGAGGCGGCCTTGTTGCCGCTGGGCAGGATGTGCGGCGCGCCTTCCCACGGGCTCATGAAATCGAAGTCGCGGAATTCCTGTACGAGCTGCACCGGCTGGTAGACGACGCGCTTGAGCTCGTCGTCATAGCGCACCTCGACATAGCCGGTGAGCGGGAAGTCCTTGCGCAACGGGTGACCGGAAAAGCCGTAATCGGTGAGGATGCGGCGCAGGTCCGGATGATCGGCGAAGGCGATGCCGTACATGTCGAAGGTCTCACGCTCGAACCAGTTGGCGGCGGGATAGACGGCGACGATGGATGGCACCGCCTCGTCTTCCGCGACATGCACATGCACGCGCAGGCGCAAATTCCTGGTGAGCGACAGCAGGTGATAGACGACATCGAAGCGCTCGGCGCGCTCTGGCCAGTCGACGCCGCAGAGGTCGACGAGGATCCTGAACTCGCAGGACGGATCGTCGCGCAGGAAGCTCATGACGCGCACGATTTCGCCGGGCGCGACGTCGACCGACAGCTCGCCGACATTCAGCCGGTGGCCAAAGACCGCGCCGGGCAGCGCTTCGCTCAGATGAGTCGCAAGGGCGGTGAGATCGGCCATCTATCGCTCGATCGTTCCGGTGCGGCGGATTTTCCGCTGCAGAAGCATGATGCCGTACATCAGCGCTTCGGCGGTGGGCGGGCAGCCCGGGACGTAAATGTCGACCGGCACGATGCGGTCGCAGCCGCGCACGACGGCGTAGGAATAATGATAGTAGCCCCCGCCATTGGCGCAGGAGCCCATCGAGATGACGTAGCGCGGCTCCGGCATCTGGTCATAGACCTTGCGCAGGGCCGGCGCCATCTTGTTGGTCAGCGTGCCGGCGACGATCATCACGTCCGACTGGCGCGGCGAACCGCGCGGCGCGGCGCCGAAGCGTTCGAGGTCATAGCGCGGCATGTTCGCCTGCATCATCTCGACGGCGCAGCAGGCCAGGCCGAAGGTCATCCACATCAAGGAGCCGGTGCGGGCCCAGTTCACCAGCGCCTCGGCGGAGGTCACGAGAAAGCCCTTGTCGGCCATCTCTTGCTGCATCGCCTTGAAATAGGGCTCGTCGTCGCGCGCGGCGCGGGCGCCCTCGACGCCGCCGCGCGCGGCCGTTCCATACGGCAATGGCGATGTCGGGCCGGCCGGGATCACTCCCATTCGAGCGCTCCCTTCTTCCATTCGTAGATGAAGCCGACGGTCAGGACGCCGAGGAAGGTCACCATCGACCAGAAGGCGAAGACGCCGGTGGCGCCGAGCGTGATCGCCCAGGGAAACAGGAACGCCACTTCCAGGTCGAAGATGATGAAGAGGATGGAGACGAGATAGAAGCGCACGTCGAACTTCATGCGCGCGTCGCCGAAGGCATTGAAGCCGCATTCGTAGGCCGAGAGCTTTTCGGGATCGGGCTTGGAGGGCGCGAGGATGACGGGTGCCAGGACCAGGGCGGTGGCGATGACGCCCGCGATGCCGATGAAGATCAGGATGGGGAGATATTCCAGGAGCTGCTTTTCCATTCCCGAGCCTTCTCATCCGGCCCTGGCGCGGGCGCGCCCAAGGAACAGGTCGGACTTTGGTATTTCGCGGGTGCAGTATAAGAGCCGGCCACCCGCGAGCAACGCGGGTGTAGACCAAGATTCGACCGGAAAAAACAGGATTTTTGCGGCCAGTTGCGAACGATTCCCAACAGCGGAATTGGCCCGTGAATCAGGCCCTTCCGGGAAGCCATTTCGCACCGCATGAAGGATGGAAATGGCGGGAGCGACGGGGCTCGAACCCGCGACCTTCGGCGTGACAGGCCGACACTCTAACCAACTGAGCTACGCCCCCGCATCGGGGCCTGAGGGCCCGTTCCGCGAAAGGGGGCCGGTGTAGGGCGCCCGCTCCGTCGCTGTCAAGCAGAGCAAGGCATTTCCCGGGAAAAATGCGCGCGTCAGGGCGGCGCGCGGCGGAATTCGTCTATCGTCACCTTGCCGTCGCCGTCCAGGTCCAGTTGCTCGAACAGGGACCGCACGCCGCCGGCGAACTCCGTGAAGTCGACATAGCCGTCGTGGTTCCAATCGATCAGCGGAATGGCGGCCGTGCCGTCCTTCTCGATACGGCGCTGATTGGCCGCGGCCGCCTCGTCGGGGTCGAGCTTTCCGTCGTGGTTGGTGTCGGCCTGCATGAAATATTGCCGCAAGCCCGATTCCAGCTCCTCGCGCGTGACGGTGCCGTCGCCGTCGGTGTCGTAATTGGCGATCGTCATCCGGCCGGAGTGCCATTCCTCGGAGCGCGGCACCGGGTAAGGCGACCAGCGCGGCTTGTGCGGCGTCGAGCACGCCGCGGCCAGCAGCGATGCCGCTATGAGTGTGAGTAGACGCCCCCGCATCGGCCAAGTTCGGCATTGTCGGCGATACGCCGTCAAGCGGCCGGCGCGGCCTTGGGTTACTGGCCGGGCGGCATCCCGCCCCCGCCGCTCCCGCCACCACCACGATGGTGGCCGTGACCGCCTCGGCTGCCCTGCCCGGTGCCGCCCTGCCCCGCGCCGGGCGTGCGCACGCCGCCGGCATTGAGCTCCTGCGGCGTGAGCTGGCCATCGCTGTTGACGTCGAGCGTGTCGAACAAGGACAGCGCCGCGCCCGAGAATTCGTTGAACTCGATGCAATTGTCCTGGTTCCAGTCGACCAGCGGCGAGGCCTGCGAGCCGTCCTGCTGCACGCGCAACTGGTTGATGGCGCGGACCTGGTCGGGGCCGAGGCAGTTCTTGTGCTCGACGTCATAGGTGTCGAACTCGGCGTGCAGGCCGGCGAGGAGCTCGGTGCGCGTCAGCGTGCCGTCATGGTTGGCGTCGTAGCGCAGCAGCGCGGCGGCCGGCGAATGCCAGTTCTCGTCGCGCGGCACGGCGTTGGGATTCCAGCGGCCCTGGCGGGGCGGCGTCGAACTGCAGGCGGCCGCCAGCACAAGGACGAGCGGAATGACGGCGAGCGCGGTTTTGTTCATGGCGTCACCATAGACCGGGGCGGGAACAACCGCGAACCCGCTTGTGTCGCAAAGCGTCGCTGGATTGCCGGCCCGTAATCGTCAGCAGAGGCCGACCTTGCCCCGGACGCTGTCGAAGAGGGGCGGGAGCGAAACGGCGGCCAGGGCAAAGGCCGTCAAAAGAACCGAGAAAGCGCGCATGAATTCCCCGCCGCAAAAGCCCGGAAACAGTGGCACGGCCGGTGCCGGCCGCGAAAGCTGGCAAGCAGCGAAGATGCTGCTATATAGCCGCCAAATGGGCGGTTAGCTCAGTTGGTAGAGCATATCGTTTACACCGATAGGGTCGGCGGTTCGAGCCCGTCACCGCCCACCATTCGCAGCCATGAGAGGATGCATGTCGGCGTTGAGCGAGTGGGACAGTTTCTACGTCATCGTCGGATCGGCCGCCGGCGCGCTGATCGGCCTGCAATTCGTGGTCATGACCCTGATCGCGGAACGGCCGCAGCCCGGCCTCGCGGAAGCCGGCCGCGCCTTCGCCACGCCGACCGTGGTGCATTTCGCCGCCTGCCTGCTCGTCTCGGCGCTGGTGCGGGTGCCGTGGCCCGCCGCGATCGACGCAATTTGGGCCGCCGCGGCGGCGGGCCTGTGCGGCCTGCTCTACATGGCGTTGCCGGTAGAGCGCATGCGGCGCCAGCGCGCCTATCGGATGGACATGGAGGATCGGATCTTCCACGTCCTGCTGCCTTTCGTGGCGTACGGCCTGCTGGTGCTGAGCGGCGCCGTGGCGCTGGCGCATCTGGAAGCGGCACTGTTCGGCATCGGCGCCGCGACGCTCATCCTGCTGTTCGACGGCATCCACAACGCATGGGATGCGGTCGCTTACCAGGTCTATATCGTGCGCAACCAAAAGAGCGGGGAAAGCTGACGGCGCGCCGTGGCGGCGCTGGGCCGCATGGGCGGCCGCCGCCAAACCGTGGATAAGGCGCGCGCGATCCGGCACGGAGGCGACCGCCTTGAAAGAGATCACCGTCTTCAGCGGCAGCGCCCATCCCGAGCTCGCGGCGGAGATCTGCCAGCACCTCGGCGTGCCGCTGCACCCGTCCAAGCTCGTGCGCTTCGCCAATGACTGCCTGGAGGTCCAGCTCCAGTCCAATTGCCGCGAGCGCGACGTGTTCATCATCCAGCCGCTGGTGACGCCGGTGCAGGAGCACTTGGTCGAGGCACTGCTGATGCTGGACGCGGCGCGCGGCGCCTCGGCCTCGCGCATCACGCTCGTCATGCCGCACTATTCCTATGCCAGGTCGGACAAGAAGGACGCGCCACGCATCTCCATCGGCGGAAGGCTGGTGGCCGACCTGATCGTGACGGCGGGCGCCAACCGCGTGCTCACCATGACGCTGCATTCGCCGCAGGTGCATGGGTTCTTCTCGATTCCCGTCGATCACCTGCACGCGCTGAACGAGCTGGCCGACCACTTCCGGCAATACGACCTCTCCAACACGGTGGCGGTGTCGCCGGACCTCGGCAACGCCAAGGAGACGGCCGCCTTTGCACGGCTGCTGGGCGTCGGCGTGGCGGCGGCCGCCAAGCAGCGCTTCGCCGACGACAAGGTGAAGATCAGCTCCATCATCGGCGATGTCAGGGACAAGGACGTGATCGTGCTGGACGACGAGATCGCCAAGGGCTCGACCACGATGGAGCTCCTGAAGCATCTGCGCGAGCGCCAGGTCCGCTCGATCCGGATCGCCTGCACGCACGGCCTGTTCGCGGCCGGCGCGGCGGCGCGCCTCAGCGAGCAGCCCGACGTGCTGGAGATCGTCTGCACCAATTCGGTGCCGATCGCCGCCGACAAGCGGGCGCCGAAGCTGACGGTCCTGTCGATCGCGGCGCCGCTCGCCGAGGCGATCCGGCGCATCCATGACGGCGAATCCGTGAGCGCGCTGTTCCACGCGACCTGAGCCGGGCGCCGACACAAAATCCGCCCGACCGTGTCTCAACGGGAAAAGGTCTGGAAAGTGTCGAACGCCCGCGCGGCTAGGTGTTCAGCGAATCCTTGAGCTGCTTGCCGGGGCGGAACCGGGGCTGCTTGGAGGGCTTGATGACGATCTCCTCGCCGGTCTGCGGGTTGCGGCCCTTGCCGCCGGCGCGGGTGGCGACGACGAAAACGCCGAAGCCGGTCAGGCGGACTTCTTCTCCCGACTTGAGCGTGGCCGCGATCAAATCGAACACACCATCCACGGCCTTGGCCGAGGTATTCTTGTCCAGTCCGGTCTGCTCGGACAGTTTCTGGATGAGATCGTTCTTGTTCACGGCGACGGCTCCTTTGCGCGATTCGCTCCGACACGCCGACTTTATGACCAGTTGGCGCGCGGTCAAACCGAAAAACCCAAGATTTCAGCGGAAAAAGGCAGGAAAAAGGCCCCGGACGGTTAACCGTCCGGGGCCTCTTCTTAAGCTAACACCTTGTCAGTGCGTGACGATGGCGTCGTTTTCGGGTGCCACCGGGGGCGGCGTCACCACATCGGTCTCGCTCCAGTCGATCGGCTCGGGCTGGCGCACGAGCGCGACTTTCAGGACTTCGCCGACATTGGCGACCGGCACGATGGTCATGCCGGACTTCACATTGTCCGGGACTTCGGCCAGGTCCTTCTCGTTCTCCTGCGGGATGATCACCGTCTTGATGCCGGCGCGCAGGGCCGCGAGCAGCTTCTCCTTCAGGCCGCCGATCGGCAGCGCCCTGCCCCGCAAGGTGACCTCGCCGGTCATCGCCACGTCGCGGCGCACCGGGATGCCGGTGATCACCGAGATGATGGAGGTGGCCATGGCGAGCCCCGCCGACGGACCGTCCTTGGGCGTCGCGCCTTCGGGCACGTGCACATGGATGTCGATCTTGTCGAACAGCGGCGGCTTGATGCCGAAGCTGGTCGCCTTGGAGCGGACATAGGACCGCGCCGCGTCGATCGATTCCTTCATCACCTCGCCGAGCTTGCCGGTGGTCTGCATGCGGCCCTTGCCGGGCAGCATGACGGACTCGATCTGCAGCGTGTCGCCGCCGACCTCGGTCCAGGCCAGACCGGTGACGACACCGACCTGGTCCTCGCCCTCGACCTCGCCATAGCGGAACTTCCGCACGCCGGCATAGGTGTCGACATTGGTCTCGTCGACCACGACGCTGGTCGCCTTGTGGCTGACGATCTCCTTCACCGCCTTGCGGGCGAGGTTGGCGATCTCACGCTCCAGGCTGCGCACGCCCGCCTCACGGGTGTGATAGCGGATGAGGTCGCGCAGGCCCGCGTCGGTGATCCGCCACTCGTCGTCCTTCAGGCCGTGCGCCTTCATCTCCTTGGCGATGAGGTGGCGCTTGGCGATCTCGACCTTCTCGTCCTCGGTGTAGCCGGGGATGCGGATGATCTCCATGCGGTCCATCAGCGGTCCCGGCATGCGCAGGGAATTCGCCGTGGTGATGAACATCACGTCCGACAGGTCGAAATCGACCTCCAGATAGTGGTCGTTGAAGGTGTGGTTCTGCTCCGGGTCCAGGACTTCAAGCAGCGCCGAGGACGGGTCGCCCCGCCAGTCGGCGCCGAGCTTGTCGATCTCGTCGAGCAGGAAGAGCGGATTGGCCGTCTTCGCCTTCTTCATCGACTGGATGACCTTGCCGGGCATCGAGCCGATATAGGTACGGCGATGGCCGCGGATCTCCGCTTCGTCCCGCACGCCGCCGAGGCTCATGCGGACGTATTCGCGCCCCGTGGCCTTGGCGATCGACTTGGCGAGCGAAGTCTTGCCGACGCCGGGCGGGCCGACGAGACACAGGATCGGGCCCTTCATCTTGCCGGCGCGCTGCTGCACGGCGAGATATTCCAGGATGCGTTCCTTGACCTTCTCCAGGCCGTAATGGTCGTCGTTGAGGACGCGCTCGGCCTCGACGATGTCGCGCTTGACCTTCGACCGCTTGCCCCAGGGGAGCGACAGGATCCAGTCGAGGTAGTTGCGCACCACCGTGGCCTCGGCCGACATCGGCGACATCGAGCGGAGCTTCTTCACCTCGGCCTGCACCTTGTCGCGGGCTTCCTTGGAGAGCTTGGTCTTGCGGATGCGCTCTTCCAGCTCGTTCATCTCGTCGCGGCCGTCGTCGCCTTCGCCGAGCTCCTTCTGGATCGCCTTGAGCTGTTCGTTGAGGTAGTACTCGCGCTGGGTCTTCTCCATCTGGCGCTTCACGCGGCTGCGGATTTTCCGCTCGACCTGAAGCACGCCGATCTCCGATTCGATCAGCGAGAGGACCTTCTCCAGCCGCTGGACGGTGCCCAGCGTCTCGAGCAATGCCTGGCGGTCGGCGATCTTCACCGACAGATGCGAGGCGACGGTGTCGGCGAGCTTCGCCGGCTCGTCGATCTGCGCGACCATGGCGAGCTGCTCGGCCGGGACCTTCTTGTTCAGCTTGATGTACTGTTCGAAGTTCGTCTTCACCGTGCGGACCAGCGCCTCGACTTCCTTGGCGTCGCTGACGCCGTCCGGAATGCGCTCGATGGTCGCCTGGAAGAAGTCGGTGCGCGGCACGAAACCGGTGACGCGGGCGCGGCTCTTGCCCTCGACGAGGACGCGCACGGTCTGGTCGGGAAGCTTCAGGAGCTGAAGCACCGTCGCCAGCGTGCCGATGGAATGCAGGCCGTCGGCGCCTGGATCGTCATCGTCCTTGTTCTTCTGGGTGAGCAGCAGGATCTGCTTTTCGTCGTTCATCACCTCTTCGAGGGCGCGCACGGACTTCTCGCGGCCGACGAACAGCGGAACGATCATATGGGGAAACACGACAATATCGCGGAGCGGCAGAACCGGCGCCAGAAGGCCGCCACTTTCGCTCTTTGGGGTACTGGGAATGCCTTCGAAATCGGACATTTTGTTCTCCTCGCCGCTCCACTATCCGTGGGGCGGGTGCTGATCGGTGCCAGCCCCTTGCGATGGGCACCGGTACCGGGGTGATGGAGCCTCCCGATGGACGACTCCGTGGATAGGTAAAGTGGCCCCCCGGTTGGGCCGTTTCAAGATATTGATGCTAGCCGCAATTTCTCGAACCCGAACCCTAGAGGATCAAGGTTTCCGCACTCTTGCTTAGCGACATGTTGTCCGTGCGTGACGGTCCGTCACGATAATCGCTTTTCGACCGCCAAATTGCGAGCGCCGCTTCGGTCCGCGGCAATCCAGGTCAGGATTCAATGGCCTGTGGCGTCTCCAGTTCCAAAATCCCCGCCGGAGTTCCATTCCTGGACACGCCGCGCGACCCGACCGCTTCGGCCTCATCTCCTTCGGCTCCGCGATTGTCGCGCTCGAACCATTCGATGAAGCGGGCCTGCATGAAGGCGGATACGGCGCGCGCGAGCCGCATGTTGGGCAACCCGTCGTCGCGGCCATCCGGCGGCCGGAGCATGTGGCGCATCGCCGCGAAGGCGAAGATGGCGCGCAGCCGCGGTTTGGCTTCCATCCGCGCGATTTCGGCCAGCAATTGCGGCCGCTCCCGTTCGACCACGGCCGCGAGGTCCGGGATGCGATCGTCGCGGCCTTTGCGCGGGCGCTGCAAAATCTCCGGCGGCAGAAGATCGGCAAGCGCCCGCCGCCCGAGATGGCGGTCGAGCCCGTCGCGGAGCAGCAGAGACGACGGTACGGCCAGCGCGAACTCGATCACCCGCTTGTCGTGGAAGGGTTGCGTGTATTCCAGACCATGTGCCGCCGCACTGGGATGACCGGAACTGGCTTCCTGTGCCAGCTGCTGATTTAGCGCCGCCAAACGGCCTGCGCGATACGTCTTGCCGCCAAACACCAGCTTCAGCGCCTGGCGGTGACCGCCCTGCCGCTCAATCTGTTGTTCGAAGGCCCGGGTCAGCGGAAAAACCGCTTCATGGTTGAGCGCACGTCCGCGCCGTCGATCCCGCAAACGCACGAGCCATTCCGGCACGAAAGGCACAATCGCCTCGGCCCGCAGGACCGTCCATGCCGAGAGGTTTCGGCGACGGGCACAGGCGAGCAGTTCCCGAAGGACGCCGCGCAGATGACCCCGCTTGAGCCGGTCCGCGAACCAGCCATGCGATGTCTCGTTGACCGTGTAATCGCCGCCGTGCCCATCCATGACGACCCGCGCACCGGCCTCGGCCAAAACGCGGTGCACGGCGTGATTCGCCACGCGATTGACGCTCGACGCGAGATCGGTGCGCAGGAAAGCGGTTTCCAGCCCGTCGAGATAGCGCGTATCCTCGCGCGTGACATAACGCACATCGAGATGCGGCATGTGGCGCGCGCAGGCTTGCGCCCACGGGCGTGAATCGAGCGGATTTCCCGGCCGGTCCGACGGCATCGCCGAACAGACGGCGATGAGCCTGCGCCGCCGTGCCCGCATCGCCGGACCGGCGAGCGCCGCGATGGCCGCGCTGTCCATGCCGCCGCTGAGGAACAGCCCGACCGGATGAACCGCCCTGCGGATGCGGCATGCCACCGCCTCGGCGAGAATCTTGCGATAGGTCTCGACATAATAGGCTTCGTCGCGGCCGAGATGGGCGGGATCCGGCGCCGGCGTCCAGTAGCGGTTCAAGCGCGTCGTTCCGTCGGCCAAGACCGTCAGAACCGTGCCCCCCGCAAGTGCGTCGATGCCCTCGAAC
Source organism: Rhizomicrobium sp. (assembly GCA_037200045.1). Lineage (NCBI taxonomy): Bacteria > Pseudomonadati > Pseudomonadota > Alphaproteobacteria > Micropepsales > Micropepsaceae > Rhizomicrobium > Rhizomicrobium sp. Next base: position 950,476 of record JBBCHM010000002.1, read on the forward strand.
AGCGTGCGCCCCGGCGGGCCGCGAAAGTCGAAGGTGAGCCTGCGGCCGAGCTGGAATTCGTCGATCCGGCGCGGCACGTCGGCAAGCGCCCACAAGCCCTTTGCCTGGCTGGCGAAGGCGAAGAAGCCTGCGCCGCGATGGTAACGAATGGAACGGTTTCCCATGTGATCGCGGGCGAGCGTCAGCTTTTGCAGCCGACCGTCCCAGATCGCGAAGGCGAAATCGCCGAGCAGATGGGCGGCGCAATCCTCGCCCCAATGCTTGTAGGCAGCGGCAATCAGGGCACTGTCGGCGAGGCGCGCCAACGAGGTTTCGCCGATGTCGAGCGCACGCGCGAGCTCTTCGCGGTTGTCGAGGCGCACATCGGCGACGACCGCGATGCCGTCCGCGACGATCGGCTGGCTGTCGAAAGCATCTTCATGCGTGACGCGCAACAACGCATGACCGAGCCCGATCGGCCCGCTGCACCGGACCCGCATGCGATCCGGGCCCGCATGCTGCATGGTGCTGATCTGGCGTTCGACATCGGCCTGGCGCAACGGACCGCCATCGAGCCGCAAGACCCCCGCCAGCGCGCTCAAGAACTATGATTGGCGATGGAATTGGTTGTCAACGCGTGTACTTCGCTGGGATTGGCGTTGAATTTCACGTTGGTATTCGACACCAATTCGCTCACGATGACACGCGGCGCTTCCCAGCGCCGACGCGCCGGTAGGGGCCCGACTTCGGGCCTGGTGGTATTGGGCTTGGTTTGCATCTTGCCTCTTTTGCTTGCGCGCTTGCGCCGACGTACGAGTGAACCAGCCCGGCTACAATCTCTGCTCTCAATGCCGAACAAGCAAGGCGCACGCAAAAACGCGGCCTTGGGAAACTTTCCCGCCGATAGCCGGATAGCGTGCGCAGTCCCGAGACAGCGCGTGCGAGCGCGCTTCGAACCCTTAGGTCAGCTCGCCTTGTTTTCGCGGGCTTCGGCCTTGTCCGAATAGGTGTACAGCGGACGCGCCTTGCCTTCGACGACGTCCGACGTGATCACCACTTCCTGCACGCCGTTCAGCGTCGGAAGCTCGAACATCGTCTCCAGGAGGAAGCCTTCCATGATCGAGCGCAGGCCGCGGGCGCCGGTGCGGCGCGCGATCGCCTTGCGGGCGATCGAGTGCATCGCCTCTTCCTGGAAGCGCAGCTTGACGCCTTCCATCTCGAACATGCGCTGATACTGCTTGGCGAGCGCGTTCTTCGGGCGGGTCAGGATCTCGATCAGCGCCGGCTCCGACAGATCGCCCAGCGTCGCCAGGATCGGCAGGCGGCCGATGAATTCCGGGATCAGGCCGAACTTCAGCAGATCCTCGGGTTCCACTTCGCGGAGCACTTCGCCCGTGCCGCGCTCGTCGGGGGCGCGGACATTGGCGCCGAAGCCCATCGAGGAGCCGTGGGTGCGCGACGAGATGATCTTGTCGAGGCCGGCGAAGGCGCCGCCGACGATGAACAGGATGTTGGTCGTGTCGACCTGGAGAAACTCCTGCTGCGGATGCTTGCGCCCGCCCTGCGGCGGAACCGAGGCGACCGTGCCTTCCATGATCTTCAGCAGCGCCTGCTGCACGCCCTCGCCCGACACGTCGCGGGTAATCGAGGGATTGTCGGACTTGCGGCTGATCTTGTCGACCTCGTCGATATAGACGATGCCGCGCTGCGCCCGCTCGACATTGTAGTCGGCGTTCTGGAGCAGCTTGAGGATGATGTTCTCGACGTCCTCGCCGACATAGCCGGCCTCGGTCAGCGTCGTGGCGTCGGCCATCGTGAAGGGCACGTCGAGGATGCGGGCCAGCGTCTGCGCGAGCAGCGTCTTGCCGCAGCCGGTCGGGCCGATCAGCATGATGTTGGATTTCGCCAACTCGACATCGCCGTTCTTGCCGGACGAATTGATGCGCTTGTAGTGGTTGTGGACCGCGACGCTCAGGACCTTCTTGGCGTGCTGCTGGCCGACCACGTAGTCGTCGAGGACCTTGAAGATCTCCTGGGGCGTCGGCACGCCCTCCTTCGACTTCATGAAGGAGGTCTTGTTCTCCTCGCGGATGATCTCCATGCACAGTTCGACGCATTCATCGCAGATGAACACGGTCGGCCCGGCAATGAGCTTGCGGACCTCGTGCTGGCTCTTGCCGCAGAAGGAACAGTACAGCGTATTCTTGGATTCGCCGCCGCTCGCCTTACTCATTGGTTCTCCAAGGCTTTTTGCCTCGTTTGCTTCCCACCCAACCCTTGCGGGCCGATGCATTCCATAATTGGCGCCAACCGAAGCAGCGCCCACATCCGTTCATTCGACCACGTTAGCGCCAGGCGGATCAAGAATTGTTTAATCTGGCTCAATCCCTTGGGAATCCGGCGCTTTTTCGGGAACTTCAGGCGCCGTCCGTGCCTTCCGGACGCCGCGCCATGATCTGGTCGATCAGGCCGAAGGCTTTCGCCTCCTCTGCCGTCATATATGTATCGCGATCGAGCGCTCTTTCAATCTCCGCCACCGTACGACCGGTATGCTTGGCGTAAATTTCGTTAAGCCGGTGCTTCAGCTTGACCACTTCCTCGGCGTGGCGGGCGATGTCCGCCGCCTGGCCGTAATAGGAGGCGCTCGGCTGGTGCACCAGGACGCGGCTGTTGGGCAGCGCAAAACGCTCGCCCTTCTTGCCCGCCATGAGCAGCAGCGACGCGGCGCTCGCCGCCTGGCCGACGCAGAAGGTCTGCACCGGCGGGCGGATGAGCTGCATCGTGTCGTAGATCGCAAGGCCCGCCGTCACCACCCCGCCCGGCGAGTTGATGTACATGTGGACTTCCTTCTTCGGATTCTCGGCCTCGAGGAACAGAAGCTGGGCAGTGATGAGGCTGGCGCCGTAATCCTCGATCGGGCCGGTGATGAAGATCACCCGCTCCTTCAGGAGACGCGAATAGATGTCGTAGGCGCGTTCGCCGCGCGCGGTCTGTTCGACCACCATCGGCACCAGCGTGTTCATCATGATGTCGCGCGGGTCTGCCATGAATTCCAGCCTTTCGAATCAGCTTTCCGAGAGTCTTACGCGCCCGGTGGCACGTCAATGACACATATATAGCGCCGCAAGCGTCATTGCGACCCTTGCTCACAAAGGGTTATTGGACGCTGAATCCTGTCGCGCGAAATCGCGGAACTCCCGCGCCACACCCGGATTGGCGCGGTTTCAGGCCTTCTCGGCCTTCATCTTCTCGACCGCCTCGTCCGGGTCCATGAACAGCGTGTCGCGATCGACCTTGCGGTCGGTCACGTCGGCCAGTTCGGCGATGAAGTCGACGACCTTGTCCTCGAAGATCGGGGCGCGCAGTTCGGCGGCGGCCTGCGGATTCTGCGAGTAGAATTGCAGCACCTGCTGCTCCTGGCCGGGGAACTGACGTGCCCGCGCCATGGCGGCGCGCTGGACCTCTTCGGCGCCGACCGTGATGCCGTTCTGCTCGCCGAGGCGCGCCAGCACCAGGCCGAGTCGCACGCGGCGCTCGGCAATCTCGTGGTATTCCTTCTTGAGCTCGTCCTCGGACTTGCCTTCGTCCTCGGCGGTCTTGCCTTCGCGCTTGAGCTCGGCCTCGACCTGCTTCCAGATCCCGTCGAACTCGGCATTGACCATGCCCTGCGGCAGCGCGAAGGAATGGGTCTCGTCGAGCGCGTCGAGGATGCGGCGCTTCATGTGCAGCCGGCTGGCCTTGGCGAAATCGGACTTGATCTGGTCGCGCACGCGATCCTTGAGCGTGGCGAGGTCTTCGATGCCGAGCTTCTTGGCGAATTCGCCGTCGATGACGATGGGGTCGGGCTTCCTGACCTCCTTCACCGTGACCTCGAACACCGCGTCCTTGCCGGCGAGGCTGGCTTCCGGATAGTCGGCGGGGAACGCCACCTTGACCTCGCGCGCCTCGTCCTTCTTGGCGCCGATGAGCTGGTCCTCGAAGCCGGGGATGAGCTGGCCGGTGCCCAGGCCGAGATTGAAATTCTCCGCCCGGCCGCCAGGGAATTCGACGCCGTCGGTCTTGCCGACGAAATCGATGACCAGCGTGTCGCCGCTCTCGGCCGGCTCGTCCGCCTCGCGCGGCGAGAAGGTCTTGGACTGCTCGGCCAGGCGCTTCAGGGCTTCTTCGACATCGGCGTCGCCGACTTCGCCGACCAGCCGCTCGATCTTCAGCTTGGAGACGTCCGCCAGCTCGAAATCCGGCATCAGATCGACCTGGACGGTGAATTCCAGATCGCTCTTGCCGTCGACGACCTGCTCGATCTGGCTGACGAGATCGACCTTGGGCGGGGCGGCGGGCTTCAGCGCGTTGTCGCTGACGGCCTTCTGGCTGGATTCGTTGACGGCGGCCTCGACAATCTCGCCCATCAGCGACTTGCCGAAGCTCTTCTTCAGGAAGGAGACCGGTGCCTTGCCCGGGCGAAAGCCCTTGAGGTTCACGCGCGGCTTCATTTCCTCGAGCCGGCCAGTGAGGCGCGAGTCGAGATCGCTCTGGGCGATGACGACCTTATATTCGCGGCGCAGGCCTTCGGATACGGTCTCGGTAATTTGCATCGTTCTGCTTCCCTGAAAATACGCGTTCCCGAAGTGGTGCGGGCGGAGGGACTTGAACCCCCATGACTTTCGCCGCTGGTACCTAAAACCAGTGCGTCTACCAGTTCCGCCACGCCCGCGCCGGGGCCTTGCCGAAAGCCCGGGATTTCAAGCCCGAACCGCCGGAAGGCGGGCCGTATAGCAGGGGTTTGGGGGGGTGGCTAGGGCTTTAGGGGAACGGCTTCAGATAGAGCGCCACGTCCCAGTAGCGGCCGAATTTGCGGCCGATCTCGCGCTGGGTGCCGATGTGCTCGAAACCCATCGCGCGATGGAGGCCGACCGAGGCGTCGTTGGGCAGCGTGATGCCGCCATAGGCGCGATGAATGTCCTCGCCCTTCAGGGCGTCGAACAGGGTTCGATAGAGAAGGCGGCCGAGGCCTTTGCCGCCCTCGCCCGGCGCCAGATAGATGCTGGTCTCTATGGAGGTGTCGTAAGCGGCGCGGTCCTTGAACTTCGCCGAGCTGGCCCAGCCGATGGCCGTGCCGCCTCGCGCCGCCACGAAGCAGCGATAGCGACCGGTCGGCTGGAACTGGTCGAGCCAGGCCTGGCGCTGGGCCGGCGTGCGCGGTTCGAGGTCGAAGGTGATCGGGGTGTGGACGACGTAGTGATTGTAGATGTCGAGCAAGGCCGGCAGATCGCTTTGCGCCACCGGACGGACTTCGACGTCACTCATTGCCTTTCAGTTCCTTCAACACGGCGGGAAGCTGCTCCGGCAGGTCTTCCGCGATCAAGCCCGGACCGAAAGCGTTCGCCGCTTCGCCGTGCAGCCAAGCGGCGCCGGCCGCGGCGTCGAAGGACGACAGCCCTTGCGCCAGCAAACCGCCGATTAAGCCGGAAAGGACATCGCCGGAGCCGGCCGTCGCCAAGGTCGGGGGCGCGTTGCTGTTGATCACCGCGCGACCGTCGGCGGAGGCGATCACGGTGTCCGCGCCCTTGAGCAGCACGGTGCATTTGGCGCTGGCGGCGGCGGCCCGGGCGGCTTCGATCCGGCTTTTCGACGCGGCGAGCAGGCCGGGAAACAGCCGTTCGAATTCGCCTTCGTGCGGCGTCAGCACGGCGGGCTCGCGCAGCATCGCGAAAAGAACCTTCGGCTCGGCGCGGAAGGAGGTGAGCGCGTCGGCATCGAGCACCGCCGACGCTGTGCTGCGCAGCACGGCCGCCACGAGTTGCTGCGTTTCGGCGCCGACGCCACAGCCGGGGCCGATCACGACGGCGTTGAACCGAGCGTCCTTGAGCAGGCCCGCGAGGCCGGTCGGGCCGTCGAACGGCTTGACCATGATCGCGGTGAGCGCCGCGGCATTGACCACGACGGCGGGCGGCGGGCTCGCGACGCTGACGAGGCCGGCGCCGACGCGCAACGCGCCCCGCGCCGCCAGGCGCGCGGCGCCGGTGGCATGGGCCGGGCCGCTGACCACGACGCAATGGCCACGGGCGTATTTGTGCCCCTCCGTCTTCGGCCAAGGATAGGTCCACAGCGCGGGGCCGTTCTCGAACAGCGTCGGCTTGATCGCCCCGAGCGCCGCTTCGGGGATGCCGATATCGGCAACCACGACCTCGCCGCAGCGTTCGCGGCCGGGCAGCAGGACATGCGCCGGCTTCTTGCGGAAGAAGGTGACGGTCAGGCCGGCGTCGAAGGAACACTCGCCCAGCGGTTTGCCGGTGTCGCCATGGATGCCGCTCGGCACGTCGACGGCGATGATCCGGTCCTTGTATTTCGGCGCGGCCAGCGCCAGGCGCTTGGCTTCGCCCTCCAGCGGGCGCGACAGGCCGGCGCCGAACAGCGCGTCCACGAACAAGTCCGCCATGCGGTTGCTCTCGGCGATGGCGATGGTCTCGCCCGTCCAGCGCCGGGCCATCTCCGCCGCGTCGCCCTTGAGCGTGGCGGGATCGACCAGGCATTCCACCCAGGCGTCCCAGCCGCGCGCGTCGAGGTGGCGGGCCGCGACGAAGCCGTCGCCGCCATTGTTGCCGGGGCCGCAGAACACCACGATCGGGCGCGGCGTCCAGCGCTTGCAGATCGCGTCGGCAATGGCGCGGCCGGCCTGTTCCATCAGTTCGAGCGTGGCGATGCCGTGCGCGGCCGCATAGCGGTCGGCGGCGTAGCACTCCTCGACGGTCAGGATTTCCGATGTCATCGCACGCGGTAGTGATACCGATAGAGTTCGCATCCAAATCCTAGACGTTTGTAGAGCGCAACGGCAGGGGCATTCGCTGCTATGACCTGCAGGCAGGCACCGCGCGCGCCGGCCGCCTCCGCCCGGGCGAGAAGCGCCGACAAAGTTGCATGCGACAGGCCCATGCGGCGTTGCGCTGGATCAGTAACCACCCATTGCAGGCAGGCGATCCGCTGGTGGATGCCGCAGAAGGCGACCGAGGCGATCTCGCCGTCTTCGCCCCGCGCCTCGGCGAAGAGGGCCGGAACCGCCACGGCATCGAGCACGGCATGCAGCGCGGCCGCCTCTTCCGGCGTGCGGCGGGAGTGGATGCGATGGGCGTTGAGCCAGGCCTTGGTCGGGCGGCCCTCGCGGACATCGGTGACGATGGCGCCGTCCGGCGGCTTCGGCTTGGCCCGGCTGAAATTCATGTAAAGCGTGATCGTCTCGTCCTCGGCGCGGTAGCCGCGGGCGTCGAGCGCCTGCTCGAGCGCCGGCGGGGCATGGCTGAGCAGGCGGAAATAGGAGGGCCGGCCGTGGGCGCGGTAGATCGCCTCGCAGTACTCGATCTTCTCGGCCAGCGGGCGTTTGCCCGGCCCGATGACGTTGACGGAATTGGTGCGTCGCGTCGCGCCGTTGGCGAGGCGGATCAGCCAGCCGTCATAGATGACCTCTTTCAAGGCCGGCCAGGCGTTCATGCAGGTCTCCTCGACCTGGGCGTGAAGTTTGGGCATGTCCATGGCGTTCTCCGGTGAAAGCCGGGACGCGAAGGGTCTGGAAACGAAAAAGCCCCGCGCGGTTCCGGCGGGGCTGTTTGAGATAACTCGCGGTCAGGCGCGCGTGCTCATCCACCCCATCGGAGGGAGGTGCGGCGTCGCGAACGGGCAAGCATCGAGTTCATGAGCGCGCAAGATACGGAAATCGGAGGAGAGTGCAAGCCGCCCGCTTCGGCAATGCTATTCCCTCAGGCCCCAGCCGATCGCGTAGAGCCGCCAGACGATGGCGCCGAGGATCGCGGCCAGCGCCACGGTGAAGATCGCGCCGAAGGTCTCGTAGCCTTCCGAGAAGCCGATCATCGAATGGCGCAGGCCGTTGATGAAATAGAACAGCGGATTGGCATAGGCCAGCCAGCGCAGCCAGGGCGGCAGCATCTCGACCGTGTTGAACACCCCGCCGACCATCGACAGCGGCTGGATGAAGAACACCATGAGCATGTTGAGCTGCTCGAACGTCTTGGCCCAAAGCGCGATGATGATGCCGAGAAAGCCGAAGATCATCGAGACGAAGGTCGTCCAGAACAAAAATTCCGGCAGCGAATGCATGTGCACCGCGCCGAACCCGACCCCGATCAGCATGATGCCGATCGCCGTCAGGACCGAGCGCAGGATCACCACGCTGACCGTGCCGGCAATCATCTCGACATAGGAGAGCGGCGAGACGAGGATTTCCTCGATGCTCTTCTGGAAGCGCTGGAAATAGACCTGGGCGGTCGATTGCAGGAAGGAGGCGCTGATGACGTTCATCATCACCACGCCGGGCAGCACGAATTCGAGATAGCGGAAGCCGCCGATGTGCCGGATGCTGCCGCCGACCACGAAGCCGAAGATGAAGATGAACAACAGCGCCGAGATCAGCGGCGCCACCACCGCCTGGATCGGCACGCGCGCCAGGCGCTGCAGTTCGCGCCGGATCATCGTCCACAGGCCGATCCAGTTGACGCTCATCGTGCCGCCGCCGCGATGTGATCGGCCGCGCGGCCGGTGGCGGCGAGATAGGCGCGCTCCAGGCCGCCGGGCTCGGTGAAGAATTCCCCCTTGGGGCCGTGGCGCACGATGCGGCCGCCGGCGACGATGGCGATGGTGCGGCACAGCCGCTCGATCTCTTCGAGATAGTGCGAGGTGAGCAGGATGGTCTTGCCGTCGCGGTTGAGCTCCTGGAGATAACGCCACAGATCCATGCGCAATTCGACATCGACGCCCGCGGTCGGCTCGTCGAGGATCAGCAGCGCCGGATCGTTGATCATGGCGCGGGCGAGGATGACGCGGCGCTTCAGGCCACCGGAAAGTTCGCGGAACGGCTTGTTGGCATGGGCCACCAGATCGAAGCGTTCGATCAGCATGTCGACGCGCTTTTTGCGCTCCGCCTTGCGCATGCCGAAATAGCCGCCCATCCAGTCGACGATCTGCCGCCCGGTGGCGAAGGGATCGACGTTGAATTCCTGGGGGCTGAGGCCCACCAGCTTGCGCGCCTCGCGATAGTTCTCGACCGCATCGACGCCGAAGATGCGGATCGTGCCCGAGGTCGGGTTCGAAATGCCGGTGACGCAGTGGATCGTGGTCGACTTGCCGGCGCCGTTGGGACCGAGAAGGCCGACGAAATCGCCGGGCTGGACGATGAGCGAAACGTCCTGCACGGCGACGGTGCCGCCGCGATAGACCTTGCGCAGATGGGAGATATCGAGAGCGGGGGTGGTCATGAGCGGGCGGGACTATAGCGCCGCAATTTTCGTTGTCACTTTCTTGTACGCACAAGGGGGGCACCCCATTTGTGCGGGGGCGGAAGGTCGGGCGGCGGGGCGCCCGGCACGATGGGGCGTGCGCCATAGCCGCCCATGCTGATCAACCGGTCGTACAGCGTGATCGCGCCGGCCATGCCGACATTGATCGAGAACCGCGTCGGGATCTTCACCACGAATTCGCAGCGCGACAATATTTCCGGCGACAGCGACATGCGCTCGGCGCCGAAGACATAGGCGGCGCGGGTCGGGTGACGGAAGCGCGGCAATTCGACGGCGTCTTCGGCGATCTCCACGCCGACCAGGCGGCAGCCGACCGGCAGGCGGAACTCGCCGGCGTCCTTGTAGCTGTAGAGCGGGATGGCGCCTTCGGTGCGCGCGGTGTCGGATTGCGCCTCGGCCAGCTTCACCCGCGCGTTGATCGTGAAGAAGAAGCTTGCGCCGAACGCATTGGCGATGCGCATAAGATTGCCGAGATTCATCGGCTTGGAGATGCCGTCAACACCTACTGCAAAATATCCGCGCATGCTGGTCCCGCGCCCCCGTTCGGAGTTATTCATACGGCCATGACGAATCCCATTCTAGTCGAACTGACCCGCGGCGAACTGGTCGAGAGCGTGCATCGCGGCGTCCTGGCCGTGGTCGATGCGGACGGCGCGGTCGTGGCGTCGCTGGGCGACATCGCGGCGCCGGTCTATTCGCGATCTTCCCTCAAGCCGATGCAGGCGATGGTGCTGGTGGAATCCGGCGCGGCGGAGGCGTTCGGCCTGTCGGACGAGGAGATCGCGCTGGCCTGCGCCAGCCATTCCGGCGAGCCGATGCACACGACACGCGTCGCGGCCTGGCTGGCGCGGATCGGGCTTTCCGAGAAGGACCTCGCTTGCGGCGCGCATCCGTCGCGCTACGAGCCGGTCGCCGAGGCGATGATCCGCGCGGGCGAGAAACCGACGCGCCTGCACAACAATTGCTCGGGCAAGCATGCGGGATTCCTGACCGTGGCGCGGCATTGGGATGTCGCGACGGCGGGCTATGAGCGGATCGACCATCCGGTGCAGCAGGCGGTGGCGGCGGTGCTGAAGGACCTGTCCGGCGCGGCCGACCTGCCCTATGGCATCGACGGCTGCGCCGCGCCGAATTTCGCGACCTCGCTGAGAGAGTTCGCGCGGGCCGCGGCGCGCATGGCGTCGGGCAAGGGATTGGCGAAGCCGCGCGCCGACGCGGCGAAGCGGATTCTCGGCGCGATGATCAAGCATCCGGAGTTGATGTCGGGGACGGGGCGGGTCTGCGCCACGCTGATCCGCGCGAGCGATGGCGCCGCCGCCGTGAAGACCGGCGCGGAGGGCTTCTTCGGTGGCTGGCTTCCGGGACGCGGCCTCGGCATCGCGATCAAGATCGACGACGGGGCCGGACGCGCCGCGGAGACCGTCATCGCGGCGGTGCTCGACAGACTGGGCCTTCTGGGCGACGGAGCGAAGGCGGTGCTGCGCGCGCCGGTGCTCAACACGCGCGGGGCGATGGTGGGAGAACGGCGGCCGGCGGCGGTGTTGAGCGATCTGCGAATTCAGTAAACCCTGTCATCCCCGGCCGAGCGAACGAAGTGAGCGAGGGAAAGGGGACCCAGGTATCGCGGAGCCTACCGGCTGAGAGGCCTGGGTCCCCTTCCCTCGCCGCGCTACGCGCGGCTCGCCGGAGATGACAGTGATGCTAGTGGCCGCTGCTATTTTGTGTGTCGCCGCTCTGGCCGCCGTGATGCGTGCCGACCGGGCCGGTGTAGGGCTCGATCTTCACCACCGAGCAGGTGCCGCGGAAGCCCAGATCGTGCGTCGTCACCATGTCGCCGCGTGAGACGCAGCTGACGCCCATCGCGCCGGGCGAGCGGATCATGAGGGTCTCGGTGAATTTGAAGCCGCCGCAAGTGCCGATCAGCGTCAGCAGGGCCTTCTGGTGGCGCAGGTTCTCCAGCACCAGATGTTTGTCGTCGGGCGACGACCAGTTGTAGATGTCGTCCTGGCGAATGCAGATGGTCGGTTTGGCAAAGGCCGGCGTCGTCGCGGCAACCACGGCCACGGCGGCGACAAGAGCAAGTTTACGCATGGGTGCGCATTCCTTCGTTGAAATGTGAGCGCCCGTCCAGGTTCCATTATACGCGCAGTTCCCGATTCCGATCCATCAGAATGCGAGATGGTGTTCGCCCTTGGGATGCAGCTCGCCGCTATACGGCGTCACGGAAACGACGGTGCAGACGCCCGGCTCGCCGGCCCAGCGCGTGCGCACGATGTCGCCTTCGACGATGCAGCTTGCGGCGCTCTCCAGCGCGCCGGCGATCTGGAAGGAATCGTAAGGCCCAAAGCCGGCGCAATTGCCGGTGAGCGTCAGCCGCACCTTGCGGTGGCCGTAGCTTTCCAGCAGCAGCGTCTTATGCCCGGCATTCGACCAGTCGCGGATGTCGTTGCGGCGCACACAGGCCGGGCTGTCGGCGGCAATGGCGGGCGCACCCGACAGGATCGCCGCGCCGCACATCGCCAGAAGCAATTTTCGCATGTCGCAGATCCCAAAAACGCCGCCCATTATACGCGCGGCCGTGACAATTCGATCCGGCTTTGCGCCGCGCAAAGCATCGCTTATGGTCGCGGCACCTCGTCATTAAAACACTGTAAGCCATCGGGAGAATCGCCATGAAAGCCATGCTGTGCACGCATTACGGGCCGCCGGAGGAGATGGAGCTGCGCGAGCTGCCGTCGCCCGAGCCGGGCAAGGGCCAGGTCCTGATCGCCGTAAAGGCGTGCGGCGTGAATTTCCCCGACGTGCTGATGCTGGCCGACAAGTACCAGTTCAAGCCGGCGCTGCCCTTCCCGCCCGGCGGCGAAGTCTCGGGCCTCGTCAAGGCGCTGGGCGAAGGGGTGAGCGGCTTCGCGGTCGGCGACCGCGTCGCGGTGTCGATCGGCAATGGCGGCTTCGCGGAAGAAGTCGTCGCGGACGCGCGGCGCTGCGTGAAGGTGCCGGCGAATGTCGGCTTCGAGGTCGCGAGCGCCTTCATCGTCACTTACGGCACGTCCTATCACGCGCTGAAGGACCGGGCCCGGCTGAAGGCGGGCGAGAGCCTGGTCGTGCTCGGCGCGGCCGGCGGCGTGGGATTGTCGGCGGTGGAGCTCGGCGTCGCGATGGGCGCCAAGGTGATCGCCGGCGCCTCGACGCAAGAGAAGGTCGATCTGGCGATCAAGCATGGCGCCACGGCCGGCTTCGTCTATCCCAAGCTGCCTTTGTCGCGCGACCAGCAGAAGGCGATCTCGGACAAGATCAAGGAGCTGACCGACGGCAAGGGCGCCGACGTGCTCTACGATCCGGTGGGCGACCAGTATGCCGAGCCGGCGCTGCGCGCGATGAACTGGGAGGGGCGCTATCTGGTGATCGGCTTCGCGGCCGGCGAGATCCCGAAGATTCCGCTGAACCTGACGCTGCTGAAGGGCTGCGATATCCTGGGCGTGTTCTGGGGCGCCTTCACGGCGCGCGATCCCAAGGGCGCCAACGACTCGCTGCGCGAGATCCTGGGCATGATCGCCGAGGGCAAGCTGAAGCCCGACGTGTCGGCGACCTTCCCGCTGGCCGAGGCCGGCAAGTCGATCCGTATGCTGATGGATCGCAAGGCGATGGGCAAGGTCGTGGTGACGATGGGCTGAGCTTCAGAAGCTCGACCAGCCCAGCAGGGCCACGGCGACGGCCATCAGCGCCGTCGCCAGCCAGCCGAGCACCACCAGCCAGCGCGGCAGGGTGGGACCCACGTCGCGGCTGGCGGCGACGATCATCATCGCCACCATGATCGGCACCGCGACGACGCCGTTGATCACCGCCGACCAGAACAGCATGGCGATGGGGTCGATGCTGGTGAGCGTCAAGGCGGCGCCGGCGAGCGTCGCGGCGCTGACGATGGCGTAGAAGCCGATGGCGCGGTTGGCGGGAAGCTCCAGGCTGCCGCGCAGGTGGAACGTCTCGGCCACCGCATAGGCCGCCGAGCCCGCCAGCACTGGCACGGCGAGGAGGCCGGTGCCGATGATGCCGGCCGAGAACAGCACGAAGGTCAAAGCGCCGGCGATGGGGCGCAGCGCCTCGGCGGCCTGCGCCGCCGTGTCGATCTTGGTTATGCCATGGGCATGCAGCGTCGCCGCCGTGGTGACGATGATGAAGAAGGCGATGGCGTTGGAGACCACCATGCCGAAGGTGGTGTCGACCGCGATGTGGCGGAAGGCGTTCTTGCTCAGCGTCGGCAGCCGGCGCGAGCCGTGGCGATAGCTGAGATGGGACTCCTCGGCCTCCTGCGAGGCCTGCCAGAAGAAGAGATAGGGGCTGATCGTGGTGCCGAACACCGCGACGATGGTGAGCAGCTCGTCCTTGCCCAGCGACAGCGACGGCAGGAAGGTGGCGACCAGCACCTGGCCCCAGGGAATGGTCACGCTGAACGCCGCCGCGACATAGACGAAGAGAACCATCGTCAGATATTTCAGATAGCCGGCATAGCGGTGATAGGGGATGAACACTTCGGCCAGCAGGCAGGCGACGCCGAAGCCGAGGGCATAGGCGACCGACGGGCCGCCCACGATGAGGCGCAGGCCTTCCCCCATCGCCGCGAGGTCGGCCGCGATGTTGAGCGTGTTGGCGACGACGAGCAACGCGACGAGGCCGAGCAGCACCGGCGCCGGCAGGCGGCGCGCGATGTTGCTGGCGAGGCCCTTATGCGTGTCCCAGCCAATGCAGGCGCTGATGATCTGGATCGCCACCATGAAGGGCAGCGTCAGCAGCATGGTCCAGGTCAGGCCGTAGCCGAATTGCGCGCCGGCCTGGGAATAGGTCGCGATGCCGGAAGGATCGTCGTCGGCCGCGCCGGTGATGAGGCCGGGGCCCAGCACGCGCCAGATTTTGCGGGATTTGACCGCCTCGTCCGCCATCGCTCCCGCTCGCGCTTGTGCCGCCCGCTCCAACTATCTACCTAATGCGGTAAAGGGAAAGGGGTTTCGCCGATGTCGGTACTGGGCTGGATATTCTTCGGAGCGATCACCGGCTGGCTGGCCAGCCTGATCGTCAACAAGCGCGGCGAAGGCTGCGTCCTCAACATCGCATTGGGCTTGGTCGGCGCCATCGTGGGCGGCACGATCTTCCGGGCGCTGTCCGACTTCGACTATGAGATGTTCGGGTTCAACCTGGTCTCGATGGTCGTGGCGATCCTGGGGGCGGTGATCGCGCTGTTCCTGTGGAACGCGGTGACGGGGAGCCGGACGCTCAGGTGACCCCGCGCGACGGAAAAGCGTTCGTCGCAAATCATTCACGGCCGCATTAACCGCGCGAAAACCGCACCTCGCTAGCGTGCCGTCAGCACGGGCGCGGGACGACGGGACATGTTGAACGAAGCCGAGACGGATTCGTCCAGCTGGACCGCGGGACATCTTGCCATCGCGATGCCGACCTTCCAGGCATCGACCACCTGCGGACAGGTCTTCGAATGGTTCAACGACCAGCGCGAGCAAGTGGCCGCCGCCATTGTCGATGAAGAGGGCGCGGTCAAAGGAATCGTCAACCGCCTGCGCTTCCTGGCGCGCTACGCGCAGCCCTTCATCCCGGAGCTCTATTCCAAGCGCTCGATCCTCGAACTCGCCAATCGCCGCCCGCTCGCGGTCGACGAGCAGGTCAAGCTGACCGAGCTGGGCAAGATGCTGACGCTGGACTGGCCCGACGCGCTGCGCGAATGCTTCGTCGTGACGCGCGGCGAACGCTATCTCGGCATCGGAACCTGCGAGGCGCTGGTCAGCGGCAAGCTGAACCTGCTGCAGACGCGCGAAGCGCAGCTCGCCTGCGCGCTGGCCGACGCGGAGGCCGCGAACCGCGCCAAATCCAGCTTCCTGGCGCTGATGAGCCACGAACTGCGCACCCCGCTCAACGCCATCATCGGCTTCTCCGAGGTCCTGGCGTCGGAACTGTTCGGCCCGCATGGCGTGGCACGCTACCGCGACTATTCCGCCGACATCCACGGCGCGGGAAAGCACCTGCTGGCGCTGATCAACGACATCCTCGATCTGTCGAAGTTCGAGGCCGGCAAGATGGACCTGCAATGCGAGCCCTTCGCGGTGGAAGCGCTGTTCCGCGACTGCCGGCGCATGGTGGCGGTCAGGGCGCAGGAGAGCGGCATCGAGGTCGTGCTCGACGTCGCGCCCGGCCTGCCCGAACTCGACGCCGACCGCAGGCGCGTGAAGCAGATCCTGCTCAATCTTCTCTCCAACGCCATCAAGTTCACGCCGTCCGGCGGCCATGTGAGGCTGGGCGCGGCGCCGACGGCGGACGGCGGCATCTGCCTTTGCGTGCGCGATACCGGCATCGGCATGACGGCCGAGCAGATTCCCATGGCCTTGGAGCCCTTCCGCCAGATCGATTCGCCCTTGTCGCGAAGCCAGGAAGGTACGGGTCTTGGCCTGTCCCTGGTGAAAGCGCTGACCGAACTGCACAACGGAACGCTCGGCATCGAGAGCGCGGTCAACGAGGGAACGCTGATCAGCGTGACGTTCCCGCCGGCGCGATCGGTGACGGCGGCGCAACGCACGGCGGCCTGAGGGCGACTGGCGCGCCGGCGCCTTTACTTCCCCAGGGCGCCGAGAAAATCCGCCAGTCCGATCACGTCGGCCTGGCGCGGGAAGACCTTTTCCAGCAACACGCGGTGGACCTCGGGGTCCTGGTCGGCACAGACATCGTTCAGCACGAACAGCCGATAGTCGTGGTCGGCGGCGTCGCGCAGCGTGGACAGCACCACGCCGCTGGTGGCGATGCCGGCAAGCACCAGCGTGTCGATGCCGCGCGCCTTAAGCCGTTCGGCAAGGTTGGTGGTGCTGAACGCGCCGACGCGGTGCTTGGTGAAGACCTCCTCGTCGGCGGCGGGCGCGAGCGCCTCATGGATCGCGGCGGGCGGCGTGCCGTCGGCGAGGAAGCGGGACTTGGAAAGCGCCGCGAACGATTTGTTGCGCGGCGAGACCGCGGCGAAGTCCGCATCGGCGAAGGCGACGCGGACATGCATCACCGCCATGCCGGCCGCCCTGGCGGCGGCGCGCGCCCGGTTGGCGCGTTCCAGCAAGACCGCCCCGCCCTCGCCCACCATGCCGACGATGGCGTTCTGGAAATCCATGAGCAGGAGCGCGGAATGCGCCGGATCGAAGTCCGTCATCGCGCTACTCCGCCGCCGGCTTGTGCACGTAGATCTCGCCGCCACCCTGTTTGAACTCGGCCGCCTTCTTCGCCATCGCGGCGCGGATTTCGGCGGTGGACAGGCTGTCATTGGTGCCGCGCGCCGCGTCGCGGACTTCCTGGCTGATCTTCATCGAGCAGAATTTCGGGCCGCACATCGAGCAGAAATGCGCCACCTTGGCACCGTCGGCCGGCAGCGTCTCGTCGTGATAGGCCTGCGCCGTCTCCGGATCGAGCGCCAGCGCGAACTGGTCGCGCCAGCGGAATTCGAAACGCGCCTTGCTCATCGCGTCGTCCCAGATCCGCGCCGCCGGGTGCCCCTTGGCGAGATCGGCGGCATGCGCGGCGATCCGGTAGGCAATGACGCCGGCCTTCACGTCGTCGCGGTCGGGCAGGCCCAGATGTTCCTTCGGCGTAACGTAGCAGAGCATGGCGCAGCCGAACCAGCCGATCATCGCCGCCCCGATGGCGCTGGTGATGTGATCGTAGCCCGGCGCCACGTCGGTCGTCAGCGGCCCCAGCGTGTAGAACGGTGCCTCGTCGCAGGCGGCGAGCTGGCGGTCCATGTTCTCCTTGATCTTGTGCATCGGCACATGGCCGGGGCCCTCGATCATCACCTGCACGTCGTGCTTCTGCGCGATGCGGTTGAGCTCGCCCAGCGTGTCGAGCTCGGCGAATTGCGCCGCGTCGTTGGCGTCGGCGATGGAGCCGGGGCGCAGGCCGTCGCCGAGGCTGAACGACACGTCGTATTGCTTCAGCAGTTCGCAGATTTCCTCGAAATGCGTGTAGAGGAAATTCTCCTTGTGATGCGCCAGGCACCATTTCGCCAGAATCGAGCCACCGCGCGACACGATGCCGGTGACGCGATCCGCCGTCAGCGGGATGTGCGCGAGGCGCACGCCGGCATGGACGGTGAAATAATCGACGCCCTGCTCGCACTGCTCGACCAGCGTGTCGCGATAGATTTCCCAGGTCAGGTCCTCGGCGACGCCGCCGACCTTCTCCAGCGCCTGGTAGATCGGCACCGTGCCGATGGGCACCGGCGAATTCCTGATGATCCATTCGCGGATGGTATGGATGTGGCGGCCCGTGGATAGGTCCATCACCGTGTCGGCGCCCCAGCGGATCGACCACACCAGCTTTTCCACCTCCTCCGCCACGCCGGACGTGACGATGGAATTGCCGATATTGGCGTTGACCTTGGTGAGGAAATTGCGGCCGATGATCATCGGCTCGGTCTCGGGATGGTTGATGTTGGCCGGGATGATCGCCCTGCCCCGAGCCACCTCGTCACGCACGAATTCCGGCGTGATCTCGTCCGGGATCGCGGCGCCGAAGGAATTGCCGTCGCGCTTGAGCGACCGCCCCAGGTTCTCGCGGGCGGCGATGTATTTCATCTCCTCGGTGACGAGGCCCTGCCGTGCATAATGAAGCTGGCTGACATTGCGGCCCGGCTTGGCGCGCAGGGGCTTGCGCCCGGCACGGTCGAATTGCGGAACGGACAGAAGTTCGCCGCGCTTGAGACCGTCGTCCTCCGGCTTGCGGGCGCGGCCTTCGTATTCCTCAACGTCGCCGCGGGCGAGGATCCAGGCGCGGCGGGCGGCACGGAGGCCCTTGTCGATGTCGATGGAGACGGATTCATCCGTGTACGGACCGGAGGTGTCGTAGAGGCGCACCGGCGCCTCGCCGCCGCTGAGCGCGACCTCGCGGAACGGCACGCCGTCCACCAGCACCCTCTTCGAACCGGGCAGCGGCCCGCGCGTGACGGCGACGGATTTCGGATTCAAGATGGGCTTGTTCATTCACCTCTCCCTACGCCGGCACTAACCGGATCAGGTTCAAAGGGATTCGCGGGATTGCGATCTCAGCCCTTGCGGGCACCCCTGGGATGCGCCGATGATGGCCCCAACACGGCGCCTTTTCAAGCGCGGAACCTTTGGCAGGACAAAGACATGCCCACCACCATCCGCCGCGCCACCGATGCCGACGCCCAGGCCGCCGCCGACATATTCGTGGCCGCCCGCGCGACCATGGCCTATCTGCCGGCGCTCCACACCGATGACGAGACGCGCGGCTTCGTCGCCGGCGTGGTGGCGGACAAGGAGACCTGGGTCGCCGACCGCGACGGCAAGATCGTGGGCTTCGCGGTGATCGACGGCGGCTGGCTGGAGCATCTCTATGTCCACCCGTCGCGCTTCAACACCGGCACCGGCGACAAGCTGTTCGCGCAGGTGACCGCGCGGCATCCGCAAGGTTTCCAGTTCTGGGTGTTCCAGCAGAATGCCGGCGCGCGCCGCTTCTACGAGCGGCATGGCTGCGCGCTCGAAAAGCTGACCGACGGCGCCGACAATGAGGAGAAGCTGCCCGACGCCCTCTACATCTGGCCAGGCAAGCCGGATGAGGAACAGCCCAAACCGCCCGCCAAGAAATGGGCGCTCGGCACGTTCGACGTGAAGCTGACGCCGGCGGCCGGCGGCGAAGGCGCGGCCGATCCGCTGCTGGGCCGGATGATCGTCGACAAGACTTTCCATGGCGAGCTGGACGCGACGAGCAAGGGCCAGATGCTGTCGGCCGGGACGGCGGTGAAAGGCTCCGCCGGCTATGTCGCGATCGAGAAGGTCGAGGGCTCGCTCAAGGGCCGCAAGGGCACGTTCATCCTGCAGCATCATGGCGTCATGACGCGCGGCAGCGGCGAGCTGAAAGTGACGGTCGTGCCGGATTCGGGAACCGGCGAGCTCGAAGGCCTGGAAGGCGCGCTCGGCATCCGGATCGAGGACGGCAAGCACTTCTACGATCTCGAATATTCGTTCGCGAAGGGCTGAACCATGGCGCCGCCCGCGGGTTCCGACCGCGCCTTGCGCGCCGCAGCCATCGGCGCCGTCGCCTTCGGCGCGCTCGCGATCGGTGCCGCGGCGATCGGTTTTCTGGCGATCGGTCAATTGGCGGTGGGGCGCCTGGCCCTCGGCCACGCCCGCATCCGCCGCCTCGAAATCGACGACCTCGCCGTCGGGCAGATCAGGCTGCTCAAGCGCCGGTAACGGTTACGAGGCCGCGAAGCCGCGGAATTCACTGATGACGGATTTCACCGCGGCAGCGACGATCTTGCCGCCGGCTTCGACATTGGCCTGGCTCGGGTCGGAGCCGATACGGCCGTCGGGGAAGCGGCGGCGGTAATCCTCCGCGTCGTAGATCGGGCCGTTGGGCGCGATCTTCGGCGTCATCGCGACATGCTTGATCGCCTCGGGATAGCCGAAATAGGTGACGGAGACTTCCGACGGCGTGGCATGGCTGCCCTCGCCCACCGGGAAAAGCTGGCGGCACAGATCCATCACGCCGGCCAGCTCCCACCAATTGCGCAGCATGCAGCGCAAGGGCGGCTTGTTCGAGCCCGGATCGCCGAAGGTGACGCCGTGATACATCTCGGCGAACGCCGCGGTGATGGTGGCGATGTTGCCGCCATGGCCGTTAAGCCAATAGATGCGCTCGAAGCCGTGGCGTGTCAGCGACTGCGCCCAATCGGTCATCGCCGCGATCATGGTGGAGGGGCGCAACGTGATCGTGCCCGGGAACGCCATGTGGTGCTGCGCCTGGCCGACATTGAAGGTCGGGCCGATCAGGATGCCGGCCTCGTCGCCGGCGCGGCGCGCGATGATCTCGGGGCAGAGCGCATCGGTACCGAGCAGGCCGTTGGGGCCATGCTGCTCGGTCGAGCCGATGGGGATCAGGATCGCCTTGGACTTGGCGAGATAGGCCTCGATCTCGGGCCATGCGGAGAGATGGAGCTGCATTCAGTTGCTTTCGAGTATTTTGGAGAGCTTGTCCACCGCCTTCTTCCACGCCGCGCGCTCGGCCTCGACCGCGTCGGAACTGGAGAGCTTGCCGATGTCGAAGGCGACCTGCGCCTTGTCGTCGCCCTTCGCATAGAAACCGATCGCGATGCGGGCGTCCTTCTTCCATTTGGCGCGCAGATATTTGTTCTCGGTGCGCGAGGTTTCCTCGAATGCGCCGGCCGGCAGCCATTGGGGCCACGCCTTTGCATCCGTCACGACCGCGTAGAGCTTTGCCAGCGGCACGGGGAACACCTTGGTGACCCCGACCGAAAACTCGCCGTCGCATTTCTGGTTCATTGCCCTTATGCCGCGGGCGCGCTCATAGGACACCGCGATCATCTGGCCCCACCAGCGGCCGGCGCCCATCTTGCCGTTGAGCAGCGCGACGATGCCCTTGTGGTCGAGCCTGGCCGCGCCCGCCTTGTCCAGCGCGGCGAACCACCAGTCCCAGTCGTGGCCGGTCTTCGCCGCGATGCCGGCGTCGGTCATGATCGGCTTGGCCGGCCCGGCCGCCGCCTTGGCCGCTTGCCCCTTTCCCGCCATGGCTTAGTCTCTCCCAATCGCCATCCGACCATACGCAATTTCGAGGATTTCTCCCATGCATGCGAGTGAGAAAACGGGGCCGCTCGACGGCGTCACGGTCATCGACCTGACGAGTTTCATCTTCGGACCTTACGCGACGCAAACCCTGGGCGATCTGGGCGCCGAGGTCATCAAGATCGAGGCGCCGGGCGGCGACAAGCAGCGCTTCGGCTTCAAGCAGAACAAATCCAAGGACATGGGCTCGACCTTCATGATGCTCGGCCGCAACAAGCGCTCGGTGACGCTCGACCTCAAGATCGAGGCGGATCGCGAGAAGCTGCGCACCCTGCTGCCGACGGCGCAGGTGTTCATCCACAATGTGCGCAGCAGCGCGATGGACCAGCTCGGCTTCGGCTATAGCCAAGTGCACGCGGTGAATCCGTCGATGGTCTATGTCCATTGCGTCGGCTACGGCTCGGAAGGGCCCTATGGCGGGCGGCAGGCGTTCGACGATCTGGTGCAGGCGGCGAGCGGCGGCGCCGACATGATCCTGGACGCGAACGGCGAGAGCACGATGCGGATGTTCCCGAGCTATGTCGCCGACAAGGTCAGCGGACTGCACGCGCTTTACGCGACGCTGGCCGCCCTCTTCCATCGCGAGCGCACCGGCGAGGGCCAGTTCGTCGAGGTGCCGATGCTGGAAAGCTATACGAGTTTCCTGATGGTCGAGCATCTGTACGGCGCGTCGTTCGAGCCGGTGGTCGGCCATGTCGGCTCGACGCCGGCGCTGGCGCCGGACCGCGCCTGCTTTCGGACCAAGGACGGCTGGCTCGCCACCATGCCCTCGGGCCGCGAGGGCGCCGACACCTTCATGAAGCTGGGCGGCATCCCAGACTTTTACAACAGCGAGGATTTCGTTTCGGCGAAGACGGCCAAGGAAAAGGTCGCGCTCTACAACAAGGCGATGCGCCAGGCGGCGCTGACGCACACGACCGAGGAATGGATGGAGCTGGGCGAGCGCCACCGCATCCCGATCATGCGCGCCAACAAGATGGACGACGTGCTGGAAGACCCACATCTGAAAGCGGTCGGCTTCTTCGAGGTCCTGCCGCACGAGACGGAAGGGCAATGGCGCTCGATGAAGCCGCCAGTCAAATTCTCCAAGACGCCGGCGAGCGTGCGGCGCAATCCGGAGAAGCCGGGCGCGAGCACCGAGGCGGTGCTGGGCCGGGTTGGGAAAGCGGCGGAATAACCGTCCTGACCAATTGCGCAATCGGGTGAAATTGTATACATTGTGTACAATTATCGCGAGAGAGTGGAATGGCAAAGCGTACGCTTAAATCCGCAACCGTTACCGCGCGTATTGCGCCGAAGCTCGAAAAGAAACTTGAGACCTACGCCCGATTTCACGAACAGTCGAAATCAAAAGCGGTTGAAGGCATTCTCAAGGAATATTTGGATTATGACGGCTGGGCCGTTCAGGGTATCCGTGAGGCGATCGCGTCCTCGGATCGAGGCGAATCGGTTTCTCACGATGAAGCCCTGCGTCAAATTCGAGCGCATATCGCCAAGCGCAAGCGTGAGCGGCGCAGAGCCGCATAAATGGTCGCCTGGGCGCCGGAAGCCGTGTATGACATCGGCGAGGCGTGGGCTTTCATCGCTCGGGATAGCGAAGTGGCCGCAGACCGGATCGTCACACGGCTGACGACGGCAGCCGAAAGATTGGACCGCTTCCCGCGGCTTGGCCGTCCCGGGCCCGAAACCGGCACCCGGCAGTTCTTTGTCGCGAAGACGCCATTCAAACTTATCTATCGCATCAAACTGGATGGTGAGGTTGAATTGCTTCGCGTTTATCATACCTCGCAAATGTGGCCGAAACCGCCTTCTTGAACCCCCGGCCCGCCCCCGCCAATATCGCGGCAAACAAGCCCGGGAAACGCCATGTCCGATACCCTGATCCCTGTTCCGAAGGAATGGAAAGACCGCGCCTATATCGACGCCGCGAAATACGAGGCGATGTACGAGCGCTCGATCAAGGACCCCGACGGGTTCTGGGGCGAGCAGGCCCGGCGCATCGACTGGATCAAGCCCTTCACCAAGGTGAAGAACGTTTCGTGGAATCCGGATGATCTCCATATCAAATGGTTCGAGGACGGCACGCTGAACATCTCGGCGAACTGCATCGACCGGCATCTGCCGGCGCGCGCCCAGCAGACCGCGATCATCTGGGAGGGCGACGACCCTTCCGAGTCCCGGCACATCACCTATGCGGAGCTGCACCGCGAGGTCTGCCGCTTCGCCAATGTGCTGAAGGCCCAAGGCGTCAAGAAGGGCGACCGCGTCACCATCTACCTGCCGATGATCCCCGAGACGGCCTACGCCATGCTCGCCTGCGCGCGCATCGGCGCGGTGCATTCGGTGGTGTTCGCCGGCTTCTCGCCGGACAGCATCGCCGGGCGCATCACCGACTGCGCCTCCACGATCGTGCTGACGGCGGATGAGGGCCTGCGCGGCGGCAAGCCGATACCGCTGAAGAAAAACACCGACGAGGCGCTGGAAAAAGCGCCGGGCGTGAAGACCGTGATCGTCGTCAAGCGCACCGGCGGCGTCATCGCCATGAAGCCCGGTCGCGACGTCTGGTATCACGAGGCGGCGGCGAAGGTGTCGGACGACTGCCCGCCCGAGGAGATGGGCGCGGAGGACCCGCTGTTCATCCTCTACA
Source organism: Rhizomicrobium sp. (assembly GCA_037200045.1). Classification (NCBI taxonomy): domain Bacteria; kingdom Pseudomonadati; phylum Pseudomonadota; class Alphaproteobacteria; order Micropepsales; family Micropepsaceae; genus Rhizomicrobium; species Rhizomicrobium sp. The sequence continues at coordinate 974,046 of JBBCHM010000002.1, forward strand.
CCTCCGGCTCGACCGGAAAACCCAAGGGCGTGCTGCACACCACCGGCGGCTACGCGATGTACACCGCGTTCACGCATCACTACGTGTTCGACTATCACGACGGCGACATCTACTGGTGCACCGCCGATGTCGGCTGGGTGACGGGGCACAGCTACATCGTCTACGGCCCGCTCGCCAACGGCGCCACCACGCTGATGTTCGAGGGCGTGCCGAACTATCCGGACAGCTCGCGCTTCTGGCAGGTCATCGACAAGCACAAGGTCAACATCTTCTACACCGCGCCGACCGCGTTGCGCGCCCTGATGCGCGAGGGTGACGCGCATGTGACATCCACCAGCCGCGCCTCGCTGCGCCTGCTCGGATCGGTCGGCGAGCCGATCAATCCGGAAGCCTGGCTATGGTATCACCGCGTGGTCGGCGACGGCCGCTGCCCGATCGTCGACACCTGGTGGCAGACCGAGACCGGCGGGATATTGATCTCGCCCCTGCCTGGCGCGACCGACCTGAAGCCCGGCTCGGCAGCCAAGCCCTTGTTCGGCATCCGGCCGCAGCTCGTTGACGCCGACGGCAATGTTCTGGAGGGCGCGGTGAGCGGCAATCTCTGCCTGCTCGATAGCTGGCCGGGGCAGATGCGCACGGTCCATGGCGACCACCAGCGCTTCATCGACACCTATTTCAGGACCTATCGCGGCAAGTATTTCACCGGCGACGGCTGCCGCCGCGACGAGGACGGCTATTACTGGATCACCGGGCGGGTCGACGACGTGATCAACGTCTCGGGCCATCGCCTCGGGACCGCCGAGGTCGAGAGCGCGCTGGTGGCGCATCATGACGTTGCGGAAGCGGCGGTCGTCGGCTATCCGCACGACATCAAGGGCCAGGGCATCTACGCCTATGTCACGCTGAAGGTCGGCGTGCAGCCGAGCGAGGCGCTCAACCGCGAGCTCAAGCAATGGGTCGGCCACGAGATCGGCCCGATCGCCCGGCCCGACGTCATCCAGTTCGCGCCCGGCCTGCCCAAGACGCGCTCCGGCAAGATCATGCGCCGCATCCTGCGCAAGATTGGCGAGGGCGACACGTCGAATCTCGGCGACACCTCCACACTGGCCGATCCGAGCGTGGTGGCGGACTTGGTAAAGAACGCGGTCGTCAAATCGTGATCGCACGTTCGCGCGCCATCGTGATCGCGCCGTGAGCGGACGAACGCCGTAAATTTTCTCTGCGCGGTTTCACCGCATGGCGGATGTCGCGCATTCCGCGCGGCCGCGACAAAGACGACGCCTCGCAGTCACGCGGCTGACATGCGCTTCCCCTAGCACCGCCACTTGGTTGCGTAGGGGTTCATCATGTCCGGCAGAATCCGTTTCCTGAAATACGCCGTCGCGGCGGCCGTCCTTCCGACTTGCGCCGTCGCGCAAGCGCCCGCCGTCGATCAGATCGAGGTCGTGGTCGTCACCGCGCAGAAGCGCCCACAGAATTCAATCGACGTGCCCATCGCGCTCACCGCTTATGGCAGGAAGTTCCTCGACACCGTCGGTATCCAGGAATTCGACAGGCTGTCGCTCTTTGTCCCCGGCTTCGAGGTCCAGAACCAGTCGGTCAACAATCCCGGCTTCGTGATGCGCGGCGTCACCTCCGATTCCGGCGAGTCGACGCAGGAACCGCGCGTCTCGGTGTTCCAGGACGGCGTTTCGATCTCCAAATCCCGCGGCTCCTATGTCGAGCTGTTCGACCTCGACCGCATCGAGATCGCCCGCGGCCCGCAATCGACCCTGTACGGCCGCAGCGCGCTGATCGGCGCGGTGAACATCGTCCAGGCCAAGGCCGATCCGACCGCCTTCGACTGGTCGGCGGGCGGCGAATACGGCAATGACGATTACGGCATGGTCGAGGGCATGGTGAACATCCCGATCGACGACACGCTCGCAATCCGCGCCTCCGGCCGCTACAAGATCCGCGACGGCTATACCGACAACCTGCTCGACGGGCCGGACTTCAACGGCGTGCGCACCGGGGCGGGCCGCGTCTCGCTGGGCTGGCAGCCGAGCTCCGATTTCCGCGCCGACCTGATCGTCAACTATCAGCGCGATACGCCCAGCGACACCGGCTTCAAATCCGGCACCTTCGTGCCGACCAATCCGGCGACCGGCACGGTGCTGGGCAATCTCGATCACAATTCGGGGATCGCGGCTTCGGCGGCTTCGGACTTCCCCGACGGTCCGCTCGGCATCCACCGCACGGTGTGGGGCGTGACGGGGCTCATGAGCTACGACCTCGACGACCGCTACAAGCTGAGCTCGATCACGTCCTATCGCGATTTCGACAGCCTCGAAGTGTTCGATCCCGACGGCTTCTCGCTGCCGCTGCTCACCTTCGCCGAGCAGGCGCGCGGCGAACAGGCGAGCCAGGAATTCCGCCTCAATTTCGACGACGGCGGGCCGGTGAGCTGGTTCACCGGCGTGAGCTACTATCACGATGACGGCTTTCAGCGCGTGCCGGACGAGATCGACGAATACATGGCGCTCGCCCTTCTTACCGGCCAGATCACGGCGCCCACGCCGCAGCCCGCCGCCTTCTTCAACTCGCCGACCTATGCCACGCTGATCGCGCCGGCCCTGCTGCAGGGCCTTGCCGCGCATTCCGGCGTCGCCCTGCCCCTCGCCGAGGCGCAAGCCATCGCCGCCAATCTGCGCCACAATGCCAAGGAGCAGTACACCAATTTCGGCCTCACCAACGCCTATGACTGGTACGGCGAGGCGACCTGGCATGTCACCGACAGAATCGAGTTCACCGCCGGTCTGCGCTACAGCACCGAAGACAAGACCAGCGGCGTCTCGGCGAGCGAGTTGAACAACGGCCGCTCCGTCCTCGGCGGGGTGATCGGCGCGCTCGGCCTGCCCGCGCCGCTGCGCAACGCCGTGCTCGGCGGCCTCGCGCTGCCGGGCGCGAGCAGCGCCGCGCTCATACCCGCTGCCCTCCTGCCGCAATTCGGCATCGTGGCGCAGCCGACGGCGAACAACGGCGCGCGCATTTCCGACAGCGACACCGACGGCGCCTTCACCTGGCGCGCGGTCGCGCGCTATGCGGCGGACGAGAACACCAGCTTCTACGCCTCCTATGCCCGCGGCCGCCGCCCGGTCGACCTGGAAGCACAGGCGCCGGCCGCGCCGTTCGGCGCCGGCGTGTTCACCGCGGTGCCGTCCGAGATCGTGGATTCCTACGAAATCGGCGCCAAGGCGCTGACGCTCGACGGAACGCTGCGCCTCGACACCGCGCTCTATTATTACGACTACACCAACTTCCAGACGACGATCCAGCAGGGCGCGGTGCTGGTCACCACCAATGCCGGCAAGGCCAACGCCTACGGTTTCGAAGGCCAGGCCGACTGGGCGATCGCCGACTGGGCCGATTTGTTCGCGACCTATGCCTACAGCCATGCCCGCTTCGCGAGCGGCATCTTCAAGGGCAACCAGTTCCGCCTGACGCCCGATAACAAGCTCTCGCTCGGGCTTTCGCTGCGCCAGGACGCGCTCGGCGGCCGCTTCACGCTGACGCCGACCTTCACCTGGCAGTCCAAGATATTCTTCGACGACGACAACGACATACCGGCGCTGCAGACCAGCCACATCCTGCCCGACACCAAGCAGGACGAGCTGCAGAAGCCCTATGGCCTGTTCAACGCCCGCCTCACCTACCAGCCGGACGGAACGCAGTGGACGGTCGGGGTGTTCGCCAACAACCTGTTCGACGAGAAATACATCAAGGACGCCGGCAATACGGGCGATGCCTTCGGCATCCCGACCTTCATCGCCGGCGAGCCCCGCTTCTACGGCGTGAGCATTTCCATCCGGAAGTAACGCGGCAACAGCGCGTATCCGCCTTTGGGCGGGTCCGCCTCGCGGTCTGGATGCGTGCAGTGCAGCAAAGTGCACCTGCGAAAACCGCAGCGCAGCAAATCCGCGCGGCGAACGCATCAAAATCCGAACGCCCCCTTCAGAACGAGTTAATCGCACGCTATGTAACCTAGAGGAGTGTTGCTGCGGCCGGAATCGGCGCAGACTTCGCAACGAGAAATTTGGGTTGTGCACGCCATGACTCTTACCGACCCCCTGATCCCCATCCGCTCGTTCGAGGACGACTTCCGCCCGCGGCCGTCGATCGACGGGACAGACAGCGGTTTCGTGCGCTGGGCCGTGGCGGGGTGCATCGCCTTCTGGCTGATTGCCGCCGCGATCCTTTACCTGTCGCTCTGAGAGCCTCGAACGGCTTCGGCCTCCCGCGACAGCGCATCAACATTCTCCACCGCCAGCGCTACGGCTCGGACGTCACAGCGAAGTCGTCCGATAAGCCGGAATGAATGTCCGCGCGGCGACCCTTGCTCGCGTCGCCGTGCGGGTTAGGCTCGGCGAAAACGGGAGGGCAACGACATGCTGACGTGGAAGATCGGAGACGTGACCGTCACGCGCGTGGTGGAGATGGCGGTGGACGCCGCCGTCGACGGCCCCATTCCCTTCATGCTGGACGCGACGCCGGAGGCGCTCAAGACCATGCCATGGCTCTGGCCGAACTATGTGACGCCCAAGGGCGAGCTGCGGCTGTCGTTTCACGCCCTGCTGGTGGACGCACCGGGCCTGAAGCTGGTGGTGGACACCTGCATGGGCAACGACAAGCCGCGCAAGGAGCTGGGCGGCAATGCCTTGCATACGGCGTTCCTCGAAGACCTGGTGGCCGCCGGTTTCACACGCGAAAGCGTGGACGCGGTGGTCTGCACCCATCTCCATGTCGACCATGTCGGCTGGAACACGATGCTCGAGAACGGCAAATGGGTGCCGACCTTTCCCAACGCGCGCTATCTGTTCAGCGCGAAGGACTACGAACACTGGATCGCATCCGACGAGGACCAGATGGCCGACATCATGTCGGACTCGGTCACACCGATCGTCGAAGCGGGATTGGCGCAGACGGTGGCGCTGGACCACCGCATCTCGCCGGAGCTGCGCCTGATCCCGACGACCGGCCACACGCCCGGCCATGTCAGCGTGATGATCGAATCCAAGGGCGAGACCGCCGTGATCACCGGCGACATGATCCACCATCCCTGCCAGATCGGCCGGCCGGACTGGTCGACCGAATACGACAGCGACAAGAAAGCCTCGGTGGCGACACGGCGCGCCGTGTTTCAGGATTGGGCGGACAAGCCGATCCTCATCATCGGCTCGCACTTCGCCGCGCCGACGGCGGGATGGATCAAGCGCGACGGCGATGGCTATCGCCTGGAGGCCTAGCGGCGAAGAAAAAGCCCGCTGGCGCGAATTCCCTATTGCACCGGGGGGCAATGAAGACTACATGCGCCGCCCCTTGGTTGTAATAGGAGGCACTGACATGACGTCGCTCGTTGGGCCCTTGGTCAATCCGAACACGCTCGAAGACCATTTCGACCGGATTGCGCAGCGCAGATCGCCGTTCCGGCATCCCGTGCTGCTTCTCCTGCTCGCCGCATTCATCGCTTCGGCGACGGCGGCAGCGCTCTACTACCACCAGATCCCGTTCTGAGTTCGAACGGCCGTGCCCGCCGCGCGAAGGCGGCGGGCGCGGATCACGCCGCGTAGCCGTCCATCGCTTTCGCCATGTCGATGTCCTTCTGCGTCACGCCGCCGGCGTCGTGGGTCGAAAGCGTGACCTCGATCTTGTTGTAGACGTTGAACCATTCGGGATGGTGATCCATCTTCTCCGCCAGCAGGGCGGCGCGCGTCATGAAGGCGAAGGCGCGGTTGAAGTCCTTGAATTCGAAGGTCTTGGCGATGGCGTCGCGGCCGGCGACCTCTTTCCATCCCGCCAGCGACTTCAGCGCCGCGTCGCGCGCGGGGGCGGTCAGTTTTGTCATGAATTCTCTCCCGGTTTGCCGTTAGTCTAGCGCGCCATGGACTGGAACGACATCGAATCGCCTTCGCTCGCCGATTTCGAGGAGCTGGCGCGGCGCGCCTTCGAGGCCTTGCCGCGCGAGTTCCGCGGCCTCACCGGCGACATCGTCTTTCGCATCGAGGATTTTCCCGACGAGGACGTGATCCGCGACATGAAGCTGCAAAGCGAGTTCGACATCCTGGGCCTGTTCCACGGCCCGCGCCTCGCCGACGAGATCGCCGGCCGCGTCCACGGGTATCAGACGATGATCTTCCTCTACCGCCGGCCGATCCTCGACTATTGGGCCGAGCATGCCGACACGCTGGGCGACATCGTGCGCCACGTCCTGATCCACGAGATCGGCCATCATTTCGGGCTGTCGGACGACGACATGCATGGGATCGAGGACGCGGGCTAGCGCAATCTATAGGCCTGTTCGGCGCGGTAGATGCTGCCGTTGCTGGTCAGGACGCTGGAATAGAGGATGAAGCCGGCGACCGGGAACGGCACCGAACTGTAGAGCGCGTGATCGGTGAGATAGTCCATCACGCGGCCGACCGGCGTGCCGCGCAGGCGGGCCAGCGTGACATGCGGCGTGTATTTCTGGCGCTCCGGCGCAAGGCCGGCGCGCTGGATCGCGGTCTCGATCTTCTTTTGGAGGTGCAGAAGCGCCTCGTTGGGCCGCACCCCGGCCCACAGCGCGTGCGGGTGCTTGCCGCCGAATTCGCCGACCCCGTGCAGTTCGAGCGTGAAGGTGGGCGCCGCGATCGTCGCCAGCGCGTCGTGGATCGCGGCCGCGTCACGCCCGTCGACCTCGCCGATAAAGCGCAGGGTCAGATGAAGCTGCTCGCGCGTCTGCCAGCGCGCCCCGGGCACGCCGGCCTGAAGCAGCGCCAGCGACTGCGCGACGGTGTCGGGGATCGAAAGGGCGACGAACAGGCGCTGCATGGCTAGCTCTTGGAACGCGCCAGGCGGCCCAGCGGCAGCATCCGGCGGAAGGCGAGGACAATCACAAGATAAAGGCCGCCGCCCAGGCCCGCGGCCGCGGCCAGGTGGATCATGTCCCTGAGCCAGGGCGCACCAGCGGCATGCGCGGTCAAGTGAATGCCGGCATAGGCGCCGACGGCGGCGGCGGCGGCGGCCAACAGGGTCGGAAGAAGGGCGCGCTTGAGGTTGGCATCGATCACCAGCAGCGAACGGCTGCGGCCGGTCCAGATCAATTGCCCGACATTGAGCCAGGCGCCGAAGGCGGTGCCGAGCGCGATCCCGGCGACGCCCAGATGGAGACCCCAGACCAGGACGAGCTTCATCGCGATGTTCGCGCCGAAAGCGACGAAAGTGATCCGCGCCGGCGTCGCGGTGTCGTGGCGGGCATAGAAGGTCGAGGCGAAGATGCGCACCAGCGCGAAGGCGGGCAGTCCCACGCCGTAAGCGGCCAGTGCGGTCGCGGCCTGCGCCGCGGCGCGGGCGTCGAAGGCGCCATGGGCGAAGATCGCCGTCATGATCGTGTCCGGGATCGCGACGAACACCGCCGCGAAGGGCAGCGTCAGCAGCAGCGTCAGCGCGGCGGCATTGTTTTGCGCGGCATCCGATCCGGTGCGGTCGTTCTTCGCCAGGAGCGACGACATCCGCGGCAGCAGGACCGTGCCGAGCGCGATGCCCAGCACGCCCAGCGGCAATTGGTTGATCCGGTCGCCGTAATAGAGCGCGGTGCGACTTCCGGTGGCGAGGAAGCTCGCCAGCACCGTGTCGATCATCGGCGCGATCAGCGTCGTGGCGGTGCCGAGTGTCACGGCGCCCAGCGCCTTGAAGAATTCCTTCACCTCCGCCGTCCAGCGCGGCCAGACGATGCGCAAGTCGAGAGCGTCGCGCTTCGCCGCCCACAGCATGAAGAACAACTGCGCGAAGCCGCCAAGGAGCACGCCCCAGGCAGCCGCATAGGCGGCATTGGGAAACCAGCGCCAGCAGACCAGCGTCGCGATCATGCCGAGGTTCTGGAAATTCGACCACGCGGCGGCGGCCCAGAACCGGTCGATGGCGTTCAGCATCGCCGAAAGCTGGATCGCGACCAGGGTGAGGATCAGATAGGGGAAGGTGATGCGCGCGAGGTCCACGGTTAGCGCCATCTGCGCCGGATTCTCGGCGAAGCCCGGCGCCAGCACGCTGACTATAAGGGGCATCGCAAAAAGCCCGCCGACCAGGATCGCGAGCTGCGCCAGCATCTGCCAGGAGAAAATCTGGTCGGCGAACCTGGCGGCCGCATCGGACTCGCCCCGCGCCTGCAGCGCGGCATAGCGCGGCAGGAAGGCGGGGTTGATCGCGCCTTCGCCGAAGATCGCGCGGAAATAGTTGGGAAACATGAAGGCGACGATCAAGGCGTCGGACAGGATGCCGTCGCCGATGATCCCCGCCATGAGTATGTCGCGCGCGAAGCCGGTGATGCGCGACAGGAGCGTGAAACCGCCGACCGAGAGGAGCCGCTGGAACATCGCCTAGCGCTTGCCCGCGCGCGCCTGCGCGATGAGCTGTTTCACATAAGGCAGGATGCGGTCCACGACGATCTTCACGCCGGCCGGATTGGGATGGATGCCGTCGGCCTGGTTGAGCCCGGGGTTCATCGCCACGCCGTCCAGGATGAAGGGATAGAACAGCACGCCGAATTTCCTGGCGAGCCTGGGATAGATCGGATCGAACTGCGCGGCGTATTCCGGACCCAGATTGCGCGGCGCCTTCATGCCGGTGAGCAGAACGGGAACATGCGCCGCCTTCAGCTTCGTGAGCACGGCGGCGATATTGGCCTCGGTCTGGGCCGGCGACTGGCCACGCAGCGCGTCGTTGGAACCGAGCTCGACGATGGCGGCGTCGGGATGGTCGGCGAGCGACCAGTCCAGCCGCGACAATCCGCCGGCCGAGGTGTCGCCGGAGACGCCGGCATTGATGAGCGTCGCGTCGATGTGTTCGGCGCGCAGGCGGTCCTGCAGCACGGCGGTGAAGTCCTGCCCGGGCGGCACGCCATAGCCCTGGGTCAGGCTGGTGCCGAGCGCGAGGATTTTCACCGGCGCGGCGTGAACCGCCGTCACGGAAAGGACAAAGGCGGCAAACATGCTAAGCAAATGCTTGTATCGGGCGCTGCTCATCCCATATCGCCTGTAAGGTCCGCCCGAGTCATCGATGCACAATCCCCCAGACGCCATCGTATTGGAAGATGTGAGGCTGACGCTGTCCAGCGTCGCCGGGCCGGTGAACATCCTGAACGGCGTGTCGCTGACGGTGCCCGAGGGCGAGGCCGTGGCGCTGCTCGGGCCGTCGGGCTCGGGCAAGTCGTCGCTGCTGATGGTGGCGGCGGGGCTGGAAGCCGCGACCGCCGGCCGGGTGACGGTGGCGGGTACCGACATCACGCGGCTGGGCGAGGATGCGCTGGCGCGCTTTCGCCGCGGGCGCATCGGCATCGTGTTCCAGTCCTTCCACCTCATTCCGACCATGACGGCGCTGGAGAACGTCGCCGTGCCGCTGGAACTGGCCGGCACCCCGGACGCCTTCGACCGCGCCAAGTCGGAACTCGACGCGGTCGGCCTCGGCGCGCGGCTCGAACATTATCCGGGGCAATTGTCCGGCGGCGAGCAGCAGCGCGTCGCGCTGGCCCGCGCCATCGCGCCCCGGCCCACCGTGCTCTTCGCCGACGAGCCGACCGGCAATCTCGACGGCGCGACCGGCAAGGAGATTTCCGATCTCCTCTTCGCGCTGCATGCCCGGGCGCGCACGACGCTGTTTCTCGTGACGCATGAGGAAAGCCTCGCCAGGCGCTGCCAGCGCATCGTGCGGCTCAAGGATGGCCGCATCGTGACCAACGAGCGGACGGCGTGAGCCGCCTGGCGCTCGCCTTGCGTTTCGCGCGACGCGAGATGCGGCTGCGGCTATCCGGCTTTCGCATCTTCTTCGCCTGTCTGGTGCTGGGCGTCGCCGCCATCGCGGGCGTCGAGTCGCTGTCGGCCGCGTTCCTGAACGGTCTCGCCGAACAGGGCCGCACGCTGCTCGGCGGCGACGTCGTGGTGCATCTGGTCCATCGCGAGGCGAGTCCGGCGGAGCGGACCTGGCTGGGCACGCGCGGGCGGGTGTCCGAGACGGTGTCGCTGCGCGGCATGGCCTATGCGCTCAAGAACGGCGCGGAAGCGGAGCGCCAGCTTGTCGAACTCAAGGCCGTGGACGGCGCCTATCCGTTCTTCGGCAACGTCTCGCTGTCGCCGGCGCTCGATTTCCACAAAGCGCTCGCCTGCGCGGCGGATATCTGTGGCGCGGTGGCGGAGCAGACGCTGCTCGACCGGTTGAACATCGCGCCCGGCGGCCTGGTGCGGATCGGGACGCAGACCTTTCGGCTCAGTGCGATCCTGGTGAGCGAACCCGACCGCATTTCCGGCGGCTTCAGCCTCGGGCCGCACATCATCGTGTCGAACGCGGCGCTGCTGCGCACCGGCCTCGTCACGCTGGGCAGCCTGATCGACTACAATTACCGCGTCGTCCTGCCGCCCAATGCCGACCTCAAGGCATTCAAGCACGACGCCGAGGCGGCATTCCCCGATGCCGGCTGGGACATCCGCGACCGCTCCGACGCGGCGCCCGGCATCCGCCGCTTCGTCGAGCAGGTGACGATGTTCCTGACGCTGGTCGGTTTGACCGCGCTCGCGGTCGGCGGCGTCGGCGCCGGTCAGGCGGTGAGCGCCTTCCTCGATCGCAAGCGTGGCGAGATCGCGATCTTCAAATCGCTCGGCGCCGATGGCGGGCTGATCTTCCTGATCTTCTTCTTTCAGGTGATGGCGATCGCCGCGCTGGCGGTGGTCGTGGGCCTGATCCTGGGCGCCGCCTTGCCCTTCGCGGTCGAATATTTCTTCGGCAGCGACATTCCCGCGCCGGCGCATTTCGCGATCTATCCCGCGCCGCTGGCCTTCGCCGCCGCGTTCGGCTTGCTCTCCGCGATTGCCTGCGCCGTGCCGCCGCTCGCGCGGGCGCGGCTGATCGCGCCGGCCAGCCTGTTCCGCGATATCGTGGCGCCCTCCGACGCACGCGGCGCCCTGCCCTATCTGCTCGGCGCGGGCGTGGCGGGCGCGCTGGTGATCGCGCTGGCGCTTTTCCTTTCGCCCTCGCCAGAATTCGCCGCCGAGTTCCTGGCGGGCGTCGCGGCAAGCCTCGTGGCGCTGCGGCTGGTCGCGGGCGCGTTCCGCTGGGCGCTGCGCAGGCTGCCCCGGCCCCGCAGCCCGACGATCCGCCTCGCGCTCGCCAACCTGACGCGCCCGGGCGCGGCGACGGCGGGCGTGGTGACGGCGCTCGGGCTTGGGCTGACGCTGCTCGCCACCGTGACGCTGCTTGATCGCACGATCTCGGCGCAGGTGAAGGACCGCCTGCCGGGCACGGCGCCAAGCTTCTTCTTCATCGACATCCAGCCGGACGAGGCGGCGCGGTTCGATGCCACGATCCAGAGGTTCAAGACGGCCGAGGATTACAAGCGCACGCCCATGATCCGTGGGCGGATCGTGTCGCTGAACGGCGTCGCGGCCAAGGACGCCAAGATCGTGCCCGAGGCGAAATGGGCGGTGTCCGGCGACCGCGGCATCACCTATGCGGCAACCCCGCCCGAGGGAACGGTGATCACCGAGGGCAAATGGTGGCCGAAGGACTATGCGGGGCCGCCGCTGGTCTCCTTCGATGCCGGCCTGGCGCCGGGAATGGGACTGAAGCTCGGCGACAAGATCGTGCTCAACGTGCTGGGACGCGAGATCGAATACACCATCGCGAGTTTCCGCAAAGTGGATTTCACCACCGGCGGGCAGAACTTCATCATCGTCACCACGCCCCAACCGATCATCCATGCGCCGCATTCCTTCCTCGCCACCGTGCGCGTCGATCCCAGCGAGGAAGAGCCGCTCTACCGCGCCGTGACCGACGCGTTCCCGAACGTCTCCGCCGTGCGGGTCAAGGACGCCATCGCCCAGGTCGACACGCTCTTGCAGGAGTTGAGCGACGGCGTGCGGGCGGCGAGCCTGCTCACCATCCTGTCGGGCCTTCTGGTGCTCGCCGGCGCCATCGCGGCGGGGAGCCGCGGGCGGCTCTACGACGCGACGGTGCTGAAGGTCCTCGGCGCGACGCGGGCGCGGATCGCGACCGTCTATATCGTCGAATATGGCGTCACCGGCCTCTTGACCGGCGTAATCGCGTTCGGCGCCGGCGCGCTCGCGGCCGATCTGATCTGCCGGCAGGTCCTGGGCGTGGCGCTGAGCTTCGATGCGGGCGCCGCGCTGATCACGATATTGGGCGGCGGCGCGGCGACGCTGCTGTTCGGCCTGATCGGCGCCTGGGCCGCGCTGGCCGCCAAGCCGGCGGAGCAGTTGCGCGCGCCGTGAATCCCGTGCCGGCGGCGCGGCCAGGTTGCCGGCGTGTCATGATTCTTCAGCCAAATCGCGGGTTTACGCCTCTTGATACGAGGCCCGCGAAACACGATATAGTAGCGTGAGCCGGCCAAACCACCGGCAGGAAAGGATTTCGACACCATGGCGGACTTCGACAATCGGGTGTTGCGCGGCCAGACGGACACCGCCGGCCTGATCGACAGCGGCCTGCGCACCTACATGCTGCGCGTCTACAATTACATGCTGGTGGGCCTCTTGCTCACCGGCGCGACGGCTTATGCCGTGGCGGAGATACCGGCGATCCGCGACCTGTTCTTCGCGGTCAACGAGCAGACCGGCCGCGTCGGCCTGTCGCCGCTGGGCTGGATCGCGCTGATCGCGCCGATCGGGCTGGTGTTCTTCCTCTCGTTCCGCATCACCAAGATGAGCCTGGCGACGGCGCAGACCACGTTCTGGCTCTATGCCGGCATCAACGGCATCGCGCTGGCGCCCATCGTGCTCGTCTATACCGGCGCGGACGTGGCGCAGGCCTTCTTCGTGACGGCGGCGACCTTCGGCGCGATGAGCCTTTGGGGCTACACGACGAAGACCGACCTGACGGGCTTCGGCTCGTTCCTGTTCATGGGCCTGATCGGCGTCGTGATCGCCTCGATGGTCAGCTTCTTCGTGCAGTCGACGATGCTGGTGTGGGTGATCTCGGTGGTAGGCGTGCTCGTCTTCACCGGGCTGACCGCCTACGACACGCAGTGGATCAAGAACGCCTATGCCGACGCCGACGACGCGGCCACCGCCGGCAAGAAGGCGATCTACGGCGCGCTCAAGCTCTACCTCGACTTCATCAACCTGTTCCTGATGATCCTGAGGCTGATGGGCAACGGCCGCCGCTAAAGCGGACCGCCCGCAACGAAAAGAGGCCCCGGCGGAAACGCCGGGGCTTTTTCGTTTCCGGCCCGCCGGACAAATTGTGATTCACCTCGGCAACGATCGGCTCTAGGCTGGAACCATGCACGGCTCGCCGCAGCTGACGCCGGAACTGCTTCTTCGCGCCTATGCGGAGGGGCTGTTTCCCATGGCCGAGCGGCGCGACGATCCGGACCTCTATTGGGTGTCGCCGGAGAAGCGCGGCGTCATTCCGCTCGACCGCTTCCACATCCCGCACCGGCTGGCACGGACGGTGCGTGGCGACAGGTTCGCCGTCACCTTCGATCTTTCCTTCGTCGATGTCATGAAAGCCTGCGCCGCGACGCGCGACGAGACCTGGATCAATGTCGAGATCCTGCGGCTCTACACGGCGCTGCACGCGACCGGCTATGCCCATTCGGTGGAGTGCCGGCTGGACGGCGAGTTGGTGGGCGGGCTCTACGGCGTCAGCCTGGGCGGGGCGTTCTTCGGCGAGAGCATGTTCTCCACGGCGCGCGACGCCAGCAAGGTCGCGCTGGTGCATCTGGTGGCGCAGCTTATCCGCGGCGGATTTGTGCTGCTGGACACGCAGTTTCTCACGTCGCACCTGTCGCAGTTCGGCGCCGTCGAGATCGCGCGCGAGGCCTATCTCGCGCGGCTGAACGAGGCCCTGAACCGGAGGGGTTACTGGCTGGCGTCCGCGGGCAGCGCGACGGCCTTTTCGGTGTCGGGCGCGTCGGGCGAGACGGGCTTGACCGGCTTCTCCGGTCCGATGGCGACGGTCTCGCCGGGGGCGATGGCTTTGCAGGTCATCACCCAGGCGTCGTAGAGCGGATGCTGCATGCCGTTGAGCCCCGGGCTCGACGCGTACATCCAGCCCGAGAAGATGCGCCGTGCGGGCTGGTCGGGGCGGTGGTCCTCGATCTGCACGAAGGCGGCGGTCTCGGGCGTCTCGGTCGGGGGCGTCGAATAGCAGTAGCGCGCGGTGATGGTCAGCGTTGCGAATTGCGCCGACTTGCCGATCGGGATCAGCAGCGTGGTGGCGCGGCCGGTGATCTTGTCCAGCCCGCGCATGACAAGCGTGAGCGGCCCTTTTGGCGGCGGCGTGGGCACGGCCGGCGCCTTGGGCGCCGGAAAGTCCGTCAGCAGCGTCCTCGCGGGCTTGGCCCGCACGGGCTTGACGGGCGGATCGGCCAGCACGGTGTTGGCGCCGAAGACCAGCCCGGCGCCCAGCATCAGGACGCTAAGGATGCGCATCTGGCGCGCTCGTCTGCGGCGCCGGCTTGGGCTGGCCGCCATTGGCGTTGTTGTTGCCGCCGCCGATGAAGCGGCCGACCAGCCCCATCAGGTCGACCGCGCCCTGCACATTGGTGATCTGGCCGCCCGGCGGGAGCATCTTGTCGCTGCCGCCCGGCGTGATCGAGAGATAGGAGCTGCCGAGCAGGCCGGACGACGTCACCATCAGCGAGGAATCGTCGGGGATCGGAATGTCCTGGCGGATGTCCATGTGCAGGGTGACGAGATAGGTCTTGGGATCGAGCGTCAGCGCGCTGATCGCGCCGACCTTGATGCCGGAGAGCCGCACATCGGTGCCGGTGGCGAGCCCGTCGACCCGCGGCATGCGCGCGGTGATCTCGTAGCCGCCGAGGCTTCCGGAATTCGTCGTCGTGTAGGTGAACCAGAGGAAGACCGCGGCGATCGCGACCACGATCGCGCCGATGATCGTCTCGACGGTGTTGTTGCCCATCCCCTACTCCGGCTTCCAGGCCTGGTAGTCGCCGGTCGCGCGCGGTCGCACGCCCGAGGCGAGCAGGCTGCCGTCCGGACGATAGGCGCCGGCGGTGCCGGTGAGGTTGGGGCGGTGCGCCTTTTCCCACGACTTGATCTTGAACGGCTCGGAGGTCGGCGGTTCGGCGAAGGTGTGATGCAGCCAGCCATGCCAGTCGGGCGGCACCCGGCTCGCCTCGACGAGGCCCGAATAGACCACCCAGCGGCGGTCGCCCTTCTTGGAGCGGTAATAGCGGTTGCCGTGATCGTCGGTGCCGACGAGCGCGCCGGAGAACCAGGTCGTGGTCAGGGTTCCCAGCGTGGCGTTGTGCCACCAGCTATAGAGCATGCGGATGAAGGACATTAACCGGCCAAACCCCTGACGGAATCGCGCGGGACTATAGAAGCCCGTTGCCGATGATGCCATTGGGACGATGGCGACACGGTGACCAGCGACTCTGGACGCGCGTTTCTTCGACTATCCACAATCGATCCAAAACCGTCTTCGAGGTTCCAGCTGTCACGAACGCGAAAATTTTTTCTGCGCGATTCTTGTTAACGGCTTGACACGCGACTTTCCCCAGCAAAAACGCGATGTCATCGACCTACCACATATGGTGGGTAAGGTTTCGTTTACTACTTTTCGCTTGCGAGGCTTTTCGAACAGTGCCCATACTTGGGGCCTGTCGCTGCTCGCGACACCAAATCTGGCGGACGGAATTCAACTCCCCGCCGAGGGTCCTGCCACACAGGCGGAGATCCCGGCGACGGAAAACCGTCCCTGAAATGGTGCCGAAAGCGGCGATCACAACGGGGCCTAACAGGTTTATTTTCGGGGATCACGTCCATGCGCATTCGCCGTCAGTTCACGGTCGAGGGTCATTCGCCATACGAAGGCATCGCGTTCCGGTCCGCCACCAGCGAGATCAAGAACCCCGACGGCTCGGTCGTCTTCTCGCAGTCGAACATCGAGGTACCCGAGAGCTGGAGCCAGGTCGCGTGCGACGTGCTCGCCCAGAAGTATTTCCGCAAGGCCGGCGTGCCGACGGCGCTGAAGCCGGTGCCGGAAGAGGGCGTGCCGGAATTCCTCTGGCGCAAGACCGCCGACAGCGACAAGACCCGCGGCGAGAATTCGGCCACCGAAGTGTTCGACCGCCTCGCCGGCACTTGGGCCTATTGGGGCTGGAAGGGCGGCTATTTCGACAGCGAAGCCGATGCGAGCGCGTTCAAGGACGAACTCTCCTACATGCTGGCGACGCAGATGGCGGCGCCGAACTCGCCGCAATGGTTCAACACCGGCCTGCACTGGTCCTATGGCATCGACGGTCCGAGCCAGGGTCATTACTATGTCGACCACAAGACCCAGCGGCTGACCAAGTCGGCCTCGTCCTACGAGCATCCGCAGCCGCATGCCTGCTTCATCCAGTCCGTCGCCGACGACCTCGTCAACGAGGGCGGCATCATGGACCTTTGGACGCGCGAGGCGCGGCTGTTCAAATACGGCTCGGGCACCGGCACGAATTTCTCCTCGCTGCGCGGCGAGAACGAGCGGCTGTCGGGCGGCGGCAAGTCGTCGGGGCTTATGAGCTTCCTGAAGATCGGCGACCGCGCGGCGGGCGCGATCAAGTCGGGCGGCACCACGCGCCGCGCCGCCAAGATGGTGATCGTCGATGTCGATCATCCCGATATCGAAGCCTTCATCGACTGGAAGGTGGTCGAGGAGCAGAAGGTCGCCGCCATGGTGGCGGGCTCCAAGCTCGCCGAGAAGCACCTGAAGGCCGTGATGAAGGCCTGCATCAACTGCCAGGGCTCGGGCGACGACTGCTTCGATCCGAAGAAGAACCCGGCGCTGCGCCGCGAGGTGAAAGCCGCGCGCAAGGCGATGATCCCGGACAATTACATCGAGCGCGTGATCTCCTTCGCCCGGCAGGGCTACAAGGAGATGGAGTTCAAGTCCTACGATACCGACTGGGATTCGGAAGCCTATCTCACCGTATCGGGCCAGAACTCGAACAATTCGGTGCGCGTGACCGACGAATTCCTGAACGCGGTCCTTGAAGACAAGCCGTGGGACCTGACCTATCGCGGCTCGGGCAAGATCGCCAAGACGGTGCAGGCGCGCGAATTGTGGGAGAAGATCTCCTATTCCGCCTGGGCCTGCGCCGATCCGGGCATTCAGTTCCATTCGACGATCAACGACTGGCATACCTGCCCGGCGGGCGGCGACATCCGCGCCTCCAATCCGTGCTCGGAATACATGTTCCTGGACGACACGGCGTGCAATCTCGCCTCGCTGAACTTGATGGCGTTCCGCAAAGAGCCGGGCGGCGCCCCGGCCTCGAGAAGCGAAGCGGTAGGCCACGGAAAAGTGTTCGATGTCGCGGCGTTCGAGCATGGCTGCCGGCTGTGGACCATCGTGCTCGAAATCTCGGTCATGATGGCGCAGTTCCCGTCCAAGGAGATCGCGCAGCTTTCCTACGACTACCGCACGCTGGGCCTGGGCTTCGCCAATATCGGCGGCCTCCTGATGGCGGCGGGCATCCCTTACGATTCGCGCGAGGGCCGCGCGATCGCCGGCGCGATCAGCGCGGTGATGACGGGCGTCGCCTACGCGACCTCGGCCGAGATGGCGGGCGAGTTGGGACCGTTCCCGGAATACGCCAAGAACAAGGACGCGATGCTGCGGGTGATGCGCAACCACCGCCGCGCCGCGCATGGCGAGAAGGACGGCTATGAGGGCCTGTCCACCCTGCCCGTGCCGCTCGACCTCGCGGCGGTGATGAACCGGGACCTGGCCTTCGCGGCGCAGCGGGCCTGGGACGACGCGGTGTCGCTGGGCGAGGGCTTCGGCTATCGCAACGCTCAGTCCACCGTGATCGCGCCGACCGGCACGATCGGCCTGGTGATGGACTGCGACACCACGGGCGTCGAGCCGGACTTCGCGCTGGTGAAGTTCAAGAAGTTGGCCGGCGGCGGCTATTTCAAGATCATCAACCGCTGCGTGCCCGAGGCGCTGGCGACGCTGCAATACACCCAGGCGCAGATCGACAACATCGTCGCCTATGCGGTGGGCCACGGCACGCTGGAGGGCTATCGCGGCGCGCTCAACCACGACGCGCTGCGCGCCAAGGGGTTCGGCGACGAGCAGATCAACGCGGTGGAAGGCGCGCTGGAATCGGCGTTCGACATCCGCTTCGTGTTCAACAAATGGACGCTGGGCGCGGAGTTCTGCACCGCCATCCTCGGCATCGACGCCGCTGCGCTGGAAGCGCCGGACTTCGACATGATGAAGCATCTGGGCTTCTCCCGCGCCGATGTCGATCTGGCGAACCTGCATGTCTGCGGGGCGATGACGCTGGAAGGCGCGCCGCACCTGAAGCCGCAGCACCTGGCGGTGTTCGACTGCGCCAATCCCTGCGGCCGCATCGGCAAGCGCTCGCTGTCGGTCGAGAGCCACATTCTCATGATGGCGGCGGTGCAGCCCTTCGTCTCGGGCGCGATCTCCAAGACCATCAACATGCCGAACAACGCCACCGTCGAGGAGTGCGGCAAGAGCTATCTGCAATCCTGGCGGCTCGGCCTCAAGGCCAATGCGCTCTATCGCGACGGCTCCAAGCTCAGTCAGCCCCTGGCGAGCCAGGTGCTGCAGATCGACGACGAGGACGAGACCGAAGAGGTCAGCGCGGTGGCCCGCACCACCATCGTCACCGAGCGGATCGTGGAGCGCGTGATCGAGCGGGTGCGCGAACGCGACCGCGAGAAGCTGCCGCAGCGCCGCAAGGGCTATACCCAGAAGGCGATCGTCGGCGGGCACAAGGTTTATCTGCGCACCGGCGAGTACGAGGACGGCCGCATCGGCGAGATCTTCATCGACATGCACAAGGACGGCGCGGCGTTCCGCTCGCTGATGGACGCCTTCGCCATCGCGATCTCGATGGGCCTGCAATACGGCGTTCCGCTGGACGAGTTCGTCGACGCCTTCACCTTCACGCGCTTCGAGCCGGCCGGCATGGTGATCGGCAACGATTCGATCAAGAACGCCACCTCGATCCTGGACTACATCTTCCGCGAACTGGCGGTCAGCTATCTGGGTCGCAACGACCTGGCGCATGTCCTTCCGGAGGGGGACGAGGATGTCGGCGTCGGTACGGACGAAGGCAGCGAAGTGCGCCGCGTGGTGTCGCCGGGCTTCGTGCGCGGCCGCATTCCGCGCACCATCAAGGTGATGCGCGGCGGCGCGGCGCTGAAGCTGGATGCCCATGCCGAGCACGCCCATCTGCACACGCATGACGAGCAGCACGAAGCGGTCGAGGAATTCCTCACCACCGACGACGTCGAAGTGTCGGACGCGCTGTCGGAAATCCGCGCCAGCGTGCTGGCCGAGGCCTCGAACCCGGTCGGCGATCTGGTCGACGCGCTGGGCACCAGGCTGCGCGAGCGGGCGGAAACCGCCGCGACCAAATCGGGCAAGGTGCGCGAGCTCCAGGCCAAGCGCGCGGCGGAAGCGCGGATGAAGGGCTATGAAGGCGACGCCTGCGGCGGCTGCGGGAATTTCACCCTGGTGCGCAACGGGACGTGCATGAAGTGCAACACCTGCGGCTCGACGAGCGGCTGCAGCTGACGAGACACCTCGCGATGGGTGGGAAGGGGTGGGTGGCTCGCGCTCCCGCCCCTTCCGCTTTTTCGGAGGAACGCGACTCAGAGCGGCGGCGTTGGCGAACGACGGAGACGGATCATGGCGAAACAGCTTGTCGAGGTAATCGACCGTAACGGGCATGTCGTCGATCGCTACGCCGTCGAACTCGACGACACGGATTGTCACGATGCCGAGTACGAAGAATTCGCGCTGATTCTCGCGGAGAAATCGGGGCGCGTCGCGGCCGCCGAGTACGTCCATCTGCGCGCCCGCTGCGTGAAATAAGGGGGAGAATTTTCGCAAGCGCAGCAAAGTTTGCGGGTGATTCGGTTTCTGTGGACAAGTGATTCGCGGCGCTCGACTCAAAAACAAAACCGTCGCAATCTCTTCTCGCGCCTAGGGCACCCGCGCACACGGGAAACGCCCAAGGCACCTGAAAAGGTGACCGGCGCACACCTTGCACCGGCCGAAGGGGGCGCAAGCCCGCGACGGATCGGAGTGCGGCAAGGGCCACCGAAAGCGTTCTAGAACGCTGACGTGGACCGGGAATCCAGGGAACGGCGGGGAAACCGTTCAAGCTGGGCGCGAAGTGCGGAACCTAAGGCCGTACGAGCGTGATGCGGAAGGCCCAACGAAAGGCGGGACGGAAGCATCGAAAAAGATCGCACAGGATCTGTGACGAACCGCACTGCGAAGCGCGGGAGACGAGCAGGCAAACCAGTGTGCTGACCGTGGACGGGGGCCATCGCGAGGGGCCTCCGTTTGCGTTTGTGGGGTGGGCCCAATTGTCATGGCCCGCGAATGCGGACCCCCCAGGTGACAACTGCACCATCTATAAATTTGTGATCCGGCCCAACCAATCAGCAAGTTGCCGCTTTCAACTGGGTGGCCCGCATTCGCGGGCCATGACAACTTTTTCTGCTTACGCCCTGTCCACGCGACACGAATAGCAGCCGCGCCGCGCATAGTGGACGTGCAGATAGTCGACGTTCGCGTCGGCGAAGAATTTCTCGAACAATCCGCGCGGATCGCTCTGGGCCACGTCGGCGTCGATCATCATGCCGGCGGTGCCATAGGCGCGGACCGACAACAGGCGGCCGGTAAACACCGGCGGCAACTCATCGACGCGGTCGAAGGCTTCGCGCGCGCCTTCGCGCACGAAGATCGGGCCCGAGGCGCGGTAGGGCGAATGCGCCTCCTGATGCGCGAAGGGGAGCAGGATCGCGCGCTCGCCGGGCGCGGCGTCCTCGAGCGTGACGCGGCAGGGCGCGCCGCGGGGCGCGTCGATGGCGACGCGCCGCATGTCGCGCTCGGCCAGCGCGGCATCGTCGAGCGCGAAGAGCGGTGCGAATTGGCCGGCGTCGAGGCCGCGGATGCGGAAAGACATGAGGCAATCCCGTTTTTGAACACGGGACGACCATGGCGCCGCGCGGGCCGCGAAACGACCCGGTTCTTGCGCCATCGGGGCCTTCGCGCCTGACGGCGCCACGGCGCGGCACGATGATTGCGACGACAGGAGCAACCGTTTCACTTTGGGACAAGCCCCGTGTCCAGACTGATCGCCTTCATTGCCGCCTTCGTCATCGTGACGGGTTCGCCCGCCGTCGCGGCGCCGGCCTATGACGCCGCCGCCGTCGCGCGCATCCATGCCGCCATCGTCGACTGCCCGGGCTGCAACCTCGCCGGCGCCGACCTGACCAACACCTGCGTCAAGGCGCACGACCTGCACGGCGCGAATTTCGACGGCGCCACCGCCGTCCTGATGTGCATGTCCTATGCGAATTTCACCGGCGCCACGTTCCGCGGCACCGACCTGTCGGCCGCGAACCTGGCGCATGCCACGCTCGACGGCGCCGATCTGACCGGCGCGGTCATGGACATCACCTCGATCAAGGGCACGGACCTGCGCCAGGCGCGCGGCCTGACCCAGAAGCAGCTCGACCAGGCCTGCGGCGACGCCGACACCAAGGCGCCAGCCGGCCTCAAAGTGCATTTCTGCACCTGACCCGTTTCGTCTCCTCCTAGGGACAACTTCGGCCCCGTCCCACGGACGGGGCCTTTTTTTCGCGCCTTATTCCGCCGCCTGCGGCAGCTCCGGCTTCTTCCAGCGCAGCACCGGCTTGCGGGCGGCGGCGGTTTCGTCGAGGCGGCGGCGCGGCGCCAGGCGCGGCGCGCCGGCGAAGCGTTCGGTCTTCCCGGCCTTGGCCTCCAGCGCCAGTTCGCGCAGGACGTGGATGAAGCGGTCGAGCGATTCCTTGGACTCCGATTCCGTCGGCTCGATCAGCATGGCGCCGTGGACCACGAGCGGGAAATACATCGTCATCGGGTGGTAGCCCTCATCGATCATCGCTTTCGCGAAATCGAGCGTGGTGACGCCGGTGCCGGCGAGGAAGCCGTCGTCGAACAGCGCCTCGTGCATGCAGGGGCCGTCGCCGAACGGCGCGCTCATCACGTCCTTCAGGCTGGCCAGGATGTAGTTGGCGGAGAGCACCGCGTCTTCCGACGCCTGGCGCACGCCATCGCGGCCGTGGCTGAGCATATAGGCGAGCGCGCGCACGAACATGCCCATCTGGCCGTGGAAGGCACAAAGCCGGCCGAAGGGCTGGGCGCCTTCGGGAAGTTGGTCGCGGTCTTCGATCAGGCGAAAACCGTTCGTGTCCGACACGAGCAGCGGCAGCGGCGCGAAGGGCGCCAGCGCGGCGGAGAGCACGACCGGCCCCGCACCCGGACCGCCGCCGCCATGCGGCGTCGAGAAGGTCTTGTGCAGGTTGATGTGCATCGCGTCGACGCCGAGATCGCCCGGCCGCACGCGGCCGGCAATGGCGTTGAAATTCGCGCCGTCGCAATAGAAATAGGCGCCGGCCTTGTGCGTGGCGTCGGCCATGTGGCGGATGTCGCGCTCGAACAACCCGCAGGTGTTCGGATTGGTGAGCATGATGGCGGCGACGTCGGGGCCGAGCTTGCCTTCGAGCGCGATCATGTCGACGCGGCCGTCGGCGGTGCCCTTGACCTCGTCGATGGTGAAGCCCGCGAAGGCGGCGGTGGCGGGATTGGTGCCGTGGGCGGATTCGGGGACGAGGATGCGCTTGCGAGTCTCGCCCCGCGCCGCAATCGCCGCGCGAATGGCAAGAAGCCCGCAGAGTTCGCCATGGGCGCCCGCCTTGGGCGACATCGCCACTGCTGGCATGCCGGTCAGCGTGGTGAGCCAGGTCATCAATTCGGAGATCAGCGCCAGCGCGCCCTGCGTCGCCGACTGCGGGCTCAAGGGATGCAGGTCGCCGAAACCGGGCAGCCGCGCCATCTTCTCGTTGAGGCGCGGATTGTGCTTCATCGTGCAGGAGCCGAGCGGATAGAGGCCGGCATCGATGGCGTAGTTCTGACGGCTGAGCCGCACATAGTGGCGCACGACCTCCGGCTCGGAGAGACCCGGCAGGCCGATGGGGCCGCGCCGGCGCTGGCCGCCGAGGCGCGCGTCGGAGAGCTGCACGTCGGGAAGATCGACGCCGGTCATGCCGTCGCGGCCGATCTCGAAGATCAGGGGCTCTTCATGGTCGAGGCCACGGTCGCCGGAGATGGTCGGCAGCTCGTTCGCCTCGATGGTGCCCGGCGCGGTGGGGCGGCCCTGGTTGTTCATGGTCACGACAGGACCTCCGTCAGCGCGGCGACGAAGGCGTCGGCGTCTTCGTCGGTGGTGGTTTCGGTGGCGGCGACGATCAAAAGATCGCGCACCGCGGGATCGTGCGGCAGCAGGCGCGAGGCCGGGACGCCGGCGAGAATGCCTTTCGCGGCCAGGGCCTCGACGACCTCTGCGGCGGGCTTGGGCAGCTTGATCGTGAACTCGTTAAAGAAGGACGGCGTGACGAGGCTGACGCCTTGCACGCGCGCCAGCTTGTCAGCCAGCGCGGACGCCTTGGCGTGGTTCAGGCGCGCGAGGCGGGCAAGGCCCTCCTCGCCCAGCAGCGAGAGATGGATGGTGAAGGCGAGGCAGCACAGGCCGGAATTCGTGCAGATATTGCTGGTCGCCTTTTCGCGGCGGATGTGCTGTTCGCGGGTGGAAAGCGTCAGCACGTAGCCGCGCTTGCCGCTGGCATCGGCGGTCTCGCCGGTGAGGCGGCCGGGCATCTGGCGCAGGAACTTCTCGCGCGTGGCAAAGAGCCCGACATAGGGTCCGCCGAAATTCAGGCCGTTGCCGATCGACTGGCCCTCGCAGGCGACGATGTCGGCATCCTGGAAGCCGGGGGCTTCGAGCAGGCCGAGCGAGATCGCCTCGGTCACGACCGCGATCAGCAGCGCGCCCTTGGCGTGCGCGGCGGCGGCGATGGGCTTCAGGTCCCGGATCAGGCCGAACACGTCGGGGCTTTGCACCACGACGCAGGCCGTGTCGGAATCGATCAGCGCGGCGATGTCTTCCGCCTTGCCGGGCGTAACCGGCGCGCGGGCGACGGTGCCCGACAGCGTGGCGACGGTCTCCACCGTTTCGGCATAATGCGGATGCAGGCCGCCGGAGAGGATCGCCTTGGACCGGCGCGTGACGCGCATCGCCATCAGCACCGCCTCGGCGGTGGCGGTCGAGCCGTCATAGAGCGAGGCGTTCGCGACTTCCATGCCGGTGAGCAGTGCCACCTGGGTCTGGAATTCGAACATGTATTGCAGCGTGCCCTGCGCGATCTCGGGCTGATAGGGCGTGTAGGAGGTAAGAAATTCAGAGCGCTGGATCAGGTGATCGACCGCGGCGGGCACGTGATGCTTGTAGGCGCCGGCGCCCAGGAAAGACGGCCCCGCGCCGGCATCGGTGTTCTTGGCGGCCATGCGCGAGAGCTTGCGTTCGACCTCGATCTCGCCCTGCCCGTCCGGCAGCGCGAAGGCGGAGAGCGGCACGACGGCGGAGGCCGGCACGTCCTTGAACAGGGCGTCGACCGAGGGGACGCCGATCTTCGCGAGCATCTGGGCGCGGTCGCCGGCGGTCAGGGGATGATATCTCACGCTCTCACTCCACACTTGTCATGGCCCGCGAATGCGGGTCACCCAGGTGACGCCTGCGCAGGCGTCGATAGACGATCCGAGATTCATTCCAATCAATGTGCGCGCACCAACTGGGTGGCCCGCATTCGCGGGCCATGACACCGTTTCTGTTAAAGCCCCTTCACGAATTCCGCGTACTGCTCGGCCGTCATCAGCTTGGCGAACTCGGCCTTGTCGGCGAGCTTCAGCTTGAAGAACCAGGAGGCACCCTCCGGGTCCTCGTTGACCTTGGCGGGATCGGCGACCAGCGCGGCGTTGTTCGCCGTCACCTCGCCGCCGACCGGCGAATAGACGTCGCTTGCCGCCTTGACGCTTTCGACCACCGCGATCTCGCCGCCGGCGCCGACCTTGCGGCCGGCCTCGGGCAATTCGACGAACACCACGTCGCCAAGCTTCTCGGCGGCGTATTTCGTGATGCCGACGGTCGCCTCGTCGCCGTCGAGGCTCACCCATTCGTGCTGGTCGGTGTAGCGGGTTTCGGTCATAGGGCTCTCCGGTAACGGTGGGGAACGAAAGGCAGCGGCACGACGCGCGCCGGCAAGGGCTTGCCGCGCACGATGAGATCAAGCTCGGTGCCGTCGCCGGCGAATGGGGTCTCGACATAGCCCATCGCGATGGGCGCGTTCAGCGTGGGGCCGAAACCGCCGCTGGTGATCTTGCCGATGATGCGGCCGGATTTGTCGGCGATCTCGGCGCCCTCGCGCGCCGGCGCGCGGCCGTCGGGGCGGATGCCGACGCGCTTGCGGGGCGCGCCGTTGAACACGCGATCCATGACCCGATCGGCGGCGGGGAAATCCTTGTCGATCTTGCGGCGCTTGGCGATGGACCAGACCAGATTGGCTTCGACCGGATCGGTGGTCTCGTCGATGTCGTGGCCGTAAAGGCAGAGGCCGGCTTCGAGGCGCAGGCTGTCGCGGGCGCCAAGGCCGATGGGCAGGACCTCCGGCTCGCCGAGCAGCGCGTTGGCGACCCGCTCGGCGTGGATCGCGTCAATGGAGATCTCGAAGCCGTCTTCGCCGGTATAGCCGGAGCGGCTGACGATGGCGGGCGCGCCGGCGACCATGCCGCGCACTACCTTCATGAAGCTGAGCCCATCGATGCCCGGCGAATGGCGCGCCAGCACGGCGGCGGCGGCCGGACCCTGCAGCGCCAGCAGCGCGCGGTCGGGCCGCGGCTCGAGCGTGGCGATGCCCTTCAACCGGTCCGCGATATAGGCGAAATCGCCGTCCTTGGTGCCGGCGTTGACGACGAGATAGAGCGCGCCCTCGCCCAGAAGGCGCGAGAACATGAAATCGTCCTTGATCGTGCCCTGCCCGTTCAGCAGCAGGCCGTAGCGCTGCCGCCCCTCGTTCAAGCCGATCACGTCGGCGGGCGTGAGGCGTTCGAGGGCGCGGGCCGGATCGTCGCCGGAGAGGAACGCCTGGCCCATATGCGAAACGTCGAACAGGCCGGCCTTCTCGCGGGCGTGCAGATGCTCCTTGAGCACGCCGGTGGGATATTGCACCGGCATGTCGTAGCCGGCGAACGGCACCATGCGGGCGCCAAGCGCGACATGCAGCGCGTGCAGCGGGGTCTGCTTCAGGGCCTGATCGGTATCGGTCACTGACAGTCCGTATACAGAGGTTTGTCCGGCGCGCCCGCTCATCGCGAAACTCGCGCCCCTCTGTCATTGGGACCTGAGAGATTTCCCCGCGCGGCGCGAAGGCCGGCGGATTACCCCTTCGGTGAGGGTGCCGAAACGCGGCGCCCTGCTTTCCAGAAGTTCATCACCTGTCGCGGTCCTTTTGCCTGAGAGTTTCCGGGGCGGTTGCTCCTTCGGCGCCAGCTTTCGCTGATCTCTCCCGCGAGGGATCGATTGTATGGCCGGAACGGCGCGCCATCCGGCGGGGCGTCTCGTTGCAATGCATCATAAGGAGGACGGCGCCCAAGTCAACGAAAGGCGCAATGACAAACGCCGAAAAGCGAAGCGATCACATCCTTTGCGGGACTTCGATGCCCAAGAGCGACAAGACGTGGATCAGCACGTCCAGGGTCAGCTGGCACAGACCGAGCCGGGCGGCGCGCAGGGCGGCGTCCGATTCGGAGAGGATGTGGTGCTCGCCATAGAAGCGGCTGTAGAGCTGGGCCAGCGTGAAGACGTAGTCGCACAGGATGTTGGGCGCCCGGGCCTTCTCGGCCGCCGCCATCGTGTCGGGCAGCGCCAAGAGCTGGAGGAACAAAGCGCGCTCTTCCGGCGAGCGGATCGCGGGATCGGCGGGCGTGAAGCCCTGCTCCGCCGCGCGGCGCAGGATCGACTGGATGCGGACCGCCGCGTATTGCAGATAGGGGCCGGTCTTGCCCTCGAATTTCGAGAAACGTTCGAGATCGAAGATGTAGTCGGTCAGCCGCCAGTTCGACAGATCGGCGAATCGGAGCGTGGCGATGCCGACCTTCCTGGCGATGTCGGCGCGCTCCTCGGCGGAATAGTCCGCGCCGATGCCTTGCTCCGCAAGGCGCTTCTCGGCTTCGGCGGTCACCATGGCGATAAGGTCGAACAGCTTCATCACGCCGCCGGCGCGGGTCTTGAACGGCTTGCCGTCGACGCCGTTCATCGTGCCGAAGCCGGCATGTTCGAGCGTGGCCTTGCCGGCGATGCCGGCCCTTTCGGCGGCGCGGAACACCTGCTCGAAATGCAGGCTCTGGCGCTGGTCGACGACATAGACGATCAGGTCGGGATTCTGCTCGGCGACGCGGTCGATCACGGTGGCGAGGTCGGTGGTGCCGTAGAGCACCGCGCCGTCGGACTTCACCAGGATCAGCGGCGGCATCTCCTTCTTGTCGGTGTTGCGCGCGACGGGAACGACGAGCGCGCCTTCGCTCTCCACCGCGATGCCGCGCGCCTTGAAGTCCGCGACCATCGGGCCGACGAGCGGATCGACGCTCGCCTCGCCCTTCCACAGATCGAAATGGACGCCGAGCGCGCCATATTCGCGATCGAGACCGACCTTGGAGACATTGAAAAAATGCGTCCACAGCGCGCGGTAGCCCGGCCGCCCGGCCTGCAGATCGGCGGTCGCCTGGCGGGCCTCGGCGAGCCTTGTCTCGTCGGCTTTGCAAGCGGCGGAGGCGGCCGGATAGAGCTCCTCCAGATCGTCCATCGTGACGGGCGATTGCGCCGGATAGGGACCGGTGAAATTCGCGTCGAAATAGACCGGCGCGATGCCGCGATGATCGATCTCGGAGATGAGCTGGCCCATCTGAAGGCCCCAATCGCCGAGATGGATATCGCTGGTCACGGTCCAGCCATTGGCGCGGAACAGACGCTGCAGACTGTCGCCGATGATCGCGGAGCGCAGATGGCCGACATGCATCGGCTTGGCGATGTTGGCGCCGCCGAAATCGAGCACGACCGACTTGCCGGCGCCGGTCGCCGGCGCGCCGAGCGTCGCGTCCTTCGCCAGCGCCACGCCGCGCGCCGCGAGCGCCGCGTCGGTCACGTCGAGGTTGATGAAGCCGGGGCCGGCGATCTCGACCTTGGCGAACAGCGGATCGGCTTTCAGCCGGGCGGCGACCTTCTCGGCGATGGCGCGCGGGTTGGCCTTGGCGGCCTTCGCGGCGGCGAGCGCGCCGTTGCACTGGAACTGCGCGAGGTCGGGCCGGTCGGACCGGCTCACCTGGCCGAAGGATTCGGACAGTCCTTCGGCCGCGAACGCGGCGCCCGCGATCACGCCCAGGTCCGAAAGCAGCGACGTCATGGGCCGAGCGGTCCGTGCGCCTTGGCGAAGTCGAGCTGTTCGCGCGTCAACTGGAGGCCGGCCAGCAGGCCGTATTCATAGGGCTTCTTGCCGTTGGCGAAATGGATGACGGCCGAGGGGATTTCCGCCGTGAAGGTCGTCGTCGCCTCGCCGGGCTGGAACGCGAAGACCGTCGCGAAGATGTGCTTGTCGATGACGTCGGCGCCGTTGAGCACCGTGGCGAGGAAATAGGGCACCGTGTAGTTCGCTGCGTCGCCGCTGGGCGCGCGCCGGGCGCGGAAGCTGAGCTGAACGTCGGAATCGGTCGTGCCCTCGTCCTTGTCGAAGCTGCAGCTCAGGCTCACGCCGGTGAGCTCGACGGTGTAGAGCTCGCCGGCCGGATCGCCCTCCATGCCCTTCTTGAAGATCGTCAGCGTGGCGGTGTTGGAGAGCACGTTCGAGGCGGGGCACATCGCCTTCTCCTTCGCGGACTGACAGCCGGCAAGGAGCAGAATCGACAGGACGACGGCGCTGCGAAGAATCGGGATCATGGCGTTGCTCTAAAGTGTGTTGCGCGAGCCGTCGCACCGGGGCGCGGCGTGGCGGCCGAGCGGGCTCGCATCGGTCGAAAACGGAGATTTCCGCGCCATATATGGCTCAGACATGACAACGCCCTTCGCTTGACTTTTGCCGGGGCCCGGCCGACTTCTCGGCGCACGGGCCTTCGAAAACGCGGCCGGACAATAGCCAAGCGGACGCTTCAGGGGAAGCACGCCGCCTTCGGGAAGAACGGGCCATGGCGGTCTATACCGACGTCTCCTTCGAGGAGCTGGAAACGCTGCTCGGCGATTACGATCTGGGCCAGCCGCTGAGCTTCAAGGGCATCGCGGAGGGGGTGGAGAACTCCAATTTCCACCTGCAGACCGACCGCGGCGCCTATTTCCTCACCCTCTATGAAAAGCGCGTCAGCGAGGCCGATCTGCCGTTCTTCCTGGGGCTGATGGAGCATCTGGCGGCGCGCGGCATCGCCTGCCCGCAGCCGATAAGGCGGCGCGACGGCGGCCAATGGAGCACGCTTAACGGAAGGCCGGCGGCGCTGGTGACGTTCCTGAACGGATTGTCCTTGAAGCGGCCGGACGCGGTGCATTGCGCCGCGGCGGGCGCGGCGCTCGCGAGGATGCACGCGGCCGGCGTCGGCTTCGCGATCGCGCGCCCGAACGCGCTGGGGCCGGGCGGCTGGGGCGAATTGGCCCTGAAGACGGAAGCGGGCGCCGACGGGATCGAGGCGGGCTTGCGCGACCTGATCGCGGACAGCCATCGCGACATCGTCGCGAACTGGCCGAAGGGGCTGCCGGGCGGCGTGATCCATGCCGATCTGTTCCCCGACAATGTGCTGTTCATGAATGCCGAGGTTTCGGGGCTGATCGATTTCTACTTCGCCTGCAACGACGCCTATGCCTACGACCTCGCGGTGATGCTGAACGCGTGGTGCTTCGAGAGCGATGGCGGCTTCAACGTCACCAAGAGCGCCAGCCTGATCGGCGCCTATCGCCGCGAGCGCGAACTGACAGGCGCGGAGATCGCCGCCCTGCCCGTGCTCAGCGCTGGCGCGGCGCTGCGCTTCCTGCTGACGCGGCTCTATGACCGGCTGAACCACGACCCCAACGCACTGGTGCGGCCGAAGGACCCGCGCGATTTCTCGCGCCGGCTGCGCTTCCACCGCAAGGTCCGCAACGCGACGGAGTACGGATTGTGAGCAAGCCCGAGGTCGAGATGTTCACCGACGGCGCCTGTTCGGGAAATCCCGGGCCGGGCGGCTGGGGCGTGATCCTGCGTTCCAAGGGCGCCGAGAAGGAATTGTCGGGCGGCGACCGCGCCACGACCAACAACCGCATGGAGATGATGGCGGCGATTCAGGGCCTGGCGGCGCTGAAGACGCCGTCGGCGATCACGCTCTATACGGATTCGCGCTATGTGCTGGACGGCGCGACGAAGTGGCTGGCGAACTGGAAGAAGAACGGCTGGAAGACCGCCGACAAGAAACCGGTGAAGAACGACGATCTGTGGCGGCTGCTCGAAGTCGAGATGGCGCGCCACGAGATACGCTGGCAATGGGTGCGCGGGCATGACGGGCATCCGGAGAACGAACGTGCGGATGCGCTGGCGCGCGGGGCGATACCTTGAAGAATACCTCTCCCGCAAAGCGGGAGAGGTTAATCTTAAAGCTGTCCCAACACGTGCTCCGCGCTCGACACCGAGAACGCGCCCGGCTCTTCGACGTTGAGTTCCTTCACCACGCCGTTGTCGACGATCATCGCATAGCGCTGGCTGCGCTTGCCCATGCCGAACTTGGTGCCGTCCAACTCCAGGCCGACCGCGCGGGTGAAATCGCCGTTTGCCGTCGGCCAGCATGTGGACCTTGCCGCCGGCGTTCTGGTCCTTGCCCCAGGCGCCCATCACGAAAGCGTCATTGACGGAGACGCAAGCGATCGCGTCGACGCCCTTGGCCTTCAGCGCGTCGAAATTCTGCACATAGCCCGGCACGTGCTTGGCCGAGCAGGTCGGCGTGAAGGCGCCGGGCAGCGCGAACAGGACGACCTTCTTGCCGGCGAAGAAATCGTCGGTCTTCACGGGTTTGGGGCCGCCGTCCTGCATCTCCATCAGGGTTGCGGAAGGAACCTTGTCGCCGACATGGATGGTCATGGGTGTCTCCTGGAGGGATTGGAAAGGCGGGATGCGGGTTTTAGCCCAGCGCGAAGCGGGTCGCAAAGCCTTCCCAAGGATGATAGCCTCTCCCCATGGCGTCGGCGCTGCACGAGCAACCCCAGGAGAAACAGGGCTTTCTGCATGGAAAGCTGCTCATTGCCATGCCCGGCATGTCGGATCCGCGCTTCGAGCAGAGCGTGATCCTGATGATTTCCCACTCCGACACCGGGGCGATGGGGCTGATCGTCAACAAGCCGATCCCGCAGCTCGGCTTCCGCGAGTTGATGCAGAAGATGGACATCGAGACGACCGACGCGACGTCGTCCAAGCCGGTGCTGTTCGGCGGGCCGTGCGAGACCGATCACGGCTATGTCCTGCATAGCGCCGAGCCCACCAACCGGCCGTCGACGCTGACCGTGACGCCGGACATCCTTTTGACCCCGACCGTGGACATGCTGCGCGCCATCGCCGACGGCCGCGGACCGGAGCGCTGGCTGATGGCGCTGGGCTATGCCGGCTGGGGGCCGGGGCAGATCGAGAGCGAGATCGTCGCCAACGGCTGGATCCATTGCGACGCCGATCCGGGCCTGGTGTTCGACGCCGACGCCAACGACAAATGGCGGCTCGCCTTCGGCAAGCTGGGCGCGGGATTGTCGGGACTGTCGTCGGAAGCGGGACGGGCGTAATCCCATCTCTCGTCATGGCCGGCCTCCGAGCCGGCCATCCATCCGGCGCGCATCGGCGCGCCAATGACTCACGCGGAGCCGCGGAGAACGCGGAGATCAAATTGAACTCCGCGTTCTCCGCGGCTCCGCGTGAGATTTCTTGCGCCCGCAGACGCGGGCGCGATGGATGGGCGGGGCAACCGCCCATGACGGTTTTTATCTCAGAAAGCCATCAACTCGCCGCGTCTTGAGCCTGGCCGCCGAAGTGGAGCGCGATGAATTGCAGCGCCTGGGCGACGGCAGCGGCCTGCGAATAATAGAACCCCTGGCCGAATTCGCAGTCGAGCGCCTTCAGCCATTGCGCGTCGCGCGCCGTCTCCACGCCCTCGACCACGACCTGGCGCTTGAGGCTCTGCGCCAGCGCGATGATCGATTTGAGGATGGTCTCGCCATCGGCCGCCGCGTCGGCGCTGGCATGGCGGGCAAGGAAGCTCTGGTCGATCTTGATGGTGTCGAAAGGCAGCGTCTTGAGCTGGCTGAGGCTCGACACACCGGTGCCGAAATCGTCGATCGAGATGCCGGCGCCGAGCGCGCGGCAGCGCTCCAGCGCGGCGCGCACGTCCTGGTTGGCGGCGACGGTGCTCTCCGTCACTTCGAGCTTGAGCGTGCCGGGCGCGATCGTGCCGCTGTGCAGCAGGGCGCCCAGGAAGACCACGAAATCCTCGTCGCGCAATTGCCGGCGCGAGACGTTGACGCTGACGAACAGCGGCGGATCGAGCGGGAAGAAGCGCTGCCAATGCGCCATCTCATGCGCGGCGCGCTCCAGCGCGAAGCGGCGAGGGCGACGATGGTGCCGGTCTCCTCCGAATGGGCGATGAAATCGGCGGGCGAGACCAGGCCGCGCGTCGGATGGTTCCAGCGCAGCAAGGCCTCGAAGCCCGCGACGGTGTTGTCGGCGAGCCGGACGATGGGCTGGTAGTAGAGGTCGAGCTGGTTGTCTTCGAGAGCGCGGCGCAGATCGGTCTCCAGCGCCACGGCATCGCCGGGCGCCAGTTCTTCCAGGTCATGGGAATAGACCCGCACGCAGGTGCCGCCGGCGCGCTTGGCCTGCAGCAGAGCGAGCTCGCCGTTCTTGAGCAGATCGAGCGGATCGCGCGCGCCCTGGCCCTGGGCCACCCCGATGCTGGCCGGCGCGAAGACGTTGCGGCCGTCGAGGCCGTAGGGCGCGGCGCAGACCTCAAGCAGTTCGTTGCCGACCGACGCCGGCTCGCCGTCCGCGTTCGGGAACAGGACCGCGAAGGCGTCGCCGCCGACGCGGAACACTTCGGCGACGCCCTGAAAGCGCGCGGCGACACGGCCGGCGACCTGGGTCAGGAGTTCGTCGCCGCCGGCATCGCCCAGGCTGGCGTGGATCTGCTTGAAGCGGTCGATGTCGAGCAGCGCGAAAGTAGCGCCCGAAAGCCCGGTGCCGAGCCGTTCCAGTTCCTCCATCAGCGCGACGCGGTTGCCCAGACCGGTCAGCGGATCGCGCAGCGTGCGCCGCAGGAGATCGGCCTCGGTCTCCTTGCGCGTGGTGACATCGGCCATCAGGCCCAGGCAGCGCTCCGACGGGCCGCGCTCGCCCTGCATCGTGGCGCGCAGTTCGAGCCAGGCATAGCGGCCGCTCTCGCTGCGCACGCGGAACTCGACGCGGAACGCGATGCCGGGATGGCTGCGGTAATCGTCGAGCGCCTGGGCATAGGTCTCGCGGTCGTCGGGATGGATGCGGTCCAGCCAGTCGGCATGGGCGACACGGGCGCTCGCCTGCGGCAGGCCGATCAGGATGGCGGCCTCGCGGCTCAGCTTCACGATCTCGCTGTCGAAATCGAGGTCGAACACGCCCTGGTGCGAGGCGCCGATGGCCTGCAGCGCGGTACTGGTGAAGCCGCCGGCGGCGGGCGCCTCGGGCGGCGGCAGCGGCTCGGCCTCGGGATGCGCGGCGACCGACTGGAAGGGCAACACGGCGATGCCCTCGCCCGCCGCGACGGCCAGCGCGAGCAGGAGCGCGCCCGCAGCGGCGAAGCCGCCGGCGGCGGAGGTCGCCCAGGAGTCGCCGACATTGTTCATCGTGGCGATGGCGGAGGCGAACACGACAAGCGAGAAGACCAGCGCGCTGGGGGCGGCGACGCGCGCCGCCTGGGCCCCCAGCCTGCCGCGATAGACCAGATAGGCGGCCAGCGCCGGCGTGCCGAGGACGACGAGCGTGTCGGAGAGCACCGCCGCGCCGGGGATGCCGAACCAGGCGAGCACCGCGATCAGGCACAGTCCGGCCAAAGCGAGGCGGAACCGGCGGACATGGCGTGGCCATAGATCGTGCAGCGGCACGATGGCGTCGGCGAGCATCGCGGCGGCGGCGAGCGAGAATCCCGCCATCATCGCCATCAGGCCGTAGGGCCCGCCGACCGCGGTGGCGAGGCTGGCATCGAACAGGCCGGTCTCGGATAGTCGTTCCAGCAAAATCATAAGGAGCGCGATCGCGGCCCAGCGCGCCGGCGCGTGGCCGAGCGTCACCGCCAGGCCGGCGACCAGCAGCGCGGCGGCGGCGATCACCGCCCACACCGCGGTGGTGAAGATCGCGAGCTGGCGGTTGTGGCCGGCCAGCGCCGGCTCGGTCCAGGCGAGCAGCGCCGGCGGCTCGGCGGCGTTGGCGATCTCCACCGCGATGGCGACCGAGGTCGCGGGCGGGACGATGACGCGGAAGGCGCGCCGGCCATAGGCGCTCAGATGGCCGATGTCGACGAGCGAATCCGAACTGGCGACCGCCAGGATGGCGGGGCGGGTCGAACGCGGCAGGAGGCGGAAGCTGACGCTCTGCGGCTGCGCCGCCTGGAGCACGCGCGCGGCGGGGCGGATCGAGGAATTCGTCGCGGTGAAGATGTACCAGGCGGTGCCGTTCGGCTCGGTGTGGCCCGTCGGCGCGTGATAGGGCGCGAGCGCGTCGGAAACTTCGACCACGCCTTCGGGCCCGGCGAAGTCGATCGACGGCGGCTGCGGCGCGGCGGCCGCGAAGGCCGCCGCCAGCACGGCCCACAGGGCGGCGATGAAGGCGAATCGTTTCATCGCCAATCTATTGTCATGGCCCGCGAATGCGGGCCACCCAGTTGAGGAGAAAATCGATTGGCGAAGGACTGTAACTGAACCGGTGCGACCGGCACCGAGCAAGGTTTCAACTGGGTGGCCCGCATTCGCGGGCCATGACAGCGGGGGCGTGGGCGTTTCACGCGAGCTTCGCTTCGTCGGCGAGGAGGGCGAAGAGGAGATGATCGCGCCATTCGCCGTTGATCTGCAGATAGCGCAGCGCCAGGCCTTCCTGCCGGAACCCGGCCTTGGTCAGGAGGTTGCGCGACGGCTGGTTGGACGGCAGGCACGCCGCCTCGATCCGATGCAGGCCGAGCGTGCCGAAGACGAAGGGCACCAGAGCGCGGATCGCGTCGTACATGTAGCCCTGGCGCGCAAAGCGCTCGCCGACCCAATAGCCGAGCGCGCAGCATTGCGTCACGCCGCGCCGCACATTCGACAGCGTGCAGCCGCCCATCAGCGCGTCGTCCTCGTAGCGGAAGACGAAGAAGGCATAGGCGCCGTCGAGCCGCGCCTCCTTCTGGTAGCGCTTGATGCGGCGGCGAAAGGCGCCCTTGGTCAGCTCGTCGCTGGCCCAGACGGGCTCCCAGGGTTCGAGGAACGCCCGGCTCTCGCCGCGCAGCCGCGCCCAGGCGGGAAAGTCCGCCATGCGCGGATAGCGCAGATAGACCGCGCCCGCCTTGATGACCGGCTGCTGGCCGCCGGGAAAGGTGAGGCCCCCGCATGAACGCCCATGGGGCCGGTGTTCATTCCGCCGCTCGCAACGTGTGGCCGACACCGAAGCGCCGCGCGAAGGCGTCGTGGCTTTCGAGCTTGCCGATCGGGCCGATGGCCGCGATGGCGGGCTCGGCCGCCGCCATCACGCGCTCGCCGAAGCGGCGCACCGCGGCGGCGGTCGACGGCGTCGAGCCTGGCCGTCAGTTCCTCGATCGGGAGCACGCGGCCATGCGTGAACATCTGGCCGGCGATCTGCTCGGCGCGCTGGCCGGGGCGTTCGAGACCCATCAACAGGCTCGATTTCATCTGCGCCTTGGCGCGCGAGACCTCGGCCTCGGTCGCGGTGGCGGCGAGGTTCTCCATCTCGCCGGCGATGACGGCGGAGATCTCGCCCGCCTCGGTCTCGCCGGTGCCGGTGTAGATGCCGATGGTGCCGGAATCCTTCGACGCCTGGGCGAAGGCGGAGATCGCGTAGCACAGGCCGCGCTTTTCCCGTGCTTCCTGGAACAGGCGCGAGGACATGCCGCCGCCGAGCGCGGTGACATAGACCTGCGCGACGTAGAAATCCGCGTCCGTCGCCGACACGCCGGGCAGCGCATAGGCGATATGGGCCTGTTCGAGGTCTTCCACGACGCGGATGTCGCCGCCGGCATAGCGCGCGGGCAGCGGCGGCGGCGTCGGGCCGGAACGCAGATTGGCGAATTTCTCGGCGACGAGTTTCACCATCTCGTCATGGCTCACGGCGCCGGATGCGACGAAGGTCATGCCACCGGCGCGGTAATTCGCATTCGAATAGGTGCGCAGATGCTCCTGCGTGAAGCCGCTGACGGTTTCGACCGAGCCCAGGATCGGCCAGCCGATCGGCTGGTCCGGATAGGTCACCGATTGCAGATGGTCGAAGATGATGTCGTCGGGCGTATCGGCGGCCTGGCCGATCTCCTGAAGGACGACATGGCGCTCGCGTTCGAGTTCGCCCTGTTCGAAGGTCGGGTTTGATCAGGATGTCGGCGAGCAGGTCGATGCCGAGCGGCACGTCGGCCTTCAGCACGCGGGCGTGGAACGCGGTCTGCTCGCGGCTGGTATAGGCGTTGAGATAGCCGCCGACCGCCTCGATCTCTTCGGCGAGGTCGCGGGCGCTGCGCGTGGCCGTGCCCTTGAATGCCATATGCTCGAGCATGTGGCTGACGCCCATCAGCGGCCGGGTCTCGTTGCGGCTGCCGGCATCGACCCAAACGCCCAGCATCGCGCTCTGAAGCTGCGGCATGGGGTCGGTCACAACGGTCAAGCCGTTGGAAAGTCTTGTGATTTCAGGTTTCATAGGCTCAGCTTAGACTCGATATGAGCCCTAACCAAGGCCTTGACGTTGGGCAATATTTCGAAGCTTTCGGGGCGGTCGAACAGGCCTTTCAGGCGCTCGGGCACGGGCGGCGGGGCGCCGGTCGCCTTGGCGACGGCATCGGGGAACTTGGCGGGGTGGGCGGTCGAGAGGACGATGACATTGCGTTCCTTCGCGTCCCACCAGGGCAGCGCGGCGGCCAGGGCGACGGCGGTGTGCGGATCGACGATCTCGCCGAAATCGCGCTGGGCGCGCGCCATGGTCTGGAGCGTCAACGCGTCGTCGCAGACGAAGGCGGCATAGCGGGCGCGAAGGGCCTCCAGCACCGGCGGCGGGATGACGAGGCGGCCATCGCGCGCGAAAGCGGCCATCGCGTCGCGCAACCATGCGGCGTCGCGGTTCGAGGCTTCGAACAAAGCGCGCTCGAAATTGCTGGCGACCTGGATGTCCATCGAGGGGCTGAGCGAGGCGTGCACGGACCCGCGCGCATAGACGCCGTCGTTCAGGGCGCGGGCGAGGATGTCGTTGGCGTTGGTGGCGATCACCAGCTTGGCGATGGGAAGGCCCATGCGCATCGCCGCCTCGCCGGCGAAGACGTCGCCGAAATTGCCGGTCGGTACGACGAAGACGCTGCCCTCGCCGATCCGCGAGGCGGTGAAATAGTAGACGGCCTGCGCCGCGATGCGCACGAAGTTGATCGAGTTGACGGCGGTGAGCGAGACGGCGTCCGCGAACTCAGTGTCGGCGAACAGCGCCTTCACGAGACTCTGTGCGTCGTCGAAGGTGCCTTCGAGCGCGATGTTGTGGACGTTGGCGTGGGCCGCCGTGGTCATCTGCCGGCGCTGGACCTCGCTGACGCGGTTCAAGGGATGCAGGACGAAGACGTCGATGTCGGGAAGGCCGCCGAGCGCCGCGATGGCCGCCGAGCCGGTGTCGCCGGAGGTCGCGACGACGACGGTCGCCCTGCCCCCGCGCCGCTGGAGCGCCCGCGCGAAGAGACGGCCAAGAACCTGGAGCGCCAAATCCTTGAAGGCGAGCGTTGGACCGTGGAACAGCTCCAGCAGGTGCAGGCCGGGCGCCAGCGTCTTGAGCGGCACGATGGCGGGATCGTCGAAGTCGGCATAGGCGGCCGTCACGTCGGCGTGGATCTCGTCGCGGCTGAACGAGCCGCCGGCGAAGCGGTGGAGTATTTCGGTGGCGACGGCGATATAGTCGCTGCCGCGGCGCAGACCGTCGATCTCGGCGGCGGAGAGGCGCGGCCACGCTTCCGGCAGATAGAGCCCGCCATCCGGCGCCAGGCCGGCCAGCAGCACGTCGGCGAAGCTCGCCCTGGGGGCGCGCGAAGTGCGCCCCCGCGTGCTGATGTAATGCGGCGCGTCGCTCACGGTTTCTTTCCGAATGTCAGCCTGCCTACAGACACATGATAGGCGATGTAGACCGCCAGGAGTCCCGCCGCCATCAGGAACCAGGTGATGGCGTATTGCAGGTGCTCGTTGCGGAAGGTCACGACGGTCTGGCCGCCCCGGGGCCAGCCGCCGGGGTTGGGCGCCGCATCGGCCTCGATCAGCGCCGGCGCGGAGAGACGGACGCCGAGGCGCCGCGCGATGGCGGCGGCGTCGCGGTCGAACCAGACGCGGTTCGCAAGATCGGGCGGCGGCGTGAAGGCACCGCCGGTGTCGGGCGCGCGCCAGACGCCGACGATCCTGGTTTCGCCGGCGACGATGCCGCGCGGACGGGTCGCGGGATCGCGCAGGTCGCGCGGGACGATCCCGCGATCCACCAGGAGCTCGCGGCCGTCGTCGGTCCGGAACGGAACGACGACGTGGAAGACCGGCGCGCCCTCGACGCCGATGCCGAAGATGTAGGCTTCCTTGGAATTGTCGAACCGCCCGGCGAGCGCGACGCGGCGGTATTCCGCCTTCGGTCCCAGGGCGAGGATGCGGTCCAGCGGCAGCGGGGGAGCCGTGAGGTTGTTGTTCACCTGATCGATCAGCGCGAGTTTCCATTGCAGCCGCTGAAGCTGCCAGACGCCAAGACCGATCAGGAGGGCGAGCAGGATCGCGACGGCAATGGTGATGCCGGGGAGCGGGCGGAAGCGCATTCTTACCTCTCCCGCTTGCGGGAGAGGTCGGAAATGCGAAGCATTTCCGGGTGAGGGGCCGTCTGGCGCGGACATCCCCTCACCCGAACGTCGCTTCGCGCCGTTCGACCTCTCCCGCAAGCGGGAGAGGTGATTGGCACGTTCGCCCTCACCCTTCCAGCCGCCCCTCGCCGGCCTTGTGGCGGTACTGCAGGACGAGGAGCGTCGATTTGGTGAGCCGCAGGAAGACGATCGTCAGGACCGCGATCACCGGCGCCCAGAGCACCGCGTGCACCCAGAGCGGCGGCTGGAAGGTGAACTCGGTCCACAGCGCCAGACCGCAGACGATGGCGCCGACCACCAGGATGACAAGGGCTGCCGCGCCGTCGCCGACGTCGAACGCCTTGAAGTCCTGGCCGCAGACCGTGCAAGCCGGCGCGATGCTGAGATAGCCGTCGAACAGCCGGCCCTGCCCGCAGCGCGGACACCGGCCCAGCAGGCTTGCCTGCAGCGTGCTGGGCGCGGTCATGCCATCAGCCGGCAATGACCGGCCCGGCGCCCCAGACGTAGATGCAGGCGAACAGGAACAGCCACACCACGTCGACGAAGTGCCAGTACCAGGCCGCCGCCTCGAAGCCGAAATGGCGGGTCGGGGTGAACTGGCCGGCGATGGCGCGGAACAGGCACACGGCCAGGAAGATCGTGCCGATGATGACGTGCAAGCCGTGGAAGCCCGTCGCCATGAAGAAGGTCGAGCCGTAGATCGCGCCGAGGTCGCCGCCGCCGGCGATCAAGGCCTTGGAGGCCGGATTGATCAGGTCGATCACCGGATTGAGGTTCGAGGCCGCGAGGTTGATATGCGCCGGATCGGTGAAGGCCGTCAGGGCGGCGTGGTTGAAGCCGAAGGTGAACGGCGCATGCGCGTATTCATAGGCCTGCACGCAGGTGAAGGAGGCGCCGAGCAGGACGGTGATGACCAGGCCCTGGATCGAGCCCTTGCGGTCGCCGTGCTGGATGGCGTGGTGCGCCCAGGTCACCGTGGTGCCCGAGGTCAGGAGGATCAGCGTGTTGAGAATCGGGAAATGCCAGGGATCGAGTGTCACGATGCCGGCGGGCGGCCAGGAGCCGATCGACACGTCGTTGAAGAAGATCGCCGAATTGAAATAGGCCCAGAACCAGGCGACGAAGAACATCACCTCCGACGCGATGAACAGCAGCATGCCGTAGCGCAAATTCAGCTTCACGATGGGCGTATGCTGGTGGCGATAGACCGATTCCGCGACCACGTCGCGCCACCAGCCCGCCATGGTGAACAGCACCAGGAACAGGCCGATGGCGAAGATCCAGGGCTGGCCGTTCACCGGCAGGCCGAAGAAGCCGGTATAGTCCTTGTTCATCCAGAACACGGCGCCGATCAGCATGACGAAAGCGGACATCGAGCCGACGATCGGCCACGGGCTGGGATCGACCAGGTGGTAGTCGTGCTTGACCTCTGAATCGGCCATTTTCGAAACCCTCTCCTACGGGTGAACCCGCACCATCGTCATGACGTAAAACAAAACAACCAACGCGCCCAGCGCCAAGGCGAGCGCGATGTTACGCCGCCGCCGGGCCTTGTCGCCATTCTCGTCCACCGCCGTCACAGCCATGGCGCGAAGGCCGCGATATGCGCCACGCGCTCGACGATCAGCGAAGCGAACAGCGCGAACATGTAGATCAGCGAAACGCGGAACAGCCGATGCGCGGCCGGTTCCTTGACCGCGTCGCGCTCCAGGAAGACGGCGACCGCCTCGACCGCGAACCAGGCGCCGATGCCGGCGGCGGCGGCGAGATAGACGGGGCCGGCGGTGCCGATGGCGGCGGGCAGGAGGCCGAGCGGGATCAGGATCGCGGTGTAGGCGAGAATCTGGCGGCGGGTGGAGGCCTTGCCGCGCACCACCGGCATCATCGGCACGCCGGCGCGGGCGTAATCCTCGGAACGCCACAGCGACAGCGCCCAGAAATGCGGCGGGGTCCATAGGAAGATGATCGCGACCAGGAGGATCGGCGCGAGCGACAGATCGCCGGTCACCGCGGCCCAGCCGATGGCCGGCGGCAGCGCGCCGGCGAGGCCGCCGATCACGATGTTCTGCGGCGTGCGGCGCTTCAGCCAGAGCGTGTAGACGCCGACATAGACGAAGATCGTGAACGCCAAGAGCGCGCAGGCCGCGAAGTTCACGAACAGGCCCATCAGCGTCACGGACGCGACGGAGAGCGTCCAGCCGAAACCCAGCGCCTCGCCGCGCGCGATATGGCCCATCGGGATCGGCCGCGTCGCGGTGCGCGACATCACCCGGTCGATGTCGGCGTCATAGGCCATGTTGAGCGCGCCCGAGGCGCCGGCCGCCACCGCGATGCAGAGCAGCGCGACGAAGCCGGTGACCGGATCGATGTGCCCCGGCGCCGCGACGAGGCCGGCCAGTCCGGTGAAGATGACGAGCGACATCACCCGCGGCTTGAGCAGCGCGAAGTAGTCGCCGACGGTAGCGACACGTGCTGTCTCGAATGTTGAAGTCAGAGCCATACGCCCTGCCCCCTCGCGCATACGCTGTCGCTACGCGCCGCTTCGCTCAGCACCTCCCCCGCAAGCGGGGGAGGAAAGTTATTCTTTGCCATCACGTGATCTTCGGCAGTTCGTTGAACTGGTGGAAGGGCGGCGGCGAGGACAGCGTCCATTCCAGCGTGGTCGCGTAGGGGCCCCACGGATTGTCGCCGGCGACCCGCTTCCGCACGAAAGCCTCGACCAGCATGATCAGGAACACGATCACGCCGAGGCCGGCGATGAAGGCGCCGATCGACGAGACGTAGTTCCAGCCGGCGAAGGCCTCCGGGTAGTCCGCATAGCGGCGCGGCATGCCCGCCAGACCCAGGAAGTGCATCGGGAAGAAGGCGATGTTCACGCCGACGAAGGTGATCCAGAAGTGCAGCTTGCCGAGGAACTCGTTGTACATGTAGCCGCTCATCTTCGGGAACCAGAAGTAGAAGCCGGCGAAGATCGTGAACACGGCGCCGAGGCTGAGCACGTAGTGGAAATGCGCCACCACGTAATAGGTGTCCTGCAGCACGACGTCGACGCCGGCATTGGCGAGCACCACCCCGGTCACGCCGCCGACGGTGAAGAGGAACACAAAGCCCACCGCCCACAGCATCGGGGTTTTGAACTCGAGGCTGCCGCCCCACATCGTGGCGATCCAGGAGAAGATCTTGATGCCGGTCGGCACCGCGATGACCATGGTGGCGAAGACGAAATAGGCCTTGGTGT
This sequence comes from Rhizomicrobium sp., assembly GCA_037200045.1. NCBI lineage: Bacteria > Pseudomonadati > Pseudomonadota > Alphaproteobacteria > Micropepsales > Micropepsaceae > Rhizomicrobium > Rhizomicrobium sp. The sequence goes on from JBBCHM010000002.1 coordinate 1,016,305, forward strand.
CGACGCTGAGGCCCACCGTGTACATGTGGTGCGCCCAGACCAGGAAACCGATGAAGCCGATCGCCACCATCGCATAGGCCATGCCGAGATAGCCGAAGATCGGCTTCTTGGAGAAGGTCGAGATGATGTGGCTGACCATGCCGAAGCCGGGAAGGATCAGGATGTACACTTCCGGATGGCCGAAGAACCAGAACAGGTGCTGGTAGAGCACCGGATCGCCGCCGCCGGCCGGGTTGAAGAACGAGGTGCCGAAATGGCGGTCGGTGAGCAGCATGGTGATCGCGCCGGCGAGAACCGGCAGCGACAGCAGCAGCAGGAACACCGTCACCAGGATCGACCACACGAACAGCGGCATCTTGTGCAGCGTCATGCCGGGCGCGCGCATGTTGAAGATCGTGGTGATGAAGTTGATGGCGCCCAGGATCGAGGAGGCGCCCGCGATGTGCAGCGAGAAGATCGCCAGATCCATCGCCGGCCCCGGCGAACCATAGGTCGAAAGCGGCGCATAGAGCGTCCAGCCGCCGCCGACGCCGGTGCCGCCGCTGTCGCCTTCGACAAACATGCTGAGCACCAGGAGCGCGAAGGAGAACGGCAGGAGCCAGAACGAGATGTTGTTCATGCGCGGGAACGCCATGTCGGGCGCACCGATCATGAGCGGCACCAGCCAGTTGCCGAAGCCGCCGATCATCGCCGGCATGATCATGAAGAACACCATGATGAGGCCGTGGCCGGTCACGAACACGTTGAAGGTGTGCGGATCCTTGAAGATCTGCAGGCCCGGCTCCATCAGCTCGGCGCGCATCATCATCGACAGGAAGCCGCCGATGATCCCCGCGCCGATCGCGAAGATGAGGTACATCGAGCCGATGTCCTTGTGGTTCGTCGAATAGACGTAGCGGCGCCAGCCGGTCGGATGGCCGTGGGCGTGGTCGTCGGCAGCGTGGGCGAGATCAGCCATGGACTTTGTCCTGCGTTATTGCGCGGCCAGGCGCGTGGGTTCACCCGCGTCGGCGATCGGCGAATAGACCTTGGTGTTCTTCTTGGCGGCGGCGAGCCAGGCGGCGAAATCGGCGTCCGACACGACCTTGACCTCGATCGGCATGAAGTCGTGGTTGGGGCCGCAGAGCTCGGAGCATTCGCCGTAGAACGTGCCGGTCCGCGTCGCGAGGAACCAGGTGTGGTTGATGCGCCCTGGGATGGCGTCCATCTTCACGCCGAATTGCGGCACCGCCCAGGAATGGATGACGTCGGCACCGGTGGTGACGATCTCGACGACCTTGTTCACGGGCACCACCACGATGTTGTCGACGCCGAGCAGGCGCGGCTCGCCGGCCTTCTTGGCGGCATCGTCGTTCAGCGGATTGGAGTCGAAGGTCAGGTTGGCGGCCGGGTATTGGTAGGTCCAGTACCACTGCTTGCCGATGACCCGGATCGTCAAATCGGGCTTGGGAATCTCCGCCTCGAAATAGAGCAGCTTGAAGGACGGCACCGCGATGATCACCAGGATGATCACCGGAATGATCGTCCAGGCGACCTCGAGCAGCGAGTTGTGGTGGGTCTTGCTCGGAACCGGATTGGCGCGGGCATTGTAGCGCACGATGATCCAGATCAAGAGCGCCAGCACGAAAATGCATATCGCTACGATGATGTAGAGCAGAAGGGTGTGGAAACTTTCGATGCGCTCCATCACCGGCGAGGCGGCCGGCTGCATGCCCAGCTCGTAATTATAGGGCAGCGCCAGGGCGGAACCCGCCCAGGCCATGGCACCCGCCACGATGCCAGCGCCGATGCCGGTTTTTCTCAAGGACATGAGGCATTCCTCACAAAGTAAGCCGGCGGGGCGTCTGAAACCCCCGCTTTCAGATTCTTGCCGGCGATTTAGAGGCGCTAAGCCCCTAAAGTCATTGCGACCTTCTGGCACGGGGTCGGTTTGGAGGGGGGCTCGGCCGCATCCGCCGATCCATGGGCAAGCCGCGGCAAAAGCACCTATATGTATATAGCAGCGAAAACACGCGTTTCGGAGCCCGTCATGAGCGACACCACAGACCTGTTCTTCTCCCGCACCGGCATGGACCGCGACCGCGTGCTCGGCACCGTCGGCGAGGCCCTGAAGGGCTCGGACGACGGCGAACTGTTCCTGGAATTCCGCCAGAGCGAATCATTCTCCTTCGACGACGGGCGGCTGAAGGCGGCGACGTTCGACACCACCCAGGGCTTCGGCCTGCGCGCCGTGGCCGGCGAAGCCACCGGCTATGCCCATGCCACCGACCTGTCGGAGGAGGCGATCCAGCGCGCCGCCGACACGGTCCGGGCGGTCGCCCGCGGCCATGGCGGCACGGTGGCGCTGGCGCCGGCGCGCAGCAATGTGAAGCTTTATACGGATATCGACCCGCTCGGCAGCGCTGCGTTCGAGACCAAGGTGAAGCTCCTGGAAGACATGAATGCCTATGCGCGCGACAAGGACGGACGGGTGCGGCAGGTGTCCTGCCATCTCTCCGGCGAGTGGCAGCAGGTCGAGATCCTGCGGGCCGACGGCTCGGTCTATCGCGACATCCGTCCCCTGGTGCGGATCGACGTGTCGGTGGTGGCCGAACAGGACGGCCGACAGGAATCGGGACATTTCGGCGGCGGCGGGCGCGGCGACTATTCGACCTATCTGACCGCGGACTACTGGCATGCGGCGGTCGACGAGGCGCTGCGCCAGGCGCTGGTCAACCTCGAATCGATCCCGGCGCCGGCCGGCGAGATGACCGTCGTGCTCGGTCCCGGCTGGCCCGGCATCCTGCTGCATGAGGCGATCGGCCACGGACTGGAAGGCGACTTCAACCGCAAAGGCACGAGCGCCTTCGCCGGCCTGCTCGGCCAACGTGTCGCGGCGCCGGGCGTGACGGTGGTCGATGACGGCACGATCGAGGGGCGGCGCGGCTCGCTGTCGATCGACGACGAAGGCACGCCGACCTCGCGCACCGTGCTGATCGAGGACGGCATCCTGAAGGGCTATATGCAGGACCGGCAGAACGCGCGGCTGATGGGCGTGGCGCCGACCGGCAACGGCCGGCGGCAGTCCCATGCCAGCCCGGTCATGCCGCGCATGACCAACACCTACATGCTGGGCGGCAAGACCGATCCGGGCGAGATCCTGGCCAGCGTCAAGAAGGGGATCTATGCGCGCAATTTCGGCGGCGGCCAGGTCGACATCACCAACGGCAAATTCGTGTTCTCCTGCACCGAGGCCTATCTGGTCGAGAACGGCAAGATCGGCGCGCCGATCAAGGGCGCGACGCTGATCGGCAGCGGGCCCGAAGCGCTGACCCGGGTGAAGATGGTCGGCAACGACATGAAGCTCGATTCGGGCGTCGGCACCTGCGGCAAGAACGGCCAGAGCGTGCCGGTCGGCGTCGGCCAGCCGACGCTGCGGCTCGACGGGCTGACCGTCGGCGGCACGGCAGCATCGTGAGCGGGCGGCCTTCCGGCCGCGGGACGGCGTGATCCGATGATCTTCAAGATCGCGACGGCAGCCGATTGGGCCGAGGCGGAACGCGCCGGTCGGTTCGACGGCTCGGCGCATGACAAGGCGGACGGGTTCATCCATTTTTCGACCGGCCCGCAGCTCGCCGAGACGCTGCGCCTCTACTATGCGGGCGTGAACGACATCCTGCTGGTCGCGGTCGACGACGCCTTGCTGGGGCCGGCCCTCAAATGGGAGCACGCGCCGTCGCGCGGCGAGGATTTTCCGCATCTTTTCGGGCCGCTGCCGCTGTCGGCGGTGCGCTGGGCGCGGCCCATCGGGCGGGACGCGCAGGGAACGGCCGTCCTTCCCAGCCTTGCTTGAATGCGCAGGACCATGCGCATAGGCTATGCGCATGGCTCGAAAACAGCTCCAGGATCCGCCCCGGCGCTTTCGCCGCGAGGACGCGCCGGCGCGGTCCAAGAAGCCCGCCGGGCCGCCGTCGGCACCCGGCACGAAGCGCGCGGTGAACGTGTCGGTCGATGCCGATATCCTGAAGATCGCGAAGGAGATGGGGATCAACCTCTCCAAGGCGACGGAGGATGCGTTGCGCAAGCTGACTGAACCCGAACGCATTCGGCGTTGGCAGGAAGAAAACAAAGACGTCATCGAATCGTACAACGCCTATATCGAGCGCAACGGCGTGTTCGGCGAAGAACTTCTCGATTTCGAAGATGACCCGCCAGTTTGACGTCTACCGCAATCCGCTGCGCGGCGGGCGCGAACAGAGACCCTATCTTCTCGTCGTGCAGCATGGGCTTTTCGCGGACAGGCCGACGCGCGTCGTGGTTCCGCTCGTCGTCGCGGCTGCAATCCGGCCGGAACGGCGGCTCAATCCGAGCCTGAGGGTATTGGGCAAGCCGTTCTACCTCTCGCCGACTGAAATCATAACGCTGCCAATCCGGCATTTGCGGGATCATGTCGACAATCTGGAGAGCGAGCGCGACCGGATTGTTGCCGCTCTCGACGTTCTGCTCACCGGCATTTGACCGGCCATGGACAACGACGCTTTCGTCGCCGCCGCCCTCGCCAATCCCGTCAATCGCGCGATCCTCTCTCGCCTGCCGGCGTTGCATGCGCCCGATTGCTGGCTGGTGTCGGGGGCGCTGTTCCAGACCGTCTGGAACGTCCGCACCGGCCGGCCGCCGACCCATGGCATCAAGGACTACGACATCTTCTATTTCGATCCCGATCCGTCCTGGGCGGCGGAGGACGCGGTCATAAGGCGGGCCGGTGCGCTGTTCGCCGACCTGGGCGTCGCGGTCGAGGTGCGCAACCAGGGCCGCGTCCACGTCTGGTACCAGGAGAGGTTCGGGTCGCCCTACCCGCCTTTGACGCGCGCCACGGACGGGATCGACCGCTTCCTGTGCGACTGCGCCATGGTCGGGATCAGGCCGGCGGGCGAGGCTTTCGAGGTCTATGCCCCCAGGGGCTTCGCGGATATCGAGACTATGACAATTCGCCCCAACCGCGCGCCGAATTTCCATCCCGACCGTTACGCAGAGAAGGCTGCGCGCTGGCGCGACGTGTGGCCGGAGATTACCATCCTGCCAGCCTGAATACGGGGACCGGCATGCGCGATATCAAAGGCAAGGCACGCGAACTCGGCGACGGCTTCCGCGTGGCGCGCGTGCTGCCGCAAATCGGGCAGCACACCGTCGGGCCCTTCGTGTTCTTCGACTATTTCGGGCCGGTCGAATTTCCGCCCGGCAAGGGGCTCGACGTCAGGCCGCATCCGCATATCGGCCTCGCCACCATCACCTATCTGTTCGACGGCTCGCAGGTCCATCGCGACACGCTGGGAAGCTTCCAGGAAATCCTGCCCGGCGACGTGAACTGGATGACGGCGGGGTGCGGCATCGCCCATTCCGAGCGGACCGGGCCGGCGGTCCGCGCCGCCGGCCATCGCATGCACGGCATCCAGAGTTGGGTCGGACTGCCGGCGGCGAACGAGGAAGACCGGCCGAGCTTCCAGCATATCGCCAAGGCCGACCTGCCGGTGCGCGAGCGGGAGGGCGCGACGCTGCGCGTGGTGACCGGCAAGGCCTATGGCCTGACCGCGCCGGTGCGCGTGCCGATGGAGATCTTCTACGTCGACGCCCAGATCAAGGCCGGCGCCACCGTCACCCTGCCGGACGAATATGACGAGCGCGGCGCCATGGTTGTCGGCGGAACGGTCGAGGCCGGCGGCGCCAGCCATGGCGACGGCGACATGATCGTCTTCGACAAGGACGAACGCGCGGCGATCAAGGCCGTCAGCGACGCCCGCGTCATGCTGCTGGGGGGCGCGCCCTTGGACGGCCAGCGCCATGTCTGGTGGAATTTCGTCTCCAGCTCGAAGGAGCGGATCGAGCGCGCCAAGCAGGACTGGGCCTCCGGCGCCTTCGGCAAGATCCCCGGCGACGACATCGAATTCATCCCCCTCCCCGATCAAAGGTGACACCCATGAAATACAACCCGCTCGGCCATAGCGGCCTGTTCGTTTCGGAAATCTGCCTCGGCACGATGACCTTCTCCGGCGACGCCAAGAATGCCGGCATCTGGGCCGCGATCGGCGATGTCGGCCAGAAGGAAGCCACCGCGCTCGTCTCCAAGAGCCTGGAGGCCGGCGTGAACTTCCTTGACACCGCCGACGTCTATTCGATGGGCAATTCGGAGAAGCTGACCGGACAAGCCCTCAAGGACATCGGCGTGAAGCGCTCCGACGTGGTTCTGGCGACCAAGTGCTATGGCCGCGTCGGGCCGGGGCCGAACGACATCGGCGCTTCGCGGGGCCATATCCTGGACTCCGTCGCGCGCAGCCTGGAACGGCTGCAGACCGATCACATCGACCTCTACCAGATCCACGCCACCGATACGGTCACGCCGGTCGAGGAGACGATGCGCGCGCTCGACGACCTCGTGCGCCAGGGCATGGTGCGCTATGTCGGCTGCTCCAACTGGCAGGCCTGGCGGGTGGCGAAGGCCAATGGGCTGGCGGCGCAGCACGGCTTTACGAAGTTCCAGACGCTCCAGGCCTATTACTCCATCGCCGGGCGCGACCTCGAACGCGAGATCGTGCCGATGCTGGAAGACCAGAAGATGGGATTGATGGTGTGGAGCCCGCTGGCCGGCGGGCTGCTCTCGGGCAAGTTCGGGCCGGGCAGCAACGGGCCGGAAGGGGCGCGCCGCGTCGCCTTCGACTTCCCGCCGGTGAACCGGGATCGCGCCTGGGCCTGCGTCGACGCGATGCGCGGGATCGGCGCGGCGCATGGCGCGTCGGTGGCGCGGGTGGCGCTGGCCTATGTGCTGTCCAAGTCCTTCGTGATGAGCGTGATCATCGGCGCCAAGACGATGGAGCAGCTCGAGGACAATCTGGAAGCCGCGAAGCTGACGCTGAGCGCGGATGAGGTGAAAACGCTCGACGAGGTCAGCGCGCTGCCGCAGGAATATCCGGGCTGGATGATGTCGCGCCAGGGCGCCGAGCGCATGCCGCAGGCGAAATAGCGGCCGACACGGAGGGGTGACATGAGAGGTTTCTTGCGCACGCTGGTGCTGGTCGTCGGCGTTCTGTCGCTGGTGCTCGGCGTGTGGTGGATTTGCCAGGGCACCGGTCTGGTGCCGATCGGCTTCATGGCCAACCACATGCAATGGGCGTGGCGCGGCGCGGTGCTGGCGGCGGTGGGTGTCGTGCTCGCGGTCGTCGCGCGCCGCATCTGAGCCGCTATTCGCCGAAGCCCTCGCCCGGCTCGAGCGGCTTCATGCGGATCAGCCGCGAGTCGAGGACCGCCGCCTGGCGGTGCTTCACATGCTCGCGGTAGCCGGGATCGGTGACCATTTCGAGGAAGGCGCCGGCGCTCGGATATTCGGCGATGAATGCGAGGTCCCAGGTTTCGGCGGCGGGACCCGTGACCACGGCGTCGGGCCGCCCGACCCACACCTGGCGACCGCCGACGCGCTTGAAGATCGCGGCGGTGGTACGGCCATAGGCGCGATAGGCGTCGCGGCCGCTAAGGCCCCTGCCGCGATCGGGATGCCCTTCCGGATAGGCCGCGACATCGCGCAGGCGGACCAGATTGAGCATATGGATGGGCTCGTCGCGCGGCAGCGATTTGAAGAGATCGAATTGCTCACGCATCGGATCGATCGAACCGGTCATTTCGGGTCTCCCTTCCGGCCATGACGGCCGGCGCTCAAAGAAAATTGTACTCCTTGAACAGCGGCGTCAGATCGCGCGCCCAGGGACCGTAATAGTTCTTCAGCAATTCCTCGGCGCGGGTGTGGCCGCGCGAGACGAGCTCGCGCAGCGGGTTGAGGAAGCCGTCCTCGCTCATGCCGCCGGAGTCGAGCTCGGCGCGGCGGCGCAGGCCGGCCGAGGAAATCTCCAGCATGCGGTGCGCGATGGCGTGGACCGTCGTGTTGCGGAACGGCGTCTTGAAGGCCTGTTTCGGTACCGCATCGCGCATCGCCTGGCGCTCCTCCGCGGTCCAGTCCTTCACGAGATCCCAGGCAGCGTCGAGCGCGACCTGGTCGTAATAGAGGCCGACCCACAGCGCCGGCATGCCGCAGATCCGCCGCCACTGCCCGCCATCGGCGCCGCGCATTTCGAGGAATTTCTTGAGGCGCACTTCGGGGAAGATCGTGGTCAGGTGATCGGCCCAGTCCGACATCATCGGCTGGACGTCCTTCACCTCGGGAATCTTGCGCGCGAGGAAATCGCGGAAGCTCTTGCCGGCGACGTCGATATACTTGCCGTCGCGGTAGACGAAGTACATCGGCACGTCGAGCGCGTAATCGACATAGCGCTCGAACGACATGCCGTCGTCGAACACCCAGGGCAGCATGCCGGCGCGGGCGTTGTCGACATCGGTCCACACCTGGCTGCGGTACGACAGAAAGCCGTTGGGCCGGCCCTCGCGGAACGGTGAGTTCGCCAGAAGCGCGCTGGCGACGGGCTGGAGCGCCAGGCCGACGCGGAATTTCTTGACCATGTCGGCTTCGGAGGAGAAGTCGAGATTCACCTGCACCGTGCAGGTGCGGAACATCATTTCGAGCCCGTAGCCGCCGACCTTCGGCATATAGCGCCGCATGATCTGGTAGCGGCCCTTGGGCATCATGTGCGTCTCGTCCATCGACCAGGTCGGCGCGAAGCCGATGCCGATGACGCCGGCGCCGATCTCGTCCGCGACTTCGCGGGTCTGTTCAAGATGCAGGTTGGTCTCGGCGCAGGTCTCGTGCACGGTCTTGAGGGGGGCGCCGGAAAGCTCGAACTGGCCGCCGGGCTCCAGGCTCAGCGAGGCCTTGTCCTGGATCAGCCCGATGATGTTGTCGCCCTCCAAGACCGGCTCCCAGCCGAAGCGCTTCATGCCGTCCAGAAGCTGGCGGATGCCGGGCTTGCTCTCATAGGCGAGCGGCTTGTGGGTCTTCAGGTCATAGACGAACTTTTCGTGCTCGGTGCCGATGCGCCATTCCGACCGCGGCTTGCAGCCCTCGGCCAGGTGGCGGATGAGGTCGTCGCGCGACTCGATCAGGCCGCCGGCGGATTGTGGAATGGACATGCGCCTCTTTCCCCTGTGCGGGGATGCAATGCCCCCACATCGTTGGTTGAATGTTGAATTGGCCGTTCAGCGATCCGCTATCTAGATAGGCCTTGGGACAAGTGCAAGCGAGGGGCGGCGTTATCGAAATTTCGCGGGGAATCGTTAGGCTGTTCTATCTTCTGCGGCGTTTCCGGCGGGTGGGAGGATTCGTGCGATTGAGAACCACGCTTTGGGCGGTTATCGCCCTTGTCCTGCTCGCCGTGCCGGCCCAGGCCGCCGTCACCATCGCGTTCTATGCCCACCAACTGGGCAGCAAGGGCATGTGGGTCGAGTTCCCCCATGCCTATGTCACGCTGGTCGGGGCGCCCGATGCGGGCGGCGCGCCGGTGAGGACGAATTTCGGCTTCACGCCGCCGGTGGTGGGCCCCTCCATCCTGTTCGGACGGGTCGATGGCGAGGTCGTGGCCGTCGACGACGATTACATCGCCAAGGACCGGCCTTATTTCTCGTTCCTGCTGACGGACACGCAATACGCGGCGGTGCTGGCGGTGGTCGAGCGCTGGCGCAGCGCGCCGCAGCCTTCCTACGATCTCGACACGCATAATTGCGTGATCTTCGTGAAGGACGTCGCGGCCGCGGTCGGCCTTGCCACCAGCGCCGACGACCCGTTCGTGCGCGATCCGGCGAAGTTCATGGCCGATCTCAAGAGCCGCAACACGGCCTTTCTGGCCCGGAGCGGCAGCGGGCGGCTCGCGGGCATGGCGCCGGCGGCCAAGGCAAGCACCGCGTCTCCCTAGGTTCGCGGCGGCGTGGATTTGGGCGATCTGGTGCGCCGAGACTTAACCCTCCCGTGAACGGGAGGGTCGAAAAAGATGGCGCGCAGCACCGACTTTTTCGGGGAGGGGACAGCGCCGCGGATGGCACTCCACCGGAGAGACCGTCCCCTCCCCGAAAAATTCTTCGCTGCGCTCGGAATTTTTCGACCCTCCCGTGAACGGGAGGGTAGATCATCGCCAATCACCCTTCACCGATTGCCACACCGCCAGCGCAGCCAGCGCGGCGGTGTCGGCGCGCAGGATGCGGGGGCCGAGAGAAACGGGCGTGACGAAAGACAGCGCGCGCAACGCGTCGCGCTCGGCGGGATCGAAGCCGCCTTCGGGGCCGGTGAAGATCGCGGCGGGGCCGTCGGACAACTCGCGCAACGCCTCGGCCATCGGGGGCGCGCCGCCCTCGTCGCAGAAGATCAGGCGCCGGTCCTGCGGCCAGGCGCCGAGCAGCTTGTCGAAGGCGAGCGGTTCGCGCGTTTCGGGTACGGAGAGCCGGCCGGATTGCTCGGCGGCTTCCACCGCGTTGGCATGCATGCGTTCGAGGTTGACGCGGGCGACGATGGTGCGGCGGGTGAAGACGGGTTGCAGGACGCGGACGCCGAGCTCGGTCGCCTTCTGCACGACATAGTCGGCCGGCGTCTTCTTGATCGGCGCGAAGCAGAGCCAGAGATCGGGGACATCCGTTTGCGGTTCGACAAGGCGCTCGCAGTCCAGCGCGCAGGCGCGCTTGGAGACCTCCGCGATGCGCGCCAGCCATTCGCCGTCGCTTCCGTTGAACAGGCTGACGCGATCTCCTGCCCTGGCCCGCATGACGTGCAGGAGGTAATGCGCCTGCGAATCGTCCGGCTCGACCCGCGCGCCCTGCGCCAACGGCGCCTCGACAAAGAGACGCAGCTTGCCGCCAGGATAAGTGAGTTCGTCGGACATGCTCGGAGCAGCGTTCCGAAATTGGAAACGGGGCGTCAACTGGGTGGCCCGCATTCGCGGGCCATGACAGTATGGCTTGTGATGACTGTCGAGCAACAGACCCTCAAACCCGCCGACGCCGTTGCCGCGAGCTGGGTCGATCGCGCGCCGGCCGGGCTGCGGCCGTTCCTGCAATTGATGCGGCTGGACCGGCCGCATCCGGGCTGGCTGCTGTTCTGGCCCTGCGCGTTCGGGCTGGTGCTCGGCGCCATCGCCAGCGAACGGCCTTTCGCGTCGTGGCACGACCTCTATCTGCTGGTGCTGTTCGGCGTGGGGGCGCTGGTGATGCGCGGGGCGGGCTGCACCTATAACGACATCGTCGACCGCGACATCGACGCCAAGGTGGCGCGGACGCGGGCGCGGCCGATTCCCTCCGGCGCGGTGACGGTGCGGCAGGCCTGGCTGTTCCTGGCTGCGCAATTGGCGGCGGGGCTCGCGATCCTCGTCCAGCTCAATCTCTTCGCGATCGAGATCGGCGCGGCGTCGCTGCTGCTGGTTGCCGTCTATCCCTTTATGAAACGGATCACCTGGTGGCCGCAGGCCTGGCTGGGGCTGACCTTCAACTGGGGCGCCCTGCTCGGCTTCGCGGCGCAGACCGGGACGATCGATGCGGCGGACGCGATGCTCTATGCCGGCCTCTTCTTCTGGACGCTGGGCTACGACACGATCTATGCGCTGCAGGACAAGGAAGACGATGCGCTGATCGGCGTGAAATCGACCGCGCTCCTGTTCGGCGCCCGGGCGCGGGAGTGGGTGCTGGGATTCTACGCCGCGGCCTTCGCGCTGATCCTCGCCGCCGGATTCGCCGAGCATGCCGGCTGGCCCTTCGCCTTCGTCATGCTCGCCGCCGGCGGGCATTTGCTCTGGCAGTTCCACACGTTGAAGATCGACGATCCGGCGCGCTGCCTGACGCTGTTCCGCGCCAATCGTGACGCAGGGGCAATCATCGCGGCGGCCTTCGTGCTTTCGAGCTGGATTTGGTGAGCGTATAGTTGTCGCCATGAACGTGCAGCGCTTCGATCCGACCTCCGTCTTCACGCCCGAAGAAATGACGAGCGTGCGGGCACGCTCCGATGTCACCGGCATGCTGTGCGTGATCCATGCCTGGGTCGTGATCGGCGCGGCGATGGCGGTCTATGCGCTTATGCCCAATCCGCTGACCTTCCTGTTCGCGGTGATCGTGATCGGCAGCCGCCAGCTCGGCCTCGCCATCCTGATGCACGACGCGGCGCACGGCGTCTTGATGAAGACGCATTGGCTGAACGAATGGGTCGGCGACTGGCTCTGCGCCTATCCGACGATGGGCGACCTCGTTCCCTATCGCCACTATCACCTGATGCATCACCGCCGCACCCAGCAGAAGGACGATCCCGATCTCGGCCTGTCGGCGAAATTCCCGATCACGCCGACCAGCTTTCGCCGCAAGATGATCCGCGACCTGACCGGTCAGACCGGATTCAAGCAGCGCAAGGCGCAGTTCCTGCGCTCGCTCGGCGCGCCGGACCAGCCCTTCGCGGCGCGCGCGAAATTCTTCTGGAAGCGGATCGGGCGGCAATATCTCATGCAGTGCATTCTCTTGGCGCTGATGACGGCGTTCGGCAAGCCGCATTATTTCCTGATGTTCTGGGTGCTGCCCAATCTCACCTGGCAGATGGCGATCACGCGGGTGCGCAACATCGCCGAGCACGCGGTGGTGCCCGACAACAACGACGTGTTCCGCAATGCCCGCACGACCTATGCCAACTGGTTCGTCCGCGCGCTGGTGGCGCCCTATTGGGTGAACTATCACGTCGATCATCACCTGCTGTTCTATGTCCCCTGCTACAACCTGCCCAAGCTGCACGCGCTGCTGCTGGCCAAGGGGCTGGGACCGAAGATGGAAATCCAGCCCGGCTACCTCGCCGTGCTGAAGATGGCGACCAGCAAGCCGGACGCGCCCGCCGTGCTGGCGGCCTGACGTGCATCTTTCCATGACGGGACACGGGGCCGGCGTCGGAAACGACGCCGCGGCCGACGCGCGGGCCATGGCGCAATTCGCCGAGCATCGCGTGCTCGAACTGCCCGACCTGTTCGCGCCCGATGCCCAGGCGGTGCTCGCGCAGTCGCTGGCCGGCAGCACCTTCGTGCCGGACGACATCCATGTCCCCGGAAGCCGGCTGCGCGAGGCGCCGCCGCGCACCGGACCGCTGCTATGCTGGCTGCTCGGCCGGCCGGAGCTGCGCCGCTGGGTCGAGACGATCACCGCGACCGCGCCGCTGGCCGCGGTGGGCGGCGCGACGGCGCGCTTCGAGGCCGGCGGCGGCCAGCATCTGGATTGGCACAACGACCTGGTGCCTGGCCACACGCGGATGCTGGCGGTGACGGTCAATCTCGGGAGCGAGCCCTATGAAGGCGGCCGGTTCGAGATGAAGCGGCGCGGCGCCGACGCGCCGTTCTTCGCGCACGCGCATGTGCAGCCCTTCGCCGCCCTCATCTTCGCCATCGACAAGACGCTGATGCACCGCGTCACGCCGGTGACGGCGGGCGGCCCACGCACCGTGTTTGGCGGCTGGTTCCTGTCCGAGCCGGTCGCGCGGCCACCGGTTTGATCCTTGGGCCAAACGCGATAGGAACAGGCGTGACAGATCCCAAAGACTTCATCCGCGCCAACACCGTGCTGATGGCGCCCCCGCTGGTGCCGGAGATCAAGCTGCACCTCGCGACCGAGGTCGTGCCGCTGTGGCGGTTGACGGAAGAGGAGTTGCAGGCGCAGGGCGTGCCGCCGCCCTATTGGGCGTTCGCCTGGGCGGGCGGCCAGGCGCTGGCGCGCTATGTGCTCGATCATCCCAAGGTCGTGCGCGGCATGGACGTGCTCGATTTCGGGTCGGGCTCGGGCCTCGTCGCCATCGCCGCGGCGAAGGCCGGCGCGGAGCGCATCATGGCGGCGGACGTCGATCCCTTCGCCTATGCCGCGATCAAGCTCAACGCCATCGCCAACAGCGCCATCCTGGGCGCCACGACCAGCGATTTGATCGACTCCGACGGCAATTGGCGCATCATCCTGGTCGGCGACATGTGTTACGAGCGGCCGCTGGCGGAGCGGCTGCTGGCCTGGCTGACCGACCGCGCGGCGCATGGCGCGAGCGTGCTGTTGGGCGATCCAGGGCGCAGCTATTTTCCCAAGGGCGGCGTCGAGAAGCTGGCGACCTATCGCGTGCAGACGACGCGCGACCTCGAAGACCGCGAAATCCGCGAGACCAGCGTCTACCGGCTGCTCGCCTGAGCGTCATGGCACTGTAACGCTTTCGTCACGGCAAATTCGCCGGAGCGCCTCGGAACGATATTGCGGCGCAGCAATTATTCAGAGGCGCGCCGAAGCGCTCTGCGCTCGACGGCGCGCACGCGTCACTCTAGCAAAGGATATCCGCAATGGACGCCCGAAACACTGTCCGCACGCTCGAACGCGACACGATCGCGATGTTCGCGCCGTGGAACGAAATGATGAACCAGTCGCGCGTGTATTTCGAGAAGAGCCTCAGCGCGATGCGCGGCGAGACCATGGAATTGCTCACCAAGCTGCACGACCGCAACGGCGAGATTCTGGAGCAGTGCGCGAACCGGACCGATCTGGCGGCCCTCGCCTCGGCGCAGGAGAAGTGGTTCGCCGATTTCAGCCGCGACATGTTGGCGGCCTCGCGGCGCCTGCAGGAAACGACGCGGCATATCCTGGCGGAGAGCATCGAGAGCGTCGGGCAGAGCATGCGCAACGGGGCGCAGGCGGCGGCCGATGCCGGCGCGCACGCCGCCGAGGCGGTGCAGGCCGATGCGAAGGACGCCGAAGACGAAGCCGAGGATGCGTGGCACGGCAACGGCGCGGAGCCGTCGCATCCCGAGCACAACGCGTAGCTAGCGTTTGCGCAAGGGCGTGGGCGCCGGGCCGGTGTAGCGGGCGCGCGGGCGGATGAGCTTGCGGCTTTCGAGCTGCTCGCTCGCATGCGCCACCCAGCCGGCGAGGCGCGCCATCGCGAACAGCGTGGTCTCGCTGCCTTGCGGCATGCCGAGGGCGCGGCGCATCACGGCGAGCGCGTAATCGCAATTGGCGAAGCCGCCGGTGGCCTCCCTGATGCGCTCGGGGATCTCGACCGCGAGGCGCTTGTCGATGCCGGTCTTGATCAGCGCGCCGAGCAGCGAGACGGCGCGCGGATCGCCGCCCTGATAGACCATGTGGCCGAAGCCGGGGAAGCGCTCGCCCAGCGCCACGCGCTCGCGCACGATGGCGGCGATGTCGCCTTCGAGCAGCGTGTCGAGCAGCTTGGCCGCGAGCGGGCCGACGCCGCCATGGCGCGGCCCCTTCAGCGCGACCAGGCCGGCGATGATCGCGTCGTAAAGGCTGATGCCGGTCGAGGCGGCGCAGCGCACCGTGAATGTCGAGGCGTTCAGCTCATGATCCGCCAGAAGCACCAGCGCGCGGCGGATGAGATCCTCCGCGTGCTTATGCTTCGGCGCCCAGGCGCGGGCGATCTGCTTGTGCAGCGGCTCGGCGGACGGCTCGGCCTCGATCATCGCGGCGACGGCGAGGCGCAGGATGCGGGCGCCGGTGGCGGCGCGGCCCTCTGCGACCGAGTTGTAGGCGCGCGGATCGGCCTCGGCGGCCTGGGACAGCACGGCGACGGCGCGGTCGATCGGCGGCGCGCCGCGCGTCGCCGCCAGGATGGCGCGCATCGCGGGCGACACCACCGGCAGGTTCGTCTTGGCGAAGGGATCGGCGGATTTGGAGTCCCACAGCAGCGTGGCGCATTGCTCGAAGGTCGCGGTCTCGGCCAGCGCGGTGGCGCGCACGCCGCGATAGATCGGGCCCTCCACCGTGATGGTCGAGACGGCGCTGTCCATCACCGGCAGGTCGGCGGCTTTGAGGCCCTGGGTCTCCACCAGGGGCGCGCGGCGGTTCTTGAGGCCGCGCACGTCCTCGGCCCGGTAGCGGCGGCTGCGCGGGGTCTCGCCGGGCTCGGAGCGGATCAGGCCGCGGCTGACATAGGCGTAGAGCGTGGCCGGCGAGACCGCGAGTTCGGTCGCGGCGTCGCGGGCGGACAGATAGAGCGTGTCGCCCGAGCCATTCGAATTATTATTCATGTTGATCATGCTAATCAAGATTGATCAATACGTCCAGCCGACCGATCTTGTGTGCAACGCAACAAGGAAGGGACGGACATGACCCTGCAAAGCAGCAAATCCCCCATCGGGCTGGATGGCGTGGCGGCGGCGGAGACCGCGCTCAGCCATGTCGACGGGCAGAAGGGCGAGCTGATCATCGCCGGCGAGCGGGTCGCCGACCTCGCGGCCAAGTCGAGCTTCGAGGGCGTCACGGCGCGGCTGTGGACGGCGGCGACCGCCACGCCGATCAGCGAGGCCGAAGTGCGCGCGGCGCTCGGCGAGGCGCGGGTGCGCGCGTTCGGGCATGTCGGGCAGTTCCTCAGCGCGAGCGAGGGGCTGTCCATCGTCGACGGCATGCGGGCCGCGATCGCGACGCTGCGCGCCGAGCACGGGCTGACCCATGACGCGACCATCGTCGGCGCCCTGCCCGTCATCGTCGGCGCGCTGGTGCAGCGCGCCAAGGGCCAAGCGCCGTTCATTCCGAACGCCACGCTGAGCCATGCGGCCGACACGCTCTCCATGCTGCACGGCCGCGCGCCCAACGCGGCGGAGGCGGCGGCGCTCGACGCCTATTTCGTGACCGTGAGCGATCACGGGATGAACGCCTCGACCTTCACGGCGCGGGTGATCGCCTCGACCCAGGCTGATTTGTTCTGCGCCGTCACCGGCGGCTATTGCGCGCTGACCGGGCCTTTGCATGGCGGCGCGCCCGAGCCGGTGCTGGAGATGCTCGACGCCATCGGCACGCGCGAGCGGATCAAGCCGTGGATCGACGAGGCACTGGCGCGCGGCGAGCGGCTGATGGGCTTCGGCCACCGCGTCTACAAGGTGCGCGATCCGCGCGCCGACGTGCTGAAGACGGCGATGGCGAAGCTGGCGAACAATTCCGTCGATCTGCCCTTCGCGGCCGAGGTCGAGGCCTATGCGCGCGAGGCGCTCAGGCGGAAGAAGCCGGATCATCCGCTCGACACCAATGTCGAGTTCTTCACCGCGATCCTGCTCGACGCGCTGGCGATCCCGCGCCAGGCGTTCACGCCGATCTTCGCGGTCGCGCGGGCGGCGGGCTGGACCGCGCATGCCCGCGAACAGCAGCGGCGTGGGCGGCTGCTGCGGCCGAGTTCGGCCTATATTGGGGAGATGCCGGCGTAGCGCGATTTTCGCAGGCGGCCCAAAGGGTTGGAGCACTTTCGGCAAGATAATTGTTTTCGAGGTCGCGCGCGCCGCCGACCTTTCCAGATCATGGACGCGCACGGGACTTGTCCACGCGGCAGGGCGCGCGCATGCGCTTGCGCAGCCGCCTAACGGCCGGCGCATGATGGCGTGAAGTGCCCGGTTTTGCGGGCGCGGCGGAAGCTGTTTTCCTTTCATGCGATGATTCTACCGCCGGCGCGCGGGGTGTTGAATAAGACGTTTCCTCCCCCGCGTTTGCGGGGGAGGTGCCGAGCGAGCACTTCGCGAGCGAGGCGGAGGGGGCCAGCTGCGACAGCGGAGCGCGTGGCGCCCCCTCCGTCTCGCCCGAAGTGGGCGAGCCACCTCCCCCGCAAACGCGGGGGAGGAAAGAAGAGGACGACGATGCAGACCCATCAAGGCTCCTGTCATTGCGGGCGGGTGCGGTTCGAGGTCGAGGCGGAGCTCGACCATGTGCGGGTCTGCGACTGCTCGATCTGCCGGCGGCGCGGGGCGCTGCTGCATCGCGTGGCGCCGGAGCGGATACGGTTCCTGACGCCGCTGGACGCGCTTGCGACCTATACGTTCAACACGCACACGGCGCGGGACTATTTCTGCCCGACCTGCGGGATCCTGCCGTTCCGCCGCCCGCGCACGGCGCCCGGCGAATGGAGCGTCAATGTGCGATGCCTGGACGGCGTCGATCTCGATGCGATCCCGGTGAAGCGGGTGCATGGGAGCAAGCTGTCGTAGTGCACCCACTATCAACGCAACAAGCTGTCATGGCCCGCGACCAGGAACGCGGACACTTTTCGCGCTCATTGCGCTTGCGGCCTGTGGCGTGTGCTTCTTGTTGCTTGTAGCGATATTCTTAGCTCCGTAGCCGCAGGCTGAGAATTTTCAATCTGAGACACAACCCAAACCACAAGTAGACAAAACAAGAACGCAGCGCGATAACCGCGGAATGAAAACCCGCTTCCTCGCCGTCGCGCACTGGTCGCGCGCGCTGTTTCACCAGCACCAGGACGCCCTGCTCGTCGCGGGGCGGGTCGGGGTTTCGGCGGTGCTGGCTTATCTCATCGCGTCGCTGCAGCACGTGCCGGAGACCTATTGGCCGGTGATGTCCGCCGTCATCGTCGCGCGCGGCGGGGCCAAGGGCGCGGGCGGGTCGGCGACGGACCGGCTGGTCGGCACGCTCGCCGGCGCCGCCGTCGGACTGGCCGCGTCGTTCCTGCACCGCTTCGGATTGCCGGAATGGGCGCTGCTGTTCGTCGCCATGGCGCCGATGGCGTTCCTGTCGGCGGACAATTCGGCGTTCCGCGCCGCCCCCATGGCGGCGATGATCGTGCTGTCGGCCACGGCGAGCGGCAAGACCGGCGCGTTCGGGCTCGGCGTCGCGGCGCTGCGCGTGCTGGATGTCGGGATGGGGACGCTGGCGGCGCTGTTCGTCTCCTATGTCGTGCTGCCGTCCAACGCGATGAAAAGCCTGCGCAAGAACGCCGCCGCGCTGATGATGCCGCTGGCCAATCTACTCGCGCTCGGGATGCGGCCGGAGGACGCGGACGCGCAGGACAAGTTCAAGCGGCTGAACGCCAAAACGCGGCGCGAGATGCGCGAGCTCGTCATCGCGGCGCGGCAGATCAAGCCAAAACGCGGTGGTCCAGACTCTGGGCGCGACCTCGCCGAGACGCTGCCCAACCAGTTCACCGGCGCGCTGACGCGCTCGCACGGCACCATCGTGTTCATCGGACGCGCGCTCGCCGGCGCGCCGCTGCCCGAGGGCGTGACGGCGGCGTTGCGCCCGTTCCTGCGTGATGCGCGGGCGCGACTGGGCGCGATCCATCACCTCCTGGCGGAGGGCGCGCCGGCTGGCGCGGGCGCCGAGCTGGCGGCGAGCATCGACGCGGCGGTGGCGCGGATCGAGCAGGCGACGATCGATCCGGCAGCGCATCTGGAGGCCCTGCCCTTCCTGATGCAGACGCTGCGCGACGATTTGAACGACCTGGCGGCGACGGCCGGCGCGATCAGCGGGCCGCCGAAGGCGCGCGGCGCGGAAGCGGCGGCGACGGTGGTGGCGGAAGGGTAGAGAAGTTTCGGTGCACGCGGAGCCGCGGAGAACGCGGAGCGGTGATTTGCCTCCGCGTTCTCCGCGGCTCCGCGTGAAAACGTTTTTTGCGCTTCGCGCGAAAAAAACTGTCATCCGCCGCGAGTTCGTAGCGACAGCGTGCGAACGGCGGACCCAGGTGATCCAATATCCGCCAGCGCGGAATTTGCGCGAGCCCACACTTTCAACATCGTGCAGAATTCAACTGGGTGGCCCGCATTCGCGGGCCATGACAGCTCGTTTTGTTGCAACGCTCGCGCTCGCCGGGGATCACAGCGTAGATGCTATCCCTACTCCACCACCCGCGAGTCCAATGGCGGCTCGAGCGGCGGGGGTTCGTGGCCGGTGATGCCTCCGCCGTGGCGCAACAACGAATGGCGATAGCCGTAGAAGATGTAGATCAGCGCACCGACAATGGCGTAGCCGACCAGGATGTAGAGCGCGATCGGATCGTGCGGCGCGTCGTAGCTCGGCGTAGGCGCGCCGGGCGGCAGGGGACTCAGCAGGCCGAACAATTCGCCGATCAGGTCCTTGCCCACCGCGGCGCCGGTGATGTCGAGCAGGATCGGGCCCATCATGAACACGATGCAGAAGAACACGCCCAGGATCGGCGTCCAGGGATAGAACGGCACCTTGAAGGGGCGCGGGATGTTGGGCTCGGCCTTGCGCAGATAGATCACGGTGGCGCAGACGATGGCGAAGGCCAGCGCGGTGCCGAGGCTGACGAGATTGCCCATCACGTCCAGCGGCAGAACGGCGGCCGCCACCGCGATCACGCCGCCGAGCAGGATCGTGCCCGCCGCCGGCGTCTTGAAGCGCGGATTGACGTGGCCGAACAGCCGCATCAACAACCCGTCCTTCGCCATCTGGTAGAAGACGCGGGTCTGCGCGTAGCACAGCACCAGCATCACCGAGGACAGGCCGGTGAAGGCGCCGATCTTGATGATGAAGGAGAACAGGTTGAGCTGATGGTTGTCCGTCAGCGGCCAAGCGATGATCGCCCAGGACGGGTTCATCTTGTCCACCGCCACCGCGATGGGATCGGGAACGTTCAGGGTGCGGAACGGCACCACGCCGGTCAACACCGCGGCGACCGCCATGTAGATGATCGTGCAGATCACCAGCGAGCCCAGGATGCCGACGGGCAGGTCGCGCTGCGGGTTCTTCGCCTCGCCGGCCGCGGTCGAGACCGCCTCGAAGCCGACATAGGCGAAGAACACATAGGAGGCGGCGCGCAATATGCCGGCCCAGCCGTAGTGGAAGCTGCCCTCGTTCTTCGGGATGAAGGGATGCCAGTTGGCGGGATCGAAATACTGGATGCCGATCAGGATGAAGGCGATCAGCACGGTGACCTTGATCACCACGATGACGTTGTTGATGCGGGCGGATTCGCGGATGCCGATGCAGAGCAGCGCGGTGACGGCCAGGATGCCGATGGCGCCGACGATGTTGATCGCGCCGGTGACTTGAAGGGCGCCATGCGCGGCGGGGTTCTTCGGGTCGGGGACGAGATACTGCATCGTCGAATGCGAAACGCTGTCGCCGATATGGATGCCGAAATCGTGCGCGAGGCTGACGACGTAACCCGTCCAGCCGGCGGCGACGGTCGAGGCCGAGATGCCGTATTCCAGCAGCAGGAGCCAGCCCATCGTCCACGCGAAAACCTCGCCCAGCGTGACGTAGGAATAGGTGTAGGCGGAGCCGGAGACCGGCATGGTCGAGGCCAGCTCGGCATAGCACAGGCCCGCGAAGGCGCAGGCGAGGCCGGAGATGACGAAGGCGTAGATGACGCTCGGCCCCGCCATGGTCGCGGCGGCGTGGCCGGTGAGCACGAAGATACCGGCGCCGATGATGCAGCCGATGCCGAGCGTGACGAGGTTGAACGGGCCCAGGGTGCGGCGGAGCTCGCCGGAGGAAAACTCGCTCACGACATGCGAAACAGGCTTTCGCATGAAAATGCCCGCCATTGCGCTGGTCCCCCACCAAAACAAAAGATGTCATGCCCCGCGACTGCGGGGCACCCAGTTGATGCTCGCTCCGTCGGTGCAGGGTTTCACCTGGGTCCGCCGCATTCGCGGCGGATGACACCGATTGGGGTGAACTTCTGAATCGAGACAGTAGAGGGCACATCCCCACCCGGCAAGCGGCGCACATGGCGAAAATGATGGCGGAACGGGCATTTGGCGTGCAAAAGGAGGCCACGAAACGGAGCGGCCATGACCTATCGTTCCCTGCGCGACTTCATCGCCAAGCTCGAAGCTCGGGGCGAATTGGTGCGCGTGCGCGAGAAGGTCTCGACCGTGCTGGAGATGACCGAGATCCAAACGCGGCTGATCGCGCAAAGCGGGCCGGCGGTGATCTTCGAGAAGCCGGTGAAGGCGGACGGCACGCCGAGCGAGATGCCGGTGCTGGTCAACCTGTTCGGCACGGTCCGGCGCGTCGCGATGGGCGTGACGATGGACGGCAAGGAGCGCACCGACGCGCTGGCGCTGCGCGAGGTCGGCGAGGTGCTCGCCACCTTGCGCCAGCCGCAGCCGCCGCGCTCGTTCGGCGAGGCGTTCGAGCTTCTGCCTCTTGCCAAGACGATCCTGGCGATGAAGCCCAAGAGCGTGTCGCGCGCGCCGGTGCAGGAGGTGGTGCTGCGCGGCGATCAGATCGATCTCGGCCGGCTGCCGGTGCAGACCTGCTGGCCGGGCGAGCCGGCGCCGCTGATCACCTGGCCGCTGGTGGTGACCAAGGGGCCGGGCGAGGCGCGCGAGGACAATTACAATCTCGGCATCTATCGCATGCAGGTGCTGAACAAGAGCCAGACGATCATGCGCTGGCTGAAGCATCGCGGCGGGGCGCAGCATCATCAGCGCTGGGCCAAGGAGAAGACGCGGCCCCTGCCAGCCGCCGTGGTGCTGGGCGCCGATCCGGGCACGATCCTGGCGGCGGTGACGCCGATCCCCGAGACGCTGTCGGAATACCAGTTCGCGGGCCTGTTGCGCGGCCAGCGCGTCGAGCTGGTCGATTGCGTGAGCCAGCCGCTGAAAGTGCCGGCGGAGGCGGAGATCGTGCTCGAAGGCGAGGTGTCGCTGACCGACTATCGCGACGAAGGGCCCTATGGCGATCACACCGGCTACTACAATTCGGTGGAGCAGTTTCCGGTCTTCACCGTCACCGCGATCACGATGCGGCGCGATCCGATCTATCTGTCGACCTATACCGGGCGGCCGCCGGACGAGCCGAGCGTCCTGGGCGAGGCGCTGAACGAAGTTTTCGTGCCGCTGCTGAAACAGCAGTTTCCGGAGATCGTGGATTTCTGGCTGCCGCCCGAAGGCTGTTCCTATCGCATCGCCGTCGTCGCGATGAAGAAGGCTTATCCGGGACACGCCAAGCGCGTGATGATGGCGGTGTGGTCCTATCTGCGCCAGTTCATGTACACGAAATGGGTCATCGTGGTGGACGACGACATCGACGCGCGCGACTGGAAGGACGTGATGTGGGCGATCTCGACGCGGATGGATCCGGCGCGCGACGTCACGCTGATCGAGCATACGCCGATCGACTATCTCGACTTCGCCTCGCCCCAGAGCGGGCTGGGCTCCAAGATCGGGCTGGATGCGACCAACAAGCTGCCGCCCGAGACCAAGCGCGAATGGGGCCGCAAGATCGCGATGGACGCGGACGTCGTGCGCACGGTGACCGAGAAATGGCCGCGCCTCGGGCTGCCCGGCGCGGGCAAGCCGGTCTGGCGGTAGTCTTGTCTTGCAATCGCATGCGAGCCCGACCTGTCCTCGGGAATTGCGACAGTTGCACGTCAATGCCGCCTGTCGCGCGTGCAAAACTTTATCTTCGGCCGGCGCGACGAACCCGCGAAACGCTGGCGAGCCGACCGGTCTTGCGCTAAATTTGCACGAGACTCTTCGGGGGACACGAAGATGAGCAAAGCGTCAATATTGGCCGCTGGCGTGTTCGCGCTCATCCTTCAGGCGACGGGCGCACTCGCCGACGACTGCACGCCCAAGCTGCTGAGTTCGCTGCCGCTGATCGCCGAGCCGGACGGCCGCTATGCCATCGAGGTCGCCGTCAACGGCGCGCCGCACCGCATCCTGCTCGCGACCACCGACATCCACACCATGTTCTTCCAGGATTTCACCGAGAACGCCGGGATGCGCCAGCACGAGTTGCCGGAGCGCAAATTCTTCTACGGGTTCGGCGGCAAGGCCGTCGGCTACACGGTGGCGGACACGGTCTCCATCGCGGGCAACACCGCCAATGCGGTGCAGGCGCTGGTGATCAAGAGCGGATACCGTCCGGACGGCGCGGTGGTGGGAACGCTCGGCGCCGACCTGTTGTCGAATTTCGACGTGGACATCGATTTCACGGCGGGCAGGCTCAGCCTCTACGCCAACAATCCCTGCGACGGAAAGCCGGTCTACTGGTCGAAGACCTATACCGACCTCGCCTTCGAGGGCGACACGGGCTTCGCGGTTCCGATGTCGCTGGACGGCAAGACGGTCGCGGTCGCCATCGATCCGCTGGTGCCGCACTCGGCCATGCGCTTCGACGTCGCCAATCAATTGTTCGGGCTGGACGAGAAATCGCCGGGCATCGAGGAGGCCGGAACGGGGGAGGACGGCCATGCGCGCTATCGCTATGCCTTCGGCGCGCTCAGCAGCGACGGCGTGTCGATCGCCCGGCCCGTCGTCGTGCTGCACGGCCTGCCGCAAGGCGAGCCCTGCGACGGCAAGCGCCGCGGCCGCAGCGGACCCGTGCAGGGCATGACGGCCTACCGGACCTGCCACAGCGACGGCGACATGCAGGTGGGTATGCTCGACCTGAAGGCGACGCATCTGTACATGGCGTACAAGGCGCGGCGGGTCTATTTCAGCGTGGCGTCGAATTAAGCTGTTTGATTTAAGCGGATCCAGCAAGCAAATCCGTCATCGCCCGCTTCATGCGGGCGATCCAATTTGGCGGCGAGAAAAAAATGGGTTGCCCGGACGAGCCGGGCAATGACGACTTTTATAAATGCAACTTCTGCCTGATAGATATCCGGCTCGGGTTCCCCCGCCCCGCGCTTGACCGTGTCGGCCACTTCTCTACTTATGGCGCGGACAAGCAGGATTGCCCATGGACGACCCCTTTTCCTCGCCCGTCGCGATGGTCGCGTTCTACGCCGCGATCAACGCCCTCATCATGCTGGTGCTCGGCCTGCTGGTGTCGCGGGCGCGGATGAAGACCCGCACCGAGATCGGTGACAGCGACGATCCGAGACTGCTGGGGCCGCTGCGGGCCCACGCCAACAACACCGAAACCGTGCCGATGGCGATCATCCTCCTGATCCTGCTGCTCGGCCTGCAGGCGAATGTCTGGATCATCCACGCGGTCGGCGGCACGCTGACGCTGGGCCGGCTGCTGCATGCCTTCGGCATCTCGCGCAATGTCGGCGCTTCCGCGCCGCGTCTTCTCGGCATGATCCTGACCTGGATCTCCTATATTGTTGCCATCGCGGTCACGCTCTGGCTCGCGCTGATCGGAAACTGACACCATGGCGAAGATCGACCCCAAGGACATCCTCGAAACCCTGATCCGCGGCGCGAAGGCGGCCGGCGCCGACGCCGCCGACGCGATGATCGTGGAGAACGTCGCGGCCAGCGTGTCCTATCGCCTCGGCAAGCTGGAGGACGTGGAACGCGCCGAGAGCCAGGACATGGGCCTGCGCGTCTTCGTCGGCCAGAAGGTCGCGTTCGTCTCGTCGACCGATTTCACGAAGGATTCGCTGGCGCAGCTTCCCGGCCGCGCGGTGGCGATGGCCAAGCTCGCGCCGGAGGACAAGTTCGCGGGGCTGGCGCCGAAGGACCGGCTGGCGACGGAATTTCCCGATCTCGACCTCGAGGACAAAAACGAGCCGCCGGCGGAGACGCTGGTGGAATGGGCCCGCTCGGCCGAGGGCGCCGCGATGGCGGTCAAAGGCGTCACCAATTCGGAAGGCGGCGGCGCCAGCTTCAGCCGCACCGGCATCGCGCTGGCGACCAGCGACGGGTTCTTCGGCCGCTATGCCGGCACGTCGTCCGGTGTCGGGGTTTCCGTCGTGGCCGGCGAAGGCACCGCCATGGAGCGCGACTACGATCACGCCAGCGCGCGCCATGCCGCCGACCTGACGGGCGCGCAGGAAATCGGCCGCAGCGCCGGCGAGCGCGCCGTCAAGCGGCTCAGCCCGCGCAAGGTGAAATCGCAAACCGTGCCGATCGTTTATGATCCGCGCGTTTCCGGTGGCTTGGTCGGCCATTTCGTGGGCGCGATCTCGGGCAGCTCCATCGCGCGCGGCGTGAGCTTCCTCAAAGAGATGATGGGCAAGCAGATCTTCGCGCCCTATATCAACATCATCGACGATCCGCACCGGCCGCGCGGCTTGCGCTCCAAGCCGTTCGACGGCGAAGGCGTGGCGAACCGGCGCTGGGCGCTGATCGAGGATGGCGTGCTGCAGACCTGGCTGCTGGAAAGCGCGAGCGCGCGCCAGCTCGGCCTGCAGACGACGGGACACGCGGCGCGCGGCACCGGCGGGCCGCCCTCCCCCGCGCCGACCAATCTCTACATGGAGGCCGGAACGCTGACGCCCGCGGCGCTGATAAGCGACATCAAGCAGGGCTTCTACGTCACCGAGCTGATCGGCATGGGCGTCAACGGCGTCACCGGCGACTACAGCCGCGGCGCGGCGGGGTTCTGGATCGAGAACGGCGAACTGGCGTTTCCGGTGTCGGAGATCACCATCGCCGGAAACCTGAAGGACATGTTCCGCGAGATGACGCCGGCCGACGACCTGGAATTCAAGCACGGCACCAACGCGCCGACCGTGCGCATCGAGGGCATGACACTTGCCGGAGCCTGACGACCTCCTGGCGCTGCTGGAAGCGAGCGTGCGGGACGCGGGCATAATCGCGCGGCGCTTTTTCGGCGGCGAATTCAAGCGCTGGGACAAGAGCAAGGGCAATCCCGTCACCGAGGCCGATATCGAGATCGATACCTTCCTGAAGAAGACCCTGCGCGCGGCGCGACCGTCGTTCGGCTGGCTGTCGGAGGAGACCGAGGACGATTCGGCCCGGCTGGCCACGACATCGCAATTCGTGGTCGATCCGATCGACGGCACCATCGCCTTCATGAAGGGCCGGCCCCATTTCACCATCTGCGCCGGGATCGTGACCGGCGGCGCGCCCGTCGCCGGGGCGGTCTACAATCCGATCCTGGAGGAGTGCTTCACCGCGCGCAGCGGCGCCGGCGCCTTCCTGAACGGGGCGGCGATCCATGTCAGCGACCGCGCCGAACTCGAAGGCTGCCGCATGCTGACCGACAAGGCGATGCTCGCCCATCCGGCCTGGGACAAGCCGCCCAGCCGGCCCTGGCCGCCGATGCATGTCGAGACCCGCAATTCCATCGCCTATCGCATGGCGCTGGTGGCCGCGGGCCAGTTCGACGCCGCCCTGGCCCTCTCCAGCAAGCGCGACTGGGACCTGGCGGCGGCGCAGATCGTGGTTACCGAGGCCGGCGGCGTCGTGACCACCCACACCGGCGCCAAGCTGGACTATAATCGTTCCAGCACGATTCACCCCTCGCTGGTGGTCGCGGGGCCGAGACTGCATGCCGAACTGCTGGCGCGGGTGGCGCATCTGGAGCTGCCGCGCGGATAGGAGATGCCTGTGACCGATCATGCCCCCACGCAATTGCTGCACCTTGTGTTCGGCGGCGAACTGACCGCGCCGCACAGCATGGAGTTCAAGGACCTCTCCAAGCTCGATCTCGTCGGCATGTATCCGAACTATGCCGAGGCCTACAAAGCCTGGCGCGGCAAGGCGCAGGCCACGGTGGACAATGCCCAGATGCGCTATTTTGTCGTGCACATCCATCGCCTGATGGAACCGGACGCGCCCTGACGCCCGATTTGTTCCGCCCGGTTCGGGATGATAGACAGCGCCATCCCGATCAGAGAGACGCATGCAGACGACGAGCGCGGAGCGCATCCACAGGAACTGCCCGCTATGCGGCACGCCGCCGCCCGGCGGCGCGCCGGTGCGCTATTCGCATCCCGACTGGCCGCTGAAGCAGTGCCCCGAATGCGGCCTCGTCTATCTCGAATACGCCCCCGCCTATGTGCGGCTGGAGGAGGAACTGGGCTTCACCCAGCAATACGAGAAGCAGTGGGAGCGCCGGCTGAAGGAACAGCCGATCCTGGCGCGGCTCGACAAATGGACGATGTGGCGGCTGGGCATGTTCGGCGATCCGACGCCGGCCAGCGGCATGCGGTCCTGGGCCAAGCCGGGGCCGGTGCTCGACGTCGGCTGCGGCACCGGCGACGAATTCGCCAAGCTGCCGGAAGGCTACATCCCCTTCGGCATCGAGATCGAGAAGCGCGCGGCGGCCGAGGCGCAGGCGATCTTCGAGAAGCGCGGCGGCAAGGTCATCCTTGCGGACGGCGTCAGCGGACTGGCGCAATTGCCGGCGGACTATTTCACCGGTGCCGCGATGTGGGGCTATCTCGAACACGAATCCCAGCCGAAGGAAGCGCTGTCGGCCCTGCGCCGCGTCGTCAAGAAAGACGCCGTGGTCGTGGTTAAGGTGCCGAACTACGATTGCTGGAATCGCAGCATCCTGGGCGAGAAATGGACCGGCTTCTGGCATCCCGACCACACGCAGTATTTCACGCCCGCAACCATGGCGCGCCTGGCTAAGGCGTGCGGCTTCCGCGCCAAATTCCGGCTTTATGGCCGCATCCCGCTCAATGACTACATGTATGCCATTTTGACGCCGGCCTGAGCCCGCCTCGCCCGGATCGCGGCAGCCATGCTAGAGCTTGCCCCATGACAGTTTCCACAATGTCCGGCGTACCGGCGCGTCCGCCGGCCACGGACAGCACCACGATCATGACCCGGCTGGCGCGCGACTACATGCGCCAGCAATGGCGCACGCTAATCGTCGCCGTGCTCTGCATGATCGTGACGGCCGGGGCGACGGCCGAAATGGCGCATCTGGTCGACCCCGTGATCAACGACATCTTCCTGCTCAGGCGCAGCGACATGCTGATCGCGCTGCCGCTGGAGATCATGGGCGTCGTGATGGTGCGCGCGATAACCCAGTTCATCCAGCAATGGCTGATGGACAGCGTCGGCGAACGCGCCGTCGCCGGCGCGCAGCGCGACATGCTGTGGAGCATCGTGCACCAGGACATCGCCTCGCTCGCCACCGTGCATTCGGCGCAGTTCGTGTCGAACTTCATCTACGACGCGACGCTGATGCGCGATGCGATCGTGCGCGGCGTGGCGGGTCTCGGGCTCGAACTGATTTCCCTGATCGCGCTGGCCGGCGTGATGATCTACGAGGATTGGCGGCTGGCCGGGATCGCCGTGGTGGTCATGCCCTTCGTCGCCTGGGTGACGCAGATCATCGGCGCCTCGCTGCGCCGCTCCGCCTCGCGGGGCATGGAGAAGACGGCGGAGCTGTCCATCGCGCTGTCCGAGGCGCTGGACGGGCGGCGCATCATCAAGGCCTATGGGCTGGAGGGCCATATCTCCGGCAAGGCGAACGAAAGGCTGGCGCAGCGCCTGCGCTTCCTGCTGCGCGTGGTGCGCACGCGCGCCGCCGCGGTGCCCTCGACCGACCTGTTCGGCGGCGCGGTGATCGCGGCGACCATCGGCTATGCCGGCTACCAGGCGATCCACGGCCAGCTCGGCATCAACCAGTTCGGCTCGTTCCTGACCGCGCTGCTGCTGGCGCTGCAGCCGGTGCGCAACCTGACGCAATTGTGGGCGACCGCCTCGTCGGGCATCTCGGCGGCCGACCGCATCTTCGCCGTGATCGACAAGAAGCCCGGCATCGCCGACCGCGCCGGCGCGAAGGCCCTCGCGATCCAGCCGCCACCGCATGGCGGAGGGATCGCGTTCGACGACGTGTACTTCTCCTACGATGCGCGGGCGCCGTCGATCCGCGGCGTGTCCTTTTCGGTCGCGCCGGGCAAGAAGGTCGCGCTGGTCGGGCCGTCCGGCGCGGGCAAGAGCACGATCTTCAACCTCCTGCTGCGCTTCTACGACATCGAGGCGGGGCGCATCGCGATCGACGGGCAGGATATCGACGACGTCACGCTGGCCTCGCTGCGCGGCGCCATCGCGCTGGTCACGCAGGAGGCGATCCTGTTCGACGAGACGGTGGCGGAGAACATCGCGCTCGGCCGGCTCGGCGCCACGCGGGACGAGATCGAGCGGGCGGCGCGCAACGCGGCGGCGCACGACTTCATCACGGCGCTGCCGGAGGGCTATGACACGCGGGTCGGCGAGGGCGGCCTCAAGCTGTCCGGCGGGCAGCGCCAGCGCATCGCCATCGCGCGCGCCATGCTGCGCGACGCGCCGATCCTGCTGCTCGACGAGGCGACGAGCGCGCTCGACACCGAGAGCGAGCGGCAGGTGCAGGAGGCGCTCACGCGGCTGATGAAGGACCGCACCACCATCGTCATCGCGCACCGGCTGTCGACCGTGCTCGATGCCGACTGCATCTATGTGCTGGACAAGGGCCGCGTGGTCGAGGCCGGCAAGCACGGTGAGCTGATCGCGCGGGGCGGGCTCTATGCCCGGCTCTACCAGCACGATTTCGCCGAAGACGCCGTGGCGGTTTGAGCATGGCGCCGGCGGGTATCCTTCTCTATCGGGCAGTGACGCGGCTTCTGGCGCCGGCGGCGCCGATGCTGCTGCGACGGCGCGGGCGGCGCGGCAAGGAGCATCGCGACCGCGCGGCGGAGCGGCTGGGCCATGCCGGGGCGCCGCGGCCGGCGGGAAAGCTCGTCTGGGTGCATGGCGCGAGCAACGGCGAATGCCTGGCGGCGCTGCCGCTGATCGAGGCGCTGACGGCCAAGGGCATCGCGGTGCTGATGACCAGCGGCACCGTCACCTCCGCCGAGCTGATGCAGGAGCGATTGCCGCCGGGCGCGATCCATCAATTCGTGCCGATCGACACGCCAGGCGCGACGCGGCGCTTCCTCGATCACTGGCGGCCGGACGCGGGATTGTTCGTCGATTCCGATCTGTGGCCGAACCTGATCCTGGGCGCCCATGCGCGCGGCGTGAAACTCGCGCTGGTCAATGCGCGGATGTCGCGGCGCTCCTTCGAGGGCTGGCGCTGGGCCAAGAAGACCGTCGCCACGATCCTGTCGGCCTTCGACGTCTGCCTGGCGCAGGACGAAGAGATCGCCGAACGCTTCCGCAAGCTGGGCGCGCCGGACGTGCGCGTGGCCGGAAGCCTGAAGGAGGACGCGCCGCCTTTGCCCTTCGACGCGGCGAAGCTCGCGGACCTGAAGACCGCGATCGGGACGCGGCCGATCCTGTTGGCGGCGCAGACCCATCCGGGCGAGGACGAGACGATCCTGCCGGCGCAGGACGCGCTGAGGCGCACCCATCCCGACCTGCTGACCATCATCGTGCCGCGCCATCCGTCGCGCGGCGCCGACATCGCGATGCTGTGCGACACGCGCAAGGCGGCGCGGCGGGCGCTGGGCGACGCCATCGCGCCGGACACCGAGGTCTATATCGCCGATACGCTGGGCGAGCTCGGGCTGTTCTACCGGCTGACGCCGTTCTGCTTCGTCGGCGGCACGCTGATCCCGGCCGGCGGCCACAATCCGCTGGAGCCGGCGCGGCTGCACTGCGCCGTGATGGCGGGGCCGCACACGCACAATTCGGCGAGCGCCTATGCCGCGATCTTCGCGGCGCAAGGGCTGGGCCTGGTGCGTTCCAGCGCCGAGATCGTGGCGCTGGCGGCGCGGCTGATTGAGCATCCGGACGAGGCGAAAGCCCTGGGCGACGCGGCGGCGCGCGGCGCGGCGGCGCTGGGCGGCGCCGTCGCCAAAACCATCGACGTCGTCGACATCCTGCTGGGCGGCCATGCGACCGCCTGATTTCTGGACCCGCAAGGATCTCGTCTCGCAGCTCGCAGTGCGGCTGCTGACGCCGTTCGGCTGGCTCTATGGCTTGAGCGTGCGCTATCGCGCGAGCCATGCCACGCCCTACCAGTCGGCGGCGCGGGTGGTGTGCGTCGGCAATCTCACCGCGGGCGGCACGGGCAAGACGCCGATCGCGCTGGCGATCGCGCGCGCGCTGATCGCGCGCGGCGCGCGGCCGGTGTTTCTCACCCGCGGCTATGGCGGCAAGGTGAAGGGGCCGGCCTTCGTCGCGGCCGACGACCGCGCCACCCATGTCGGCGACGAGCCGCTGCTGCTGGCGTCGGT
Source organism: Rhizomicrobium sp. (assembly GCA_037200045.1). Taxonomy (NCBI): domain Bacteria; kingdom Pseudomonadati; phylum Pseudomonadota; class Alphaproteobacteria; order Micropepsales; family Micropepsaceae; genus Rhizomicrobium; species Rhizomicrobium sp. Next base: position 1,047,776 of record JBBCHM010000002.1, read on the forward strand.
CGCGCCGGTGATCGTCTCCGCCGACCGCGCCGCCGGGGCGAAGCTCGCCGAGGAGCACGGCTTCGACGTCATCATCATGGACGACGGCCACCAGAATTTTTCGCTGGCGAAGGATTTGTCGCTGATCGTCGTCGATGCCGAGGCCGGCTTCGGAAACCATCGCGTGCTGCCGGCCGGTCCCCTGCGCGAGCCGGTGGCCCAGGGCCTGGCGCGCGCCGACGCGGTGATCGTGAGCGGGCTCGGCAATCCGCCGCTGGGCGGTTTCGTCAGGCCTGTGATCCGCGCCACTTTGGTACAGGACAAGAGCGTGGTCGGCGCCGGAACCCGCGTGGTGGCCTTCGCCGGCATCGGCCGGCCGGCGAAATTCTTCGCGTCGCTGGCGGCGCTCGGCGCCGACATCGTGGAGCAGCGGCCCTATGGCGACCACCATGTCTACACGCAGTCGGAGATCGCCCGGATGCGGGCGCGGGCCCGCGCCGAGAACGCGCTTCTGGTCACCACCGAGAAGGACTATGTCCGGCTGACGCCCGCGGAGCGCGAGGGAATTGTCGCGGTTCCGGTACATTCGCAGTTCGGCGACCCGGCCGCGCTGGGCGCCTTGCTTGACAGGCTTGGCGGGCGTGGGCTACCGCCCAAGGCCTGATGACCGACGGGCCAACCCTGCCGCTCGCGATGAAGCTGCGCTATGGCGCGGAAGCGGCGGCGTTCTTTTCGTATATCGGATTCTGCCGGATGCTCGGCCTTGGCGCCGCATCCGCGCTGGGCGGTTTCATCGGGCGAAACGTCTTCTATCGCGTGCGCGGCATCATGAACCGGGCGCGAGAGAATTTGCGCGCGGCCTTCCCGGAGAAGAGCGCGGCCGAGATCGAAGCGATTGTACTGGAGATGTGCGACAACCTGGGCCGCACGGTCGCCGAATACGCCCATCTCGACAAATTCTCCATGCACGGGGAGAACCCGCGACTGGAGATCGTCAATCCCGACACCGGGCGCGACGCGATGGCGAGCGGCAAGGGCGTGATGTTCTTCTCCGGCCATTTCGCCAATTGGGAGATGATGCCGTTCATCGCCCGCCAGCTCGGCTTCGAGGGCGGCGAGGTCTACCGGCCGCCGAACAATCCGATCATCGACCGCTGGCTGGTGGCGCAGCGGATCAAGAACGGCCCCGCCGACCAGATCGCCAAGGGCCCCCGGGGCACGCGCAAGATCTTCACGCTGCTCAGACGCGGCAAGGCGATCTTCCTTCTGACCGACCAGAAGACCAATGAGGGCATCGCGGCGCCGTTCTTCGGCCGCGAGGCGATGACGACGCCGGCGCCCGCGGTGCTGGCGCTGAAGCTGGGCTCGATCCTGCTGCCGGCCTCGAACGAGCGGCTGCCGGGCGCGCGCTTCCGCATGACGATCCATCCGCCGCTCCGGTTCACGCCGACCGGCGACCAGGACCGCGACGTGCAGGCGCTGACCTGCCTGATCAACGACGCGGTGGAGACGATGGTGCGGGCACGGCCGTCGCAATGGCTGTGGATCCACCGCCGCTGGCCGACCGCGCGGGCGCAGGACCAGATCGGCGGGAAACGCAGCGTTCAGGTGCTGCGCGACGAGCCCGCCTAAGGCACCGCCCACCAAATACCCATTGTCATTCGCCGCGAATGCGGCGAACCCAGGTGACACCTTGCGTACGGACGTCAACTGGGTCCGCCGCATTCGCGGCGGATGACACCGTTTGATATTTGCACAATCTGTGTCTCACGCCCTCGGCGGCGCTGGCGTTCGCGTCGAGAGCGACGGGTCGAGCTTCACCTGGAACCAGTTCATCCCCCAATGCAGATGAGGACCCGTGGCGCGGCCGGTCTTGCCGATATGACCGATCACATCGCCGCGCTTCACCGCATCGCCGACAGCCGCGAGGCGCCTGCTCTGGTGCATGTAATGCGTGAACACGCCATGACCGTGGTCGAGCAGCGTGAAGCCGCCTTCGAGATAGAAATCGTCGGTGAGCAGCACCACCGCGTCGGTGGGCGCGTGGATCGGGGTGCCTTCGACATTGGCCATGTCGACGCCGAAATGCGGCGACATCGGCGTGCCGTTGTCGATGCGCTGGCTGCCGAACACCCCGCTCATGATGCCGGGCGCCGGCCAATCGAACGGCTCGGCGAACCAGATGTGCTCGCTGTCGGTGCGGCGCGCCTCGGCGAGGCGGGCATGCTCGCGCTTGATGCGCTCGACGACCTCGGCCGGCGGCGTGACGGTGTTCTGCGGCAGGCCGTTGACGTGCTGGACGTTGTATTGGCGCACCAGCGGCGTCACGTCGCGCGTCTCGGTCGTGCCGTCCGCGAAGATTGCCGCGAGATGGGCCGGCCTGGTCTGGTCCCAGTCGAGGCCGAAGGCGAAGAGCCCGTCGGGCGAGACGTGCAGCGGATTGCCGTCCAGCGTGACGCGGGCGCCGGCTTCGGCGCGGCCGACGACGAGACCGCCCTGCTCCATCGAGCCGGTCAGCGACAGCCGCGCCGGCGCGGCGCGGACGAGCGACGGCGCAAAGGCCACGGCAAGACCGGTCGCCAGCACCCGGCGTCGCGAAATCACTTGGGAGTCTTCCCGGCTTCCTGCATGCGCTTCAGGGCCACGACGGGATTGGCGTAGGGCTCCTGGAGGTCGACGCTCCAATAGCGCAGCGCCTCGATCGGAATGTGCACGCCGGTGACGGCGCAGGGCACGAAGGAGCCGGCCTTCACGACGCGAAATTCGCCGTCGAGATATTCGAGCACGGCCTGGCCTTCGGGGCGGAGATCGCGGTCCATCTTGTTCATGGGTGTCACATTAGAGCCGTTTCACGATGGACGAAATCACAAATTCGGTGTCATGGCCCGCGAATGCGGGCCACCCAGGTGATACGAGCTCAAACCGCGTGGATTTCCGAGAGAGCAACTCCCAAAACTTACGACATCGTGCAGATTTCAACTGGGTGGCCCGCATTCGCAGGCCATGACAGCTAGGGGGTGTTTAGAACAAACTCCCCTGCCCGCCCGGCTTGGGTTTTGTTTTCGGTTTCGGCGGCGCGGCGCCGTCGGAAGTGGCGCCCTGTTCGCCGTCGGCGAAGGTCAGCGTCAGGCGCTCGCCCGGCGCGACCGAGGCGGCGCGGCGGCGGACATGGCCGTCCTCGCCGCGCACCAGCGCGAAGCCGCGCTCCAGCGCGGAGCGGTAGGACGAGCTTTCCAGAACCCGGCCGAGGGATTGAAGATGTTTGCGGCGCTCCGCGAGGTGGAGACGCTGCACGCGGGCGAGCCGCTGGCCGAGCGCGGCGGTGCGCTCGCCGCCGAGGCCGATCTGGCGGGCGATCCGGTTGGGGCGCAGCACGGCGGCGGCCTCGGTCAGGGCGCGGCGGTGCTCCTGCAGGTTGGTGCGCAGCGCCTTGCCGAGATTCTCCCCGGCATAGTCCAAGCGTTGGCGCGGCTGGGCAAAGAGCGCCTCGGCGCGCGGCAACACGCGGGCAAGCTGCGCCAGATGGCGGCGGCGGTCGTCCATGCTCTTGGTGAAGCTGCGCAGCAGGCGGCGGGTGAAATCCAGCGTCTGGCCGAGCAGTTCGGTGCGCACCGGGACGGCAAGCTCGGCGGCGGCGGTCGGCGTCGGGGCACGGACATCGGCGACGAAATCGATCAGCGTGGTGTCGGTCTCGTGGCCGACGGCGGAGATCAGCGGGATCGTGCTCTCGAACACGGCGCGGACGACGGCTTCCTCGTTGAAGGCCATCAGGTCCTCGACCCCGCCGCCGCCGCGCGCGACGATCAGAAGGTCGGGCCGCGGCAGCTTGCCGCCCGGCGTCAGCGCGTTGAAGCCGCGGATGGCGGCGGCGACCTCGGCCGCGGCGCGCTCGCCCTGCACGGGAACCGGCCAGAGCAGGACGCGGCGCGGGAAGCGCGCGTCCAGCCGGTGCATGATGTCGCGGATCACCGCGCCGGTCGGCGAGGTGATGACACCGATGACCTCGGGAAGGAAGGGGAGCTTCTTCTTGTGGCCGGCGTCGAACAGGCCCTCGGCGGTGAGCTTCTTCTTGCGCTCCTCCAGCATCGCCATGAGGGCGCCGAGGCCGGCGAGTTCGACCTGCTCGACCACGATCTGGTAGCGCGAGGAGCCGGCATAGGTGGTGAGGCGGCCGGTGCAGACGACTTCCAGGCCGGCCTGCGGCTTGACCTTGAGCCGCTGCGCCGTGCCGCGCCAGATGACGGCGTTGAGCACGGCCTTGTCGTCCTTGAGGTCGAAATAGACATGGCCGGAGGAGTGAAATTTCAGGCCCGAAATCTCGCCGCGCACGCGGACGAAGGCGAAGGCGTCCTCCACGGTGCGCTTGAGCGCCGAGGAGATCTCGCTGACGGAATATTCCGGCAGGTTGGGAAGCAGGTTGGCGGCGGGTTCGGACATGACTTAGCGGCGACCGCGCTCGGCCTTATAGTCGTATGTTGGATCCCAATCCAACTTGCCAAAGAGGTCGAGTATGGGTCTCTGGCGCGCCGCAATTTGCGCGCGCGTCAGTTTCGCGGGATTCTTCTTGGCGCGCTGCAAGCGGACAGAATCGGCTGGTCGTTTTTTCATCGGCCGCTGAGTTTAACAGAAATGACAATCACACGTGACTTGTTTTTGGCTCTCGCCGCCCTTAGACGCGAAGCATGAAAGTCCTTCTTGTCGGCTCCGGAGGCCGGGAGCATGCGATGGCCTGGGCGATCTCGGCCAGCCCGCTGCTCACCAAGCTCTATTGCGCGCCCGGCAATGCCGGGATTGCTGAGGTCGCGGAGTGCGTGCCGATACCGGCGATGGATTTCGCCGCGCTGGTGGGCTTCGCCAAAGAGACGGGAATCGACTTCGCGGTGATCGCCTCCGACCAGCCGCTGGTCGGCGGGCTGTGGGATGCGTTCGAGGCGGCGGGCATCCGCGCCACCGGGCCGAGCAAGGCAGCGGCGGTGCTGGAGGGCTCCAAGGGCTTCGTCAAGGACCTCTGCGCCGAATACGGCATCCCCACGGCGGCCTACCGGCGCTTCACCGAGGCGGCGGGCGCCAAGGCGTTCGCCGATACGCTCGGCCTGCCGGTGGTGGTCAAGGCGGACGGCTGGGCGGCGGGCAAGGGCGTGATCGTCGCGGAGAGCCGCGGCGACGCGCACAAGGCTATCGACTTCATGTTCGAGGGCGGCTTCGGCGACGGCGGCCATGCGGTCGTGGTCGAGGAATTCATGGCGGGCGAGGAGGCGAGCTTCTTCGCGCTCAGCGACGGCGAGACCGTCATCCCCCTGGCCGGGGCGCAGGACCACAAGCGCGCCTTCGACGGCGACAAGGGGCCGAACACCGGCGGCATGGGGGCCTATTCGCCCGCGCCGGTGCTGTCGCCGGCGATGGAGGCGCTGGCGATGGAGCGTTTCATCAAGCCGACCGCGGCGGCGATGCGCGCCAAGGGTATTGCCTATGTCGGCGTGATGTATCTGGGACTGATGTTCACCAAGGACGGACCGAAGCTGGTCGAATACAATTGCCGCTTCGGCGATCCGGAATGCCAGGTGCTGATGCCGCGGCTGAAGAGCGACCTGCTGACCGCGTTGCTTGCGATGCGCGATGGAATGCTCAAGGACATCGACCTGCGCTGGAGCGACGAGGTGGCGCTGACCGTGGCGATGGCGTCGAAGGGCTATCCCGGCGCCTATGAGAAGGGACAAGTCATCACGGGCCTTGAAGAGGCCGCGCGGCTGCCGGGCGTGCAGATCTTCCATGCCGGAACCGAACGGCGCGACGGCCGCATCGTGGCGGTGGGCGGCCGCGTTCTGAGCGTCACCGCGACGGGCAAGACGGTGGCGGAGGCGCGGGCGCGGGCCTATGCGGCGGTCGATCTGATCCATTGGGACGGCTGTTTCGCGCGGCGCGACATCGGCTGGCGGGCGCTGGCGCGCAGATGAGCAGACCGGTCGAGGCGTTGTTGTTCGACCTCGGCGGCGTGATGACCGAAATCGATTTCGTGCGCATCACCGCCAGGTGGGCCATGCATGCCGGCGAGCCGCATCGCGCGATCCACGCGCGCTTCACGCACGACGAAGCGTATGAGCGCCACGAACGCAACGAGATCAGTGCCGGCGAATATTTCGCATCGCTGCGGAATTCCCTCGGCATCGACCTGACGGACGCGCAATTCCTGGACGGCTGGAACGCGATCTTCGCCGGCATCGTTCCCGGTTTCCCGGACCTGCTGGCGCGCGCCGCCGCCCGCCTGCCGGTCTACGCCTTCACCAACACCAATCGGGCGCACGAGGCGTGCTGGTCGGTTCGGTTTGCCGACGATCTGAAGCCGTTCCGCAAGATATTCGTGTCGTCCACCATCGGGCTGCGCAAGCCGGAGAAGGCGGCGTTCGATCACGTGACGCGGGAAATCGGCGTGCCGCCCGCGCGCATCCTGTTCTTCGACGACAGCCTCGCCAATGTCGAAGGCGCGCGGGCGGCCGGGCTTCAGGCCGTCCTCGTGCGATCCAATGCCGATGTCGCGGCGGCGCTGGAGCCGATCCTGGCGGGGACCTAGGACAACAACGCCGCGCGCCGCCACGGCGTCGCCCGGCGGGCGAGCGGTTGACGCCTTGCCGCCGAAGCACGACAATACTTTGGTCCGCGTTTGCCAGAGTGGAGCCGATGGCCCCCGCCACACGTACATTGATAGAGAAGATCGAGGCTCTTCCCGCCGAAACGATTTCGGAGGTCGAGGACTTCGTGGACTTCGTCGCCATCCGCGCGCGCGACCGCGTGCTCATGAAAGCCGCGGCGCGGATGAGCGAGACGAGCTTCTCGCGCGCCTGGAACAATCCGGAAGACGACGTCTACGATGCCATTTGAATTCGGCGATGTCGTTCTGGTGCCGTTTCCGTTCACCGACCAGACGACATCGAAAAAGCGTCCCGCCGTCATCGTGAGCAGCAATCCATACGGTCAGGCGAAACTGGACGTCGTCCTGATGGCCATCACCTCCCAGCTTCGACCCTCCCCCGGCGGCTATGAAGTCGGCCTGGCCGATTGGCGCGCGGCCGGCCTTTTGAAGGAGTCGGTCGTGAAACCGATTTTCGCGACGGTCGAGAAGAAGCTCGTCCTCAAAACCCTCGGCAGGCTCGGCGGAGCCGACGCGAGCGCGGTCAAGAAAGCCATCGGCGAGATATTGGGCCCCCTCGGCTGAAGCCTTGTGCGCTCCCACCATCCGGTCAAAAATGCCGGCAACCAGAAATTCGAACGGGGAGTGCGGCGATGAGCGAGGCCAGCCGGCAGGAGACTTTTTCCGGGACCAAGGATGTTGCCGGCGCTCATGCCTTCGACGTCAAGAAGCTCGAAGCCTATCTCGCCGACCGCATCGAGGGCTTCCAGACGCCGCTCGAGGTGCGCCAGTTCAAGGGCGGACAGTCCAACCCGACCTATCAGCTCGTCACGCCCAACCGCAAATATGTGATGCGCCGGAAGCCGCCGGGCAAGCTGTTGCCGAGCGCCCATGCGGTGGACCGCGAGTTCAAGGTGATCTCGGCGCTCTATCCCAACGACTTTCCAGTCGCCAGGCCCTATCTGCTCTGCGAGGACGAGAGCATCGCGGGGACGATGTTCTACGTCATGGACTGCGTCGAGGGGCGCGTGCTGTGGGAGGCGCTGCTGCCCGGCATGGAGAAGAAGGAGCGCTGGGCGATCTACGACGCGACGAACGAGACGCTCGCGCGGCTGCACAACCTCGATTACGTGAAGATCGGGCTGGAGGATTTCGGCAAGCCGACCGCCTATGTGGCGCGGCAGATCGCGCGCTGGACCAAGCAGTACCAGCTCTCCGAGACCGAGAAGATCGCGGAGATGGACAAGCTGATCGACTGGCTGCCCAAGCACCTGCCGGCCGAGGGGCGTCCCTCCGTCGTGCACGGCGACTACCGGCTGGACAATATGATCCTGCATCCGACCGAGCCGAAAGTGCTGGCCGTGATCGACTGGGAACTCGCGACGATCGGCGATCCCTTGGCGGATTTCACCTATCACCTGATGCAGTGGCAGATGCTGCCGGGCGGAACGTCGGCCGGAACCCAGTCGCTGATCTCGGCCGACCTGGACGCGCTCGGAATCCCGACCATGGAGCAATATGTGAAAATGTATTGCGAGCGCACCGGACGTCGCGAGACGCCGAACATGGATTATTACGCGGCGTATAATTTCTTCCGCCTGGCCGGCATTCTGCAAGGCATCGTCGGCCGGGTGCGCGACGGCACGGCGGCGAACGCCAACGCGGCGCAGAACGCCGGCGCGGTCCGGCCGCTGGCGGAGCGCGCCTGGCACTATGCCCAGCGCGCCGGCGCGCAGGGTTAAGACTTCGCTAAAGTGCAACCTGCGGGCGCGCGGCAAGCGTTGCTTAACTCCGCCCGGCCTAGATTGTCCCCTCAACGGCAAAAGCCGGTTCCGGGGAAGGCATGAGCGAAGAGGAAAAACGGCTGCAGGCGATGCGCCTCAAGCGCTTCCGCACGCATCTCGATCTCGCCGAGCGCGCGGCGCAGATCGGCCATTGGCGGTTCGACCTCGCCGACGGCGCCTATTCGTGGTCGCCGGGCATGTACCGGCTGCTGGGCGAGACCCCCGACACGCGCAAGCCCGACGCCGAATGGCTGTTCGAGCAGATCACGCCGCAATCGCGTGTCGTGATCGAAGCGGCGCTGACCGAGGCGATCCGCACGCGCTCGCCCTTCACCTATCGCACCTATTCGCGCGATCCCAAGCGCACGGTGCAGGTCGTCGATACCCATGGCGAGGTGGAGATCGGCGAGGACGGCCGCGTCGCCGCGGTGCTCGGCGTCAGCCACGACGTGACCGCCCAGGTCCGCGCCCAGGAGGAGCACGAGAAGGCGCAGGCGATGTATCGCCTGATGACCGAGGAGTCGGGCGACATCGTCATCCTGTACACGACGGACGGCAAGCTGGTCTTCGTGTCGAGCGCGCTCGAACGCATCACGGGGCACACCGCCGACGAGATCCGCGACGGCGGCTACAAGCGCTTTATCCATCCGGACGACCAGGACGAGGCCGCCAAGATGGTCGAGCGGCCGGCGGACGCCGAGACCACGATGGCGACCTGGCGCATCCTGCACCGCGACGGCCATTATGTGTGGCTGGAGACCACGGTCCGCACCGTGTTCGATCCGGCGACGGGCGAGCCCAGGAACGTGATCAGCGTGTCGCGCGACGTCAGCGCGCGCGTCGATGCCGAGGAGGCGCGGCGCAAGGCGGACGAGATGTACCGCGTCATGACGGCGGAATCCTCCGACGTCATCCTGCTGTTCGGCCCGGACCGCAAGATCCTGTTCGCCTCCGAAGCGCTCGACCGCCTGATGGGCCGCACGACCCAAGAGATCGAGAACGGCGGCTGGACGAATTTCGTCCATCCCGACGACCTGGAGCCGCTGCGCAAGCTGCAACTGCCGCCGCGGCGGACGGAGGAGTTCACCGTCGCCTATCGCCTGCGGCGCCGCGACGGGATCTATGTCTGGCTGGAGGTCAAGACGCGGGCGCGCTACGCGCCGGACGGGACCTATCTCGGCTATATCAGCGTGGCGCGCGACGTGACCGCGCGCAAGGAACGCGAGATGGAGGCCAAGGCGGCGCAGGAGCGGGCCGAGACCGCGAACCGGGCGAAGTCGCAATTCCTCGCCAATATGAGCCACGAGCTGCGCACGCCGCTGAACGCGATCATCGGCTTCGCCGACCTGATGAAGGCCAAAGCCTTCGGGCCGCTGGGCAATGCGCGCTATGAGAGCTATGCGACGCTGATCTACGATTCCGGCCAGCTCCTGCTCGACCTGATCACCGACATGCTCGACATGGCGAAGATCGAGGCGGGCAAGCTGGAGCTCAATTTCGAGCGGGTCGATCTCGGCGAGACCATCGCCGACGTGGTGCGCCTGCTCGACGACCGCGCCCATCTGGCCGGCGTGGCGCTGCAGGTCGAGACCGGGACGAAGATGTCGCTCGTCGCCGACCGGCGCGCCGTCAAGCAGGTGTTGATCAACCTTCTCAGCAACGCGCTCAAATTCACGCCCAAGGGCGGCACGGTGACCGTGCACGCCGCGCAGGACGGCGAGCTGGTGCGGGTGAGCGTCCGCGACACCGGCATCGGCATTCCCGAGAGCGAGCTGGGCCGGCTCGGACGGCCATTCGAGCAGGTATGCGCCGATCCCAACCTCGCCAAGAACGGCACGGGGCTGGGGCTGGCGCTGGTGCGCGCTTTGACCGAGCGGCATGGCGGCGGGATGAGCATCCAGAGCGCCGAGGGCATCGGCACCGAGGTGACGGTGACGTTCGCCCTGAAGCCGGCGCAGCGGGCGGCGACTTAGGCCACTCCCTCCCACTGTCATGGCCCGCGAATGCGAGGGCTTTGCATAAGTCGTGGGTTCTGATTCTCTTTTGCGGCGTTGATCGTGGGAGAATCGGATGTCGGAACGCGTGGTTGGGCAGCTGGGTTTTGCCGACCGTGAGGTGTTCGAGGCGGCCGGGAGCAATGCGATGCTCGAACGGGTCGTCTCGCTTGTCGACTGGTCTGCGGTCGAGGCCCTTTTGCAGCCGATCCATGGCGGCACGATGGGCGCGCCGGCCTATCCCTCGCTGATGATGTTCAAGGCGTTGCTGCTGCAGCGGTGGTATGCGCTGTCGGACCTGGCGCTGGAAGAGGCGCTGAAGGACCGGCTGTCGTTCCGCGGCTTCCTGGGCGTTGGACTGGGGGAGACGCTGCCCGATCATTCGAGCCTGTGGCGGTTCCGCGAGGCTCTGGGCCGCGAACTGGCGCAACGGGTGTTCGGCGAGATCGTCCGGCAGATCGAGGGGGCCGGTTTTGTCCTGAAGCAAGGCACGCTGATCGACGCCTCGCTGATCGCGGCGGCGGTCAATCCGCCGCCCAAGCCGCGCGAGCCCTTGGCGCCCGACGCGGATGGCCGCCCGGCGAGCAAGCTCGTCAAAAGCGCGCTCGACGGCGACGCGGCCTGGACCAAGAAGAACGGCGTGCGCCACTTCGGCTACAAGCTGCATGTGGCGATGGACAAGGGCGGGCGCATCCTGCGCCGCTTTCTGTTCACGCCCGCCAACATCAACGAGAGTGCCGTCGCCGATGGCCTGATCTGCGGCGACGAGGCCGCCGTCCATGCCGACAAGGCCTATGACAGCAAGGCGCGCAGCGAGATGCTGGCCGGCTTGGGCATCGAGAACGCCATCATGCGACGCGGCCATCCCAAGAAGCCGCTGACCCGCGCCGAGATCGCCCGCAACAAGCAGCTGGCCAAGCAGCGCGGCGCCATCGAGCCGATCTTCAACCTCTTCAAGAATGTCCATGGCCTGGCCCGCGCCCGATACCGAAGCCTGGCGCGCAACGCCACGGCCTTCGCCCTCGCCGCCGTCGTCATCAACCTCAAGCGATGGGCACAAAGCCAAACCGTCCAGGCCTGAGCCGCCCAAGGCGGGTTCCAACATGCCAACCGGCCAAGACCCGACGGCCGACCAATGCCAAAATCCACTCAAAGCGCCTAACTTATGCAAAGCCCTCGCATTCGCGGGCCATGACACCGTTTTTGTTTGGGCAGACATGAAAAGGGCGGCATCGCTGCCGCCCTTTCCGTTCGATCAAAACCAGCCCTACTCCGCCGCCTGCCGCTTCGGCATCTCGGCGTGCTTGCCGAATTCCAGCCTGGCGAGGGTGCGGCAGTGCACTTCGTCCGGGCCGTCGGCCAGGCGCAGCGTGCGCTGGCCGGCGTACATCTTCGCCAGACCCGGATCGGTCGTCACCCCGCCGCCGCCCCAGGCCTGGATCGCGTCGTCGATGATCTTCAGCGCCATGCGCGGCGCCGCCACCTTGATCTCCGCGATCTCGGTGCGGGCGACCTTGTTGCCGACCTTGTCCATCATGTCGGCCGCCTTCAGCGTCAACAGCCGGCACATGTCGATGTTGATGCGGGCTTCCGCCACGCGCTGCTCCCACACCGAATGCTCGGCGATCTTCTTGCCGAACGCCTCGCGGGTCAGCAGCCGCTTGCACATGATCTCCAGCGCCCGCTCGGCGACGCCGATGGTGCGCATGCAGTGATGGATGCGGCCCGGCCCCAGGCGCCCCTGCGCGATCTCGAAGCCGCGGCCTTCGCCGAGGATCATGTTCTCGACCGGCACCTTCACGTTCTTGAGCTCGACCTCGCCATGGCCGTGCGGCGCGTCGTCATAGCCGAACACCGGCAGCATGCGCTTGACGGTGACGCCGGGCGCGTCGCGCTCGACCAGGATCTGCGACTGGGCGCTGTGGCGGCCGCCGTCCGGGTTGGTCTTGCCCATCACGATCATGATCTTGCAGCGCGGATCGCCCACGCCGGAGGACCACCATTTGGTGCCGTTGACCACGTAGTGATCGCCGCGGCGCTCGATATGGGTCGCGATGTTGGTCGCGTCCGACGAGGCCACCGCCGGCTCGGTCATCAGGAAGGCCGAGCGAATCTCGCCCGCCAGGAGCGGCTTCAACCATTTGTCCTGCTGGTACTTGCTGCCGTAGCGCTCCAGCACTTCCATGTTGCCCGTGTCGGGGGCGGAGCAGTTGAACACCTCCGAGGCGAAGCCGACGCGGCCCATGATCTCGGCCAGCGGGGCGTATTCGAGATTGGTGAGACCGGCGCCGTGTTCGCTCTCGTTGAGGAAGAAGTTCCACAGGCCCTGGGCCTTGGCCTTCTTCTTGAGGTCTTCCACCACCGGCACGACGATCCAGGGATCGCCCTTGGCGCGCGCCTCGTCCATCTGCGCCGCATAGACGGGTTCGGCGGGGTAGATATGGGCGTGCAGGAAGTCGCCCACCTTCTTCATCCATTCGCGTTGCCGCGGCGAATAGTCGAAATCCATTGCAGTCCTCCGTTAGGTCGATATCGAATGGGCGGGACTGTAGCCCGCTCGCCCCCGCCCTGCCAGACGACAAGCGGGACCGATTTGACAGCCGCCTCCCGCCACGGCAAGCAGCGTCCATGCTGCTTTGGGCGGGCGTTTTCCTCATTGTCCTGGGCTTCGGCTGCCTGCCCTTCGACCGGCGGGCGGCGCGCGCGCTCTATGACAAGGAGAGCGCGAGATTCGAGAATTTCCTGGAAGCCACCACGCATTGGGCCAAGGCGGCGCACTGGCTGGTCGCGGCGCTGATCGCGCTGGCCGTCGCGCAGGCGGGGCTGGTGATCTGGGGCGAGAACGAGAGCCTGCGCGAGGCGTCGACCGACGCCTGGGCCTTCATCGTCTGCCTGGGCGTGGGCAGCGCGATCCTGCACAGCATGAAGCTGGTGGTGGGGCGGCGGCGGCCGCGCGACGACATGGAAATGGGAAAATACGAATTTGTCTGGTTCGAGTTCCGGCTGGACTACAATTCCTTTCCCTCGGGGCACGCGCTCACGATTATGACGGTCGCGGTGATCGCGAGCTGCGTGTGGCCGCAACTCGCGGTCCTGTGGTTCGCCATCGCGCTGTGGCTGGGCGTGACCCGCGCCCTTTTGACCGCGCATTTCCTCAGCGACGTGTTCATCGGCGCCGGGATCGGGCTTCTCGCCAGCCGCGAGACCTTGCTATACGTCTTTCCCCAACTCCCGCCGCCCTGGTTCTGAGACATGTTCGCGCCCTTCTTCACGCTCGACGGCTGGATCGCGCTGCTGACGCTCGCCGTGCTCGAGATCGTGCTCGGCATCGACAACATCATCTTCCTGGCGCTGATCGCCAACCGCGTGACGCCGGAGAAGCGCAAGCTGGCGCGGCAGATCGGGCTGGCGCTGGCGCTGGTGCTGCGCATCGCGTTCCTGTCCTCCATCGCCTGGATCATCCATCTGTCCCAGCCGGTGTTCTGGCTGTGGGGCGAGGGTTTTTCCTGGCGCGACATCATCTTCGCCTCCGGCGGCCTGTTCCTGCTCACCAAGAGCACCCGCGAGATCCACGAGATGACCGAGGATTACGAGGAACACGCCCGCAAGCCGGTCGGCTCGCTGGCCGTGGCGGTGATCCAGATCGCGCTGTTCGACATCGTGTTCTCGATCGATTCGGTGGTGACGGCGGTGGGCCTCGCCGAGCACCTGTCGGTGATGATCGCCGCGGTGGTGTTCGCCATGTTCATCATGCTGATCGCCTCGGCCAAGGTCGGCGAATTCGTCGAGCGGCATCCGACGGTCAAAATGCTGGCGCTGAGCTTCCTGCTCCTGATCGGCACGGCGCTGATCGCCGACGCGCTGCACTTCCACATCCCGCGCGGCTATCTGTACTTCGCGGTGGCGTTCTCCGGCATGGTCGAGGCGCTCAACCAGTTCGTGGCGCACCGGCGCGGGCGGCGGAAGAAGAAAGCGCCGGTCGGTGGATCGTAGCTGGTCGCCGGGACGGGTGAACAGCGGCCGCCGGTTCGGCGAGGATCACGACGTCGTCTACACGCTGCTGGCGCGGCTGGAACCGGGGCTGATGGTCGATGTCGGCGCGGCGGTCGGGATAAAGACCCGCCAGATGCTCGAGCACAGCCCAAGGTCGCGGGTCGTCGCCTTCGAGCCGTTCCCCGGCAACCTGTCCTATCTCGAACGCTACGCCGCCGGCGAGCCGCGCCTGACCGTGCGCCCGGTCGCGGTGGCGGACCGGCCCGGACGCGAAACGCTCCATGTCGCGAAAGTGGCAGGCGATTCCGGCCCGGGGCTGCCGCTGCCCGGCTTCTCGCCGGTCGGGCGCCTCGGACGGGGGGCCGGCGGCGTCCGCGTCGCGGTCGACGTCGTGCGGCTCGACGACGAGATCGCCGAGCATGTCCGCTTCCTGAAGATCGACGTCCAGGGCGGCGAGCGGCGCGTGCTGGAAGGATCGGCCGGCCTTCTGGCGCGCCATGGGATCGATCTCGCCTTCGTCGAGTTCAACGGATCGCCGCGCGTGCTGCGTCTTCTGGAGGCGGAGGGCTTCGTCCTGTTCGACAGCCTCTATCTGGCATGGCCGACGCGGCGCTATGTCCGCAACTGGTTCCGCCGCCGGGCGACGCGGATGCCGCGCTGGCAGGGCCTGCGGCACATCCGCAACACGATCGGCGGGCAATCGGCTTTCGTGTGGCCGCCCGTGCCGTTCCGCGGCTTCCGCCTGTACTGCGCGTGGTTCGTCCTGACCCGGATCTTCCGCACCGGGCTGCAGACCGATCTGCTCTGCGTGCATCGCGGTTTTCTCGACCGGTTCTTCGACGCCGTTTCGGGCTGACGCTCTACGAGCCGCGCGCCATCACGCCGGCGCCATCACTTCCAGCCTGGGCGAATGTTCTTCCGGCAGGTTGTCGAGGAGATCGGCGATCAGGTCGCTCTTGACGCCCTTCCAGGCCGGATCGTTCCACAGATTGACGAATTGGTGCGGATCGTTCTTGAGGTCGTAAAGCTCGCCTTCGGTGCCGTCATATTCGATATGGGTCTTGAAGCCGTTATAGGCGGGGAAATGCG
This sequence comes from Rhizomicrobium sp., assembly GCA_037200045.1. Lineage (NCBI taxonomy): Bacteria > Pseudomonadati > Pseudomonadota > Alphaproteobacteria > Micropepsales > Micropepsaceae > Rhizomicrobium > Rhizomicrobium sp. Next base: position 1,063,240 of record JBBCHM010000002.1, read on the forward strand.
TCTCCAATCCGTTCGGTTGGCCGACGGTCGATTTCTCGTAGCGCGTCAGCATCAGCCCGTCGCGATAGAGCGAGCGGAAATGCATGCCGTAGCCGGGGAACTGGCTGTCCCATTCGCAGAAGGCGCGCTGGCGCGTGCCGTCGTCGGTGGCGGGGAGCGCCCTTCCCTGCATCCAGGCGGGCTGTTCGATGCCGGCGATGGCGCAGGCGGTGGCGGCGATGTCGATCTGCTCGACCGGCTGGGTGACGGTCGCGGGCGCGATCCTCGCGTTCGGCGCCGGGCGCCAGATGAAGGGCAGCCGCATCAGCGCGTCGACATGGAACGGGCCCTTGTACATCAGGCCGAAATCGCCCTGCATCTCGCCATGGTCGGTGGTGAAGATCACGTCGGTGTCGTCGTTCCAGCCCTTGGCCGCGATCTTGGCCATGACCCGGCCGACCGCTTCGTCGATCAGCTCGTTCATAACGTGAACCTTGGCGTTGATCTCGCGGATGTTGTCCGGCGTAAGTTGCTGCGGGCGGAAATTCTGCGGCCCGCCTTCGGCGTTGACGAAGCGGCCTTCGTAATATTCGAGCCAATGCGCCGGCTTCATCGCCAGCACCTTGCGGATTTCCTCGGGCGAGCCGGGATGGCCGTCCGGCAGCGGCAGTTCGCGCCAGTCGCAGCGGCGGTTCTCGTCGGCCGGCGGATCCCAGGGATGATGCGGATCGGGGAAGCTCAGCCACAGCATCCAATCGTCCTCGGCGTCCAGCGTGTCGAGCCAGCCGAGCGCCAGGTCGCGCAGCCAATCGGTGTGATAGAGGCCGCGCGCGATATGATGGTTGGTGGTCTCCGGCGCGCCGGTGTCGCCGCCGGGCGAGGCGTTGAGCAGCGGCGGCCAATTGTCGAACGCCTCCTTGTTCTTCTCGCGCAGCCAGCGGCCGTAATGGCCGACCGGGCGGCCGGCGAAGCTGGCGATATGCATCGCATGGATCGCATAGTCGAAGCCGCGCCAGGGGCCGAGATCGCCGTCCCGCTGGCGGAGGTTCTCGCGGAATTTGAACTGCGGATCGAAGCCGGGCTCGAAATGCGCCTTGCCGATCAGCGCGGTCTTGTAGCCGGCCTTGTCCTTCAGATACTGCGCGAAGCTCGGCGCCTCCTCCGGCAGCGGCACGCCGTTGGAGAACACGCCATGGGTGCGGACATACTGGCCGGTCAGCATCGAGGAGCGCGCCGGCATGCAGACCGTGTTCTGGTTGTAGGCGCGGGCATAGTTGATGCCGCTCGCCGCCAGCGCGTCGATGTTCGGCGTGCGGCAAAACTTGTTGCCGTTGCAGCCGAGCGAATCCCAGCGCTGCTGGTCGGTGGTGATGAAAAGAAGCTTGCGGCCCATCCGTGTCAGCCCTTCGCATGGAATGCGAACTTGTATTCCGGTTTGAACTTAGGCAGTGTCCGCACCCGCCGTCAATGAGGGGTTCGCGTGACGCTGTCCATCGACGTGTTCTGGTCGTTCCGCAGTCCCTATTCCTATCTCGCGACGCCGCGCCTGTGCGAGATGGCGGAAGAGTACGACCTGATCGTCAACGCGCGGCCGGTCTATCCGCTCGCGGTGCGCTCGGGCGAGTTCTTCTCCCAGGTCAATCCGATGTGGGTGCCGTATCTGATGCGCGACACGATGCGGATCGCGGAGATGCTCGGCCTGCCCTATCAGTGGCCGAGGCCCGATCCGGTGGTCGTGGACATGCAGACGCGCGCCGCGACGCCGAACCAGCCCTATATCCACCGCCTGACGCGGCTGGGATGCGCCGCCGCCGAGATCGGGCGCGGCATGCCGTTCCTCAAAGAGGTCAGCCACACGATCTGGTCCGGTCAGCACAATGGCTGGAATGAGGGCGCGCATCTTGCCGACGCGGCGAAGCGCGCGGGATGCGATCTCGCGAAGCTGGATGCGAAGATCGAGGCCAATCCGGACAAGTACGAGGCGATCATCATCGCCAACCAGGACGCGCACAAGGCGGCCGGCCATTGGGGCGTGCCGACCATGGTGTTCGAGGGCGAACCCTTCTTCGGACAGGACCGACTCGACGTCCTGCTGTGGCGGCTGCAACAGAAGGGACTCCAGAAACGATGAGACGGATCCTGATCGTCGCCGTCGCGGTTATCGTCGTTGTCGGGGCCGCCGGCTGGCTGGCGCTGCGCTCGGTCGCGGTCGACACCTGGCTGTTCCGGCATTTCGTGCACGCCTCGCTCAGCAGCGGCGACGCCAAGCTGGCCGCGGACGGCGAGCTTTCGGTGCTGCTGGTCGGCACCGGCACGCCCTTGCCCGACGTCGCCCGCGCCGGGCCGAGCACGCTGATCGCGGCGGGCTCGCATCTCTATCTGGTCGATGCGGGAGTCGATTCGGCGCGCAACCTGCTGCTTTGGAAAGTGCCGCTGGACAGGATCGACGGCGTGCTGATCACCCATCTGCATTCCGACCATATCGGCGGGCTGGCGGAGATCCGCCTGCAGACCTGGGTCGCCGGCCGCAAGGCGCCGCTCAAGGTCTATGGACCGCCGGGGATCGAGCGCGTGGTGGCGGGCTTCAACGAGGCCTATGCGCTCGACGATGGCTATCGCACCAAGCATCACGGCGCGGCGATGCTGCCGCCCGAGGGCGCGCTGCTGGTCGCGGTGCCGGTGATCATTCCCCCCGATGCCAAGACCGCGCCGGTGTTCGACGCGCTGGGGCTGAAAGTGACGGCGATCCGCGTGAAGCACGAGCCGGCCAATCCGGCCTATGGCTATCGCTTCGACTTCGACGGGCGCAGCGTGACGGTGAGCGGCGACACGATCTACGACGAGGACCTGGCGCACGCGGCGAACAATACCGACGTGCTGGTGCATGAGGGACTGGCGCCGGAGCTGGTCGGGATCATGGAGAGCGAGATGCTGGCGGCGGGCCGGCCGCGCCCGGCCAAGATCATGCACGACATCCCGGGCTACCATACGTCGCCGGTCGATGCGGCGAGGATCGCCAACATGGCGCATGCCAAGCTTTTGCTGTTCACGCATCTATTGCCGATCCTGCCCAACGAGATCGCGGTGCGCGCGTTTTTGAAAGGTGTGGACGCGGTGCGGCCGGATGGCGTGACGGTCGGGCATGACGGGCTGATCGTGCGGCTGCCCGGACATTCGACCGATATCGAGGTGGAGGATATTCAATAAAGGTGTCATGGCCCGCGAATGCGGGCCACCCAGGTGACGACGCCTCGGTGCCGTTTTTTTGGAGCCCTTGGTCCTGCAAAATCGATGCAGACTTCAACTGGGTGGCCCGCATTCGCGGGCCATGACAGCTTTTTTTATTTTCCACTTTCCATAGCTTATTTTCTCCGTGTACGGAAGAAATCCTTCAGCAACGCCCCCGCCGCGTCGGCGTCGCCCGCTCTCGCCACGAGCGGGCGGTGGTGGCAGGTGGGCTGTTCGAAGAATTTCGGCCCGTGCAGGACCGCCCCGCCCTTGGAATCCTCCGCCGCGAACACCAGCCGCGCCACGCGGGCCAGGCTGATCGCCCCGGCGCACATGGCGCAGGGTTCCAGCGACACGTAAAGCGTGGTGCCGAGGAGGCGCTCATTGCCGAGCGCGGCGGCGCCGGCCCGCAGGACGAGAATCTCGGCATGGGCCGTCGGATCGTGGCGTTCCACGATGCGGTTGCCGTCTTTCGCCAGAACCTGCCCTTCCGCCGACAGCAACACGGCGCCAACCGGCACCTCGCCGCGGGCGGCGGCGGCTTGGGCTTCTGCTATCGCGAGTGCTATGGCTTCGTCGTCATCCATCGCCGAGATCCGATTTGGCCAAGACTAGCACGCCCAGATGGTCGCCCAAGACCGATGCCGAGCCGATCGAGCAGATCGCGGAGGACACGGGTAAGACCGGCGAGCGCATCGCCAAGGCGATCGCCCGGGCCGGCATCTGCTCGCGCCGCGACGCCGAGAAGATGATCGCCGAGGGCCGCGTGGCGGTGGACGGCGAGACGCTGACCTCCCCGGCCCTGAACGTGACCGCGCTCAACGTCATCACGCTGGACGGCAAGCCGATCGCGGCCAAGGAGCAGACGCGGCTATGGCGCTATCACAAGCCGTCGGGCCTGGTGACCACGCACAAGGACCCGCATGGCCGGCCGACCGTGTTCATGAGCCTGCCCAAGCAATTGCCGCGCGTCGTGTCGGTCGGGCGGCTCGATTTCAATTCCGAAGGCCTCCTGCTGCTGACCAATGACGGCGACATGGCGCGGCGGCTCGAACTGCCGGCGAGCGGCTGGACGCGGACCTATCGCGCGCGGCTGTTCGGCAAGGTGACCCAGGCCGATCTCGACAAGCTGGCGACCGGGATCACCATAGACGGGGTGAAATACGGGCCGGTGGTCGCCGATCTGGAACGCTCCAAGGGGATGTACTCCTGGGCGAGCGTGCAGCTCAAGGAAGGCAAGAACCGCGAAGTGAAGCGGCTGATGGAACGGCTGGGGCTGAAAGTGGCGCGGCTGATCCGGGTGCAGTACGGCCCGTTCCATCTCGGCCATCTCGCCGAGGGCGCGGTCGAGGAAGTGCCGGCGAAGCTGTGGCGCGAACAACTCGGCATCGGACGCAAGAAGCGCTCTTAAGTTCCCCCTCCGCCCTTCGCGCCTAACGGCGCTACGGGCACCTCCCCCGCCAGCGCTCCGCGCGCGGGGGAGGACGACCTCGCAACGGAACCGAAGCGCGTCGGCTCGCGTTGGCCTGTGGCAACCCCGCAAGGAATTCCACCATGGCCATTCTGGACGTCTTCTCGTCTTCCGACGCCAAGCGCGCGAAGCGCGCCAACGGCGCACGCGCCGAAGCCGGCGACACGGACATCCTCGACACGCTCAAGGAGGAGCATGACGAGGTGAAGGAACTGCTCGGCAAGCTGGTCGATACCGAAAAGGCGGCGGAGCGCACGTCGCTGGTCAAGCAGATCAAGGCGGCGCTGATCCCGCATGTCCGCGCCGAGGAGAAGGTCGTCTACGACGCGATCATCGCCCAGCGCGACAAGGATTCGAAGGTTGACGGCAACGAAGGCTATATCGAGCACAAGCATGCCGACATCGCGCTCAAGCGGCTGGACACGATTCGCCCCGCCTCGTCGCCCGAGTTCACCGCGGCGGCGAAGGTGCTGAAGGAGCTCGTCGAACACCACATCGAGGAAGAAGAGAGCAATGTGTGGCGCGACGTGCGCAAGGCGTTCGACGGCGACGCGCGCGTCGAGATGAACCGCAAATTCGAGGCGGCGAAGAAGAAGGTGAAGGTGGCGTGACCGGTTTCCTCCCCCCTTGTCATGGGGGAGGTGCCGAGCGTAGCGAGGCGGAGGGGGCCATGCCGGCGGTTGAGCGCGCGGCTGCCTCCTCCCCCGCTTCGCGGCCGAGCTAACGTTGCGTAAGCGCCCGGCCCAGCCCTGGATTTTGATCCCGATCAATCTTCCCCATGGCCATTTCAACTGACAATATGTCAGCGGAATGCGCTAGAGTTTAAAAAACAGGGAGATGGGATCGTGACCGCAACGGATGTGCTTGAGCGGCCGGCGGCCGGGCAGAAGGCCGAACATTTCGACGTGCTGATCGTGGGTGCCGGCATTTCCGGCGTCGGCGGGGCCTACCACCTCTCCAAGCAATGTCCGGATCGCAGCTTCGTGGTGCTGGAGAGCCTGGAGAGCTTCGGCGGCACCTGGCTGACGCACAAATATCCTGGCGTCCGCTCCGACAGCGATCTCTACACTTTCGGCTACCGCTTCAAGCCGTGGACCGGCCATCCGATCGCGAGCGCCGGCGAGATCCTGAAATACATGGGCGAGGTGATCGCGGAGAACGAACTCGCCAAGCATATCCGCTATCGCCACAAGATCCTGTCGGCTGAGTGGTCTAGCAAGGACAGCCGTTGGACCATCGAGGCGGAGCTCGGCGACGGTTCGCGCAAGACCTACACGGCGAACTTCCTGTGGATGTGCCAGGGCTATTACCGTCACTCCGAAGGCTATACCCCGCGCTGGAAGGGAATGGAGCGCTTCAAGGGCCGCATCGTGCATCCGCAGAGCTGGCCCGAAGACCTCGACTACAAGGGCAAGCGCGTGGTGGTGATCGGCTCGGGCGCGACGGCGGCGACGCTGGTGCCGGCGATCGCCGGCGATTGCGAGCACGTCACGGTGCTGCAGCGCTCGCCGACCTATTTCATTCCGGGGCGCAACGCCAACGACCTCGCCGACCAGCTCCGCCAGCTCGAGGTCGACGAGACCTGGATCCACGAGATCGTGCGCCGCAAGATCAATTACGACATGGCGGCGTTCACCAAGATGGCGTTCGAATATCCGGACGCGGTGAAGACCGAGCTGCTCAATGGCGTTCGCGCCCATCTCGGACCCGACTACGACATGAAGCATTTCACGCCCAACTATCTGCCGTGGCGCCAGCGCATCGCCTTCGTGCCGGAGGGCGATCTCTTCAAGGGGATCAAGGCCGGCAAGGCCTCGATGGTTACCGACGAGATCGAGACCTTCACCGAGGACGGAATCCTGACGCAGGGCGGCATCGAGATCAAAGCCGACATCGTGATCACCGCGACGGGGTTCAATCTGAACGTGCTGGGCGACATCGACTTCGCGGTCGACGGCGTGCCGCTCGATTTCTCCAAGACCGTGACCTATCGCGGCATGATGTTCACCGGCGTGCCCAATCTGGTGTGGGTGTTCGGCTATTTCCGCGCGAGCTGGACGCTGCGGGCCGATCTGATCGGCGATTTCGTGTGCCGGCTGCTCAACCACATGAAGGCGAAGGGCGTGCGCCGCGTCGTGCCGGCGCTCAGGCCCGAGGACAAGGACATGACGCTGGGGCCGTGGATCGATCCGGAGAATTTCAATCCGGGCTATCTGATGCGCGGGATGCATCTGCTGCCGCAGCGCGGCGACAAGCCGGAATGGCAGCACAGCCAGGATTACTGGACGGAGAAGGACCAGTTCCCGGCGATCGACCTGGATGATCGGGCGTTCGTCTACGGGTAGCCGGTCCGCCCGGAACCCTAGAACTCGATGTGGTTTGGCATTTTCCCGATGGGCTGTTAGAAGCCGCGCGCGCCATTCACCGAGAATGCCCCCATGAAAAAGAAGAAATACGAGACGCCCAAGCCCTATGCCGCCGAAACCAAGGATGCGCGGTTCGCCGGCACCTTCGAGGTGCTGATCCCGGTCGAGGGCCGCAACAAGCCGCTGCGCGCGCCACGCCAGTTCGACACGCTGCAGGCCGCCGAAGCCTGGCTGCACAGCCCCGACGGCAAGGACTCGATCGCCGAGCTGATGGAAGAAGAGGCGAAGGTCCGGTCGAAGTAACCCATCACCTCCCTGCAAGGGGAGGTGATGAGAGCCATGCACAATTGCCTGTTGCCCCGCCGCCGCCGCGCGGGCATTTTCCGCCGCCCATGACCGATACCACCGCCGCGCGCGCGCCGATCCAGGTGCATTCCACCGTGTTCGCGATCCTGTTCGCGGTCGGGTTCTGCCATGCGCTGAACGACATGATGCAGTCGCTGCTGCAGGCGATCTATCCCAACCTGCAGGCGACCTTCGACCTCGATTTCGCCCATATCGGCCTGGTGACCTTCGTGTTCCAGGTGACGGCGTCGCTGCTGCAGCCGCTGGTCGGGATCTATACCGACCGCCGCGCCGTGCCCTATGCCCTGCCCGCCGGCATGGTGTTCACCTTTTTCGGGCTGATCGGGCTGGCGCTGGCGCCGAGCTATCCCCTCTTGCTCGCCGCCGCGGCGCTGGTGGGCGTCGGATCGTCGACCTTCCATCCGGAAAGCTCGCGCGTGGCCTATCTCGCCGCCGGGCCGCGGCGCGGCCTGGCGCAATCGATGTTCCAGGTCGGCGGCTCGATCGGCGGCGCGCTGGGGCCGCTCTTGGCGGCGCTCGCGATAAGGCCCGGGCAGCGCGACGGCGTGGCGTTCTTCTCCATCGCGGCGCTGGTCGCCATCGTCATCCTGTGGCGCGTGGGCCAATGGTATACGCGCAACCGCACGACGCGCGCGCCATCGCACGGTCACCTGCACCTGACCGAGGCGCTGACGCCGGGCCGGGTGAAGGGCGCGCTCGCGATCCTGGTCGTGCTGATCTTCTCGAAATTCGTCTACATGGCGAGCATCGGCAGCTATTTCACCTTCTACCTGATCCAGCGCTTCCATCTGAGCGTGCCGGCGGCGCAGCTTCAGCTCTTCCTGTTCCAGGCGGCGGTGGCGGTGGGGACGATCGCTGGCGGCCCGCTCGGCGACCGCTTCGGGCGCAAGCACCTGATCTGGTTTTCCATCCTGGGCGCCCTGCCCTTCGCCCTCGCTCTGCCTTTCGCCAACCTGTTCTGGACCGGCGTGTTCAGCGTCGGCGCCGGCCTGGTTCTGTCGAGCGCCTTTCCGGCCATCGTGGTCTACGGGCAGGAGCTTCTGCCCGGGCGCGTCGGGATGGTGAGCGGCCTGTTCTTCGGCTTGTCCTTCGGCATGGGCGGCCTCGGCGCGGCGGCATTGGGCGTGCTGGCCGACGCGAAGGGTATCGAATTCGTCTACCGCGTCTGCGCCTTCCTGCCGCTGATCGGCTTGCTGGCCGCGTTCCTGCCCGACCTCAAGCCGCGCCCGGCCGCGTCATAGGATGCGGAAGCGGCGAAGCAGGACATAGGCCGCGGCGACGACGGCGCCGCACAGCCCGATCGCCCACCAGAAGCCGTTCGCATCCTGCGCCCAGGGGATGCCGTTGAGGTTCATGCCGAAGGCGCCGGCGACGAAGGTCGGCGGCAGGAGGAGCGTCGAGAGGACCGTCAGTGTACTGAGCGAACGGTTGGTGCGCGCCGCGATGCGGGTGTCCATCTCCTCGTAGAGCAGCCGGGCGCGGTCGGCGAGGGCGGCGGCGTCGCGCTCGAAATCCTCCGCCGCCTGGGCGAGGCCCGGCAGATGCGGCGCGATGGGGCAATCGGGCGCCGGCTGGCCGCCGCGCCCCTGGACGGCGCGGGCGAGCGCGCCGCGCAGGCCCAGGAACTCGCGGCGATAGCGCGACAGCTCGCGGCGGATGGGGCCGAGGCCGGCGGGATCGATGTCGTCGCGGTCGGAGAGCACGACGTCCTCGATGTGATCGAGCTGCTGGGTCAGGCGCAGGAGCCGGTCCTCGACGATCGCGATGAAATGTTCGACCAGGCGGACGAAGGCGTCGCTGGGCGCGGCGAGCACCAGGCCGGTTTCGACCGCCTCGCGCAGTTCATCGACGGCACGCAGGGGGTGATGGCGCACGGTCACGAGGTGGCGCGCGTCGAGGAAGAAGGCGAGCCGACCGGCACCGAGCGTCTGGCCCTCGAAATCCTTCTCGATGTCGGGCAGCACGCCATAGGCGCAGTCGGGCGCGAGATGTATCTGCAGGCGCGTCTCCTGCGAGAGCAGGAGTTCGCGCGCCGGCTCGGGCACCGGGGCGAAGGACTGGAGGAAGCGCCGGGCGCGATGATCGGCGAGCGCGAAATGCATCCAGGACCAGTCGTGCGGCAGGGCGAACGCCTCGGCCGCGGTCTCGTTGGTGACGTGCGCCCCGCGCCCGCCCTGGACGGCGAAGCCCCAGAGGAGACCGGGCGTGGAGACGAGCGGAGCGTTCATGGGGCGCAAAGTGGCAGGCGCGGCGGCGGGGTCAAGATGGCGGGCGGCAGACCGGCCTATTTTACGGATGACACTCAGATGACCGTCAACTCGACTCTGCCGTCTCCGCGGCGGCGAGGGTCCAACTACACATGCTGCCCGCCGTTAATATGCAGCTCCGCCCCGGTCACGTAGCTGGATTGCTCCGTGCACAGATAATAGATCGCCTTGGCGACTTCCTCGGGCAGGCCCAATCGCCGTAGCGGGATCGTTTCGACCAGCTTGTCGGTGCCGGGGCTCAGGATCGCGGTGTCGATCTCGCCGGGGGCGATGGCGTTGACGCGCACGCCCAACGGGCCGAAATCCGCCGCCATCTCGCGCGTCATCGCGGCCAGGGCCGCTTTCGATACCGAATAGGCGGCGCCGGCGAAGGGATGCACCCGGCTGCCCGCGATCGAGGTCACGTTGACGATCGCGCCATGCGCGGCGGCGAGCTCGTCGATCAGGCCGCGGGCGAGCCATAACGTGGCGAACAGATTCACCTCGAATACCTGGCGCCAGACCTGCTTGGTCGAGTTCATCACGCCGAGCCGCGAGCCGCCCTCGCCCTTCGGGCTGATGCCGGCGTTGTTGACCAAAGCGTGGAGCTTGCCGCCGGGCAGGCGCTCGCGCATCTCGGCGATGGCGCGGTCGGTGTCGTCCGGGTTGGAGAGGTCGACCTGGATGTGGTCCTCCGGGCCGGCGGCCCAGGGGCAGCTTTCCGGGAAGGCGTGGCGCGAGCAGGTGATCACCCGCCAGCCGGCGCTGGAGAAGCGCTTGACGGTGGCATGGCCGATACCGCGCGAGGCGCCGGTCAGGATCAGCGTGCGCGGCTCTTCGTTGCTGGGTTTGGGAGCGGTCATGGCGGGAGATTAGCAGGAATGGGGACGGTTTGGATCGCCTGAATTGCCGGCGCCCCGGCTGCCGCAGGTGAAAGATTGGCACGCGGAGGCGCGGAGACGCGGAGCGATGTATCCTCCGCGGTCTCCGCGCCTCCGCGTGAATCCCGCCGGTCTTGCAGGCATCGCGCAGGCGTCAACTGGGTGGCCCGCATTCGCGGGCCATGACACAGTTGGTTTGGTAGAGTGCTTGCCGCAACCGGGAAAGGACCATGGACGATCTGACAGCCTTGGCTCTGGTGCTGGCGGCCGCGGTGGTGGCGGGGCTCGCGATGAACCGCGCGCGCCTGCCCGCCGCCGCCGGCTTCATCCTGGTCGGGCTGGTGCTGGGGCCGACCGGGTTCGGGATGATCGCCCATTCGGCCTCGATCCAGACGCTGGCCGATCTCGGCGTCCTGATGCTGCTCTTCATCATCGGCATGGAGCTGCGGCTCGCCGCGTTCCGCAAGCTCCTGCCGCTCGCCATCGCCATCGCGCTGGCGGAGATCGTGCTGTTCACCGGCTTCACCACGGCGCTCGCCCAGCTCACGACGGGCGAGACGACGAGCGCGGTGGTGATCGGCTTCATGCTGGCGATCTCCTCCACGGCGCTCGCGATGCGGATGATGCAGGACGCCGAGGAGGCGGCGACGCCGGCCGGGCGGCTGACGGTCGCGATCCTGGTGGCGCAGGATTTGGCGGTGGTGCCGCTCTTGCTGCTCACCGGCGCGCTGGCGCCGCATGCGCCGTCCGACGCGCTCGCCTTCGCGGGCGTAAAGCTGGCGCTGGCGGTGGCGCTGCTCGTCGGCTTCATCGTGTTGCTGGCGCGGATCAAGTCGTTCCGCTTTCCCGCCTCGTCCTTCCTGATGAAGGATGTCGATGTCGGCACGCTGGGCGTGCTCGCGGTGTGCTTCGTGGCGGCGGCGGCGTCGGGATTGCTCGGCCTGTCGCCGGCGCTGGGCGCGTTCCTCGCGGGGCTGGCGGTCGGCCATTCGACGCTGCGGCGCACCGCGCTCGGCCTGGCGCAGCCGGTGCAGAGCATCCTGCTGTTCATCTTCTTCCTGTCGATCGGGCTTCTGATCGATCTCGACTATGTGCTGCATCACATCTGGCTGATCGCGGTCGTGCTGGCGGTGGTGACGGTGGGCAAGACGGCGCTGAACCTCGGCCTGCTCACCGTCGTCGGCCAGCCGGGCGAGGTGGCGTTTCCCGCCGCCCTGTTCCTGTCGCCGGTCGGCGAGTTCTCCTTCGTGCTGGCGACGGCGGGCGCCAGCGCCGGCACCCTGACGCCGGAGGGCCACAAGCTCGCCATCGCGGTGATCGCGCTGTCGCTCCTGGTCAGTCCGCTGTGGTTCGTCGGCGCCCGGCGGGCGCATGCCTTGGCGCTGCGCGGCATCACCGAGGCGGATTCGCTGTTCCAGGAATCCTATGCGCGCGAGCTGTTCTTCCTGCGCCATTGGGGCGGGCGCGCGGCGAAGGCGGGCGCCCGCGCGGCGGCGGCCGCGGTGGCGGCGGGCAGCGAGGTGGTGCGGTCGCCCGAGACAAGGCGGACCGAGCCGGACGGCGATGCCTATCACGAGCCGTTCGGCGATATCGCGGGGCCGGGGATATTGCCGACGAAGCGGGACGAGAAACGGTAGAATTCGAAATTTTCGCCGATGGAGTTCGCTATCATTCATTCCAGATAACCCTCCCGCTTGCGGGAGAGTCGAAAAATACGGCGCGCAGCGACGGATTTTTCGGGGAGGGGACGGCGGCGAGATTCGTGCCCCGTGGAGAGGCTGTCCCCTCCCCGAAATTCGTGCCGCTACGCGGCCCAAATTTCGACCCTCCCGCAAGCGGGAGGGTTAAGTATTTAAGGGGAGACCATCATGGACTTCGCAACGACCGACCTGGCCCTGGCGATCGGGCATCATCTGCTGATCTTCGCGCTGGCGGCGGTGCTCGCCTTCGAGATCGGCGCGATCAAGAAGGGCATGTCGGGCGCGGACGCCGTGCGGGTCGGCCGGATCGATCTGTGGTACGGCATCATCGCCGGGCTCATCATCATCGTCGGCTTCACCCGCGCGGTCTGCGCGGCGAAGGGGTGGGACTACTATGAGCACAACCATTTCTTCTGGGCGAAGATGGCGGCCTTCGTGGTCGTCGGCCTTTTGTCGATCCCGCCGACGGTGCTGCTGATCCGCTGGCGCGGCGCCCATGCCAGGGACCCGTCCTTCGCGCCGGGCGAGAGCGCCGTCGCCACCGCGCGCCGCTTCCTGTGGCTGGAGGTGTTCTTCTTCGCGCTGATCCCGATCTTCGCCGCGGCGATGGCGCGGGGCTATGGGACGCCGGCGTAGCCGCGGTTTCAAACCACAAATGTCATCCGCCGCGAATGCGGCGGACCCAGGTGAAACACCGCCTGGGCGCGTGTCACCTGGGTGGCCCGCATTCGCGGGCCATGACAAGCATTTTTTTGAATTCAACGGGCTTTTACTTTTCGGGCGCTACGTCGCCGCGAGCTCCGGCAGCATCTCCACGCCGGCGGGATCCTGGTGGATGATGACTTCGGCGTTCGGGAAGGCCCGGCAGACGTCGCGCTCGACCTCGTCGCTGATCTCATGGGCGCGGAGAAGGCGGATCGCCGGGTCGAGCTCGATGTGGAACTGGATGAATTGCTGCAGGCCGGCGGCGCGGGTGCGCAGGTCGTGCAGGCTCATCACCTCGGCATGGCCGCGCACGATGGCCTTGATCTTCTCGCGGTCGGCGTCGGGCAGTTCGCGGTCCATGAGCTGGTCGTAGCTCTGGCGGAAGACGTGCCAGGCGCTCCAGGACAGGATCGCGGCGACGGCGATGCCGATGATCGGGTCGGCGAGCAGAAAGTGGAACTGGGTCGCCGCGACGATGCCGACGATAACGCCGAGATTGGTCGCGATGTCGCCCAGATAGTGCATGCGGTCGGCGCCCACGGCGAGCGAGCCGGTCTTCGCCACCACGATGCGCTGGGCGATGACGAGGACGATGGTGGTGGCGATGGAGAGGCCCATCACGGCAAGGCCGATCCAGGGATGCTCGATCGGATGCGGCGCGACGAGGCGGCTGACGGATTCGATCACCAGGAAGGCCGCCGAGCCGGCGATGAAGGCGCCCTGCCCCAGTCCGGCCAGCGGCTCCGCCTTGCCGTGGCCGAAGCGGTGCTCGCGGTCGGCGGGCTGCAGCGCGTGGCGGATGGCGAGGAGATTGACCGAAGAGGTCGCGACGTCGAGCGCGCTGTCGGCCAGCGAGGCCATCATCGCGATCGAATCCGTCACGATATAGGCGACCGCCTTCATCACCACGAGCAGCGTGGCGACGCCGACCGCGGCGAAGGCGACGCGCATCATCATCCTGCCGTGGCCGGCCGGCGCGCCGCTCACGGGAACAGGCGCTCCGTGCGCCAGGGGCCGGACGCCTCGCGACGATAGACCAGGCGGTCGTGCAGGCGGAACGGACGGTCGCGCCAGAACTCGATCTCGAACGGCGTCACGCGGAAGCCGCCCCAATGCGGCGGGCGCGGCACCTTGGAGAGCGCGTATTGCGCGGCGAACTTGGCGATCTCCTTCTCGAAGGCCCAGCGGCCCTGCATCGGACGCGACTGCGACGAGGCCCAGCAGCCGATCTGGCTGTCCTTCGGGCGGCTGGCGAAATAGGCGTCCGACTCGGCGGCGCTGGTCTTCTCGACGCCGCCGCGGATACGCACCTGCTTGCCCAGGCTTTTCCAATGGAAGCACAGCGCGGCGAAGGGCTGGCCGACCAGCTCCACGCCCTTGGCGCTCTCGTAATTGGTGTAGAAGACGAAGGCGCCGTTCCTGGCCTCCTTCAGCAGCACCATGCGGACGTTCGGGCGGCCCTGGCCGTCGACCGAGGCGATCGACATGGCGTCGTGGTTGTTCGGTTCCTTGTCCTTCGCCTCCGCCAGCCAGGCGTCGAACTGGGCGAAGGGATCGTCCTTCGCCGCGATGCCGCCGTCGTCGATGGGTCCGCCGATGTCGCTCATGAGGGGGAGATAGCATCCGGGCCGCCGTCACGGTAGCCTCAACGCTCCGGAGGTGCCATGCGTTCACGGTTGCCGACGTTTTTCGCCGCCTGTCTTTGCGTCGCGTTTGCAGGCGGCTGCGCCATGATGCATGACGGCGACGAGATGAAAACGATCTTCGACAAGGGCGTGGCCGCCTATGACGCGGGCCGCTATGAGGAGGCGTTCCAGCTCTTCCAGTCCATCGATTCCGAAGACGTGGCGGCGATGCGCAACGAAGGCCTGATGCTGCGCAAGGGCCTGGGCACGGCGAAGGACCCCAAGGCCGCCGAGGACATGCTGGGCCGCGCCGCCGAGGCGGGGCTGCCGACGGCGCAATACGACCTGGCGGAGATGCTGCTGAATGGCGAGGCCGGGGCGCCGGACCCGAAGGCGGCGCTGCCGCTCCTGACCCAGGCGGCGGCGGCGCACCACCCGCTCGCCGAGTACCGGCTGGGCGTGTTCTATGAGGAGGGCACGCTGGTGGAGAAGAATATCGGCTTCGCCCGCACCCTCTACACCGATGCGGCGGCGCGCGGCGTGCCGGAGGCGAAGGAAGAGCTGAAAAACCTCGGCGGCCCGGCACCCCAGCCGGCCATCGCGCCCAACCCTTAAACTTCGGGCGCCACGCTCTATATTGGGGACGGCCCGCCGGCCGATTCCGTGCGGCGGGCGGGAGATATTATGCGCGATCCGTACGAAGTTTTGGGCGTATCCAAGAGTGCCAGCGAGGCCGAGATCAAGAAGGCCTTCCGCTCGCTCGCCAAGAAGCATCACCCCGACAAGCATGCCGGGGACAAGGACGCGCAGAAGAAATTCCAGGAAATCTCGGGCGCCTACGACATCGTCGGCGACAAGGAGAAGCGGGCCAAGTTCGACGCCGGCGAGATCGACGCGGGCGGCAATCCGCGCGGTTTCGATCCGCGCCAGGGCGCCCAGGGCGGCCCGTTCGGCGGTGGCGGCCGGCAGGGGCCGGGCGATTTCCACTTCACCTGGGACAATGGCGGGGCCGAGACCCAGGAGGGCTTCCGCGCCGAGGATCTATTCTCCGACCTGTTCGGGGGGCTGGGCGGGGCGCGCGGACGGCGCGGCGGCGGGCCGCGCCAGCCGGCCAAGGGCGAGGATTTCAGCGTCGCGACCACGATCAGCTTCGACGAGGCGATCAAGGGCGGCACAAGGCGCGTGATGATGCCGAACGGCGAGCAGATCGACGTGAAGATCCCGGTCGGCGTCAAGGACGGCCAGCAGGTGCGGGTGAAGGGCCGCGGCGGCGCGGGCCGCAATGGCGGGCCGCCGGGCGACATCCTGATCGACATCACGGTCGCGCCGCATCCGGGCATGACGCGCGACGGCAACGACATCCGCATGGACCTGGCCGTGACGCTGAAGGAGGCGGTCCTGGGCGCCAAGGTGCCGGTGGCGACGCCCGGCGGGACGGTGGCGATCACGGTGCCGGCGAACTCCAATTCGGGCACGGTGCTCAGGCTCAAGGGCAAGGGCGTGGCGCCGGCGGGCGGCGCGGCGGCGGGCGATTTCTACGTCAAGCTGGTCGTGACCCTGCCGGACCGGCCGGACGCGGAGCTGCAGAAATTCGCCGAAGGCTGGAAGGCGGAATACGATCCCAGGGCGAAGGGGAAGTAGCCGCAGTGTCCGTTCGGCTCTTCTGGATAGAAGCGCCGATGGCGGGGCGGCTGGCAATGATGGCCCGCCCCCTCGGCGGCAAACGCCTTACCGAGGACATCGAAGCACTGAGGGCCGAGGGCGTCGGCAAGGTTCTCAGCCTGCTGGAAACCGACGAAGCGGCGGAACTGCATCTGACAAACGAAGCGGAGATTTGCGCGGCGAACGGCATCGCGTTCGTCTCGTTTCCCATCCCGGATCGCGGCTTGCCGGCGGACGATGCCGCCTTCGCGGCAACGACGAAAGCTCTCGCTGACGAGATCGCCAAGGGCGAAACAGTCGTCGTCCACTGCCGCGCCGGCATCGGCCGGTCGTCCTTGGCGGCGGCGAGCATTCTGGTCCTGGCCGGCATGCCGGCCGCGCAAGCGCTCGAATTGCTGACCAAAGCGCGTGGCGTCACGGTTCCCGATACCGAGGCACAACGCGCTTGGATCCTGAGACAGCGCAGGTGAGCGTGCGGACCTTTCCGCCCCAAGCCACAGCGCAATTCCCCTGACGGGCCGTTTCAACCCGCCGCGAATTTCGCCGCCGCGCGGCCGACTTCGAGCTGGAAAAGGATGGCGTCGTGACCGGCGCCGGGGCGCAGAAGCTCTTCGCTCGGCAGGCCCGCGAGCTCGGCTCTGAGGTCGGATAATTTCGCGATCTCGTCGGCGGGGTCGTGGATCAGCAACAGGCGCTTCGGCAGATGCGCGGCGACGGCGCGGATCGATAGCGTGGACAGCTTCGCGCCGGCCACGGCTTCGACACCCGCAACAATGTCGGCGATTTCCGCATCGCTCGACGCGGTGGCGGCGGCGTAGGATTCGATAACCGCCGGCATGCCCGAGGCACCGGCGATGGTTACCAGCGAAGCGGCCGTCAACGGCGGCGCGCCGCTCCAGGGCCGCGGTCCCATGGCGAAAGAGACCGCCAGCGCGCCGAAGGAATGCGCGATCACCGAACGCCATTGCGACACGCCGAGCGCTCCGGTCGCGGCGATCAGCGTCTCCACCCATTCGACGAGAGTCGAGGTCGGCTTGTTCGGGTTGGCCTCGCGGGTCTGGCCGTGCGCCGGCATGTCGAAGGCATAGACGCGCAGGCCCTGGCGGACGCAGGCGGAAACGAGCGGCAGGAAGAACTCGGCTTGCGCATTCCAGCCGTGCACCGCGAGGACCGGTGGGCCGTCCGCCGCGCCGGCGGCAAGGCCGACGAGACGGCCGAAGGGAAGTTCGAGCGCGACGCGCTCGAACTTCGCCGATGGCGCCTTGCGCCGCTCCAGTTGGACGGGCGTGCAGAAGCGGTCGAATGCGGCACCCAGGCGTTAGCCCTCTTCTTGGATCGCGAACCATAGCAGCTTTCGCTGCGAGGCCCCCTCCGCCTCGCTTCGCTCGGCACCTCCCCCGCAAACGCGGGGGAGGAAAAGAGCCGCACTTACCTTGATATGTGCAGCGCCTCCGACACCGCCGCGAATCCCGCGCGCGCATAGATGCGTTCGGCCTGTTCGCCGCCGGGCGTCAGCCAGAGAAGGTCGAAGCCGCGCGCGAAGACCTCGCGGGCGAGCAGCGCCGTCAGCGCGCCGGCGGCGCCACGGCGGCGGAAATCACTGCGCACGCCGATGCCGGCGATCTCGCCGATGCCGCCCTGCGGCGGCATGGCGACGCCGCCGCCGATAATGGCGCCGCTCGCCATGTCGCGCGCCGCGGCGACGAGGCCGCCGGCGCGCAAGGTACGCTTGTGACTACCCGGACCGCGCGGCGGCGCGCCATAGGCCTCGGCCTGTGCTTGGTCGATGGCGATCAAGTCCCGCTCCTCGGTCGCGAGAAAGACCGCGATGTCCCGCGTCGCCGGCGTGCGGACGGTGCTGCCCGGCATGCAGAGCATGACCGGCAGGCGCGCCTCCACGGTGAAGCCCGCCGCGAGGAGCGCCGGCTCGACCTGCGGCGCCGCGGCGGGGATGTATTCGAGACGCGGCTTGCGCCCCTGCGCCGCGAACAATCCGATCAGGGCCGCGATATCGGCCGGCGACGGATCGGCATCGTCGTCCGGCATGGCGTAGTTCAGATAGACGTTCGGATCGGCGTCGAAGGTAGCGAGGAACGGGCCGGAGCGCCGCTTGAGCGGCCGCCGCTCCGCCGCGGTCCGCAGATAGGCGAGCAGCTTGCGGTTCAGCGCGGGCAATTGGTCTTCATTCAGCGAAACGGACATGGATTCTCCATCGCGCCCGCGCCGGGGCGCGAGCGGGGTTCGTCGGTTGGGATCAGCGATGGGAGATCAGCCGGCGGCGCGCTCGCCCGCCCATCGCGCGGTTGCGCGACTCGCAGCGGTGAACATGGCGCCTCCATCGAACGAACAACGGCCCCATTTTACGCCCCTTGGGCTCGCCGGTCACGACACATTCGATTTGTCCGTGCCATGGACGCGGCACCCGACCGCTGCTAAATATCCCGGGCCGCGCGACTGGCGAGAAAGATGGGTCACCATCGGGGAGCGCGGCCGTCCGTACGCCGATCGCCTGGGCAGCCGATGGCAACATCGGTCCATCCTTTTCTTCAGGAGGGCGCCCGTGGACGCATACCGCCAGCAACTTCATTCCTTCGACCCCGACATCGACGCGGCCATCGCCGGCGAGGAAATCCGCCAGGCCGACGGCGTGGAGATGATTCCGTCGGAGAACTACACCTATCCCGAAGTGCTCGCGGCGCTCGGCTCGGTGCTGACCAACAAATATTCGGAAGGCTATCCGGGGCGGCGCTATTACGGCGGGCAGGAATTCACCGACCGCATCGAGACCCTCGCGCGCGACCGGGCCTGCGCCCTGTTCCGCGCCGAGCACGCCAATGTGCAGCCGCTGTCCGGCTCGCCGATGAACCAGGCGGTTTACTTCGCCTTCCTGGAGCCGGGCGACACGGTGCTGGCGATGGACCTCAGCCATGGCGGGCATCTCACCCATGGCGCGCCGGTCAGCCATATGGGCAAGGTCTTCAAGTTCGAGCGCTACAAGACCGGCCCCGGCGGCGCGATCGATTTCGACGCGCTGATGACGCGGGCCAAGGAGACGCGGCCGAAGCTGGTGCTGTGCGGCTATTCCTCCTATCCGCGCGACTACGACTACGCGCTGTTCAAGCGCGTGGCGGACGAGGTCGGCGCGCTGACCATGGCCGACATCTCCCATATCGGCGGCCTTGTCGCGGCGGATGCGATGCGCAATCCGTTCGACGCCGGCTTCGACGTGGTGACGACCACGACGCACAAATCGCTGCGCGGTCCGCGCGGCGGCATGATCCTGTGCAAGGCCGAGCACGCGCGGAAGATCGATGCCGCGGTATTCCCGGGGCTGCAGGGCGGCCCGCACATGAACAATGTCGCGGGCGCCGCGATCACCTTCAAGAAAGCGGCCGAGCCGGCGTTCAAGGACTATGCGCGCCAAATCCTCGCCAATGCCAAGGCGCTGGCGGCGGCGCTGGGCACGGAAGGCGCCGTGCTGGTGACCGGCGGCACCGACAATCACATGCTGGTCGTCGACACCGTGGCGAGCTTCGGGATCGACGGGCGCGCGGCGGAGGAAGCGCTCGACCGCATCGGCATCACGACCAACAAGCAGGTGATCCCGGACGATCCGCGCCCGCCGCTGCGCCCCAGCGGCATCCGCCTGGGTACGCCGGCCTGCACGACGCGCGGCATGGACGAGGACGACATGCGGCAAATCGCGAAATGGATGGTCTCGGCGCTGCGGGCGCCGAACGAGGCGGAGGCGACGGCGAAGACGCACACCGCGGTGCGCGACTTCTGCCGGCGGTTTCCGGTACCGGGGATCGCATAGGGTCCGTTGTTTTGAGGCTGACGCACACACACCAGTGTCATGGCCCGCGTTCGTGGGCCATGACGATTTTGGTTTGGTGATACCGACAGGTCGCAACGCACGCCGGCGACTACGGCGACCCCAGGGCGTTGCTTTCGCGCTGGGCCTTGGCCAACTGGCGGCGGACCATGGCGGGAAAGAGGCGCGTGAGGAACGCAAGCTGGCGGCCGCGCGCGCCGACGATGTGCTTGAGCTCCTTCGAGCCGAGCGAATCCCAGATCACGCCGGCGCATTCCTCCACCGTATAGACCGGCACGCCGCCCTGCTTCAGCGAATCCGACATCTTCTCGTTGGAGTTCTTGCTTCCGGCGTCGAGGATCGGCGTGTCGACGAACCACGGCATGATGCATTTCACGCCGATGCCGAAGCGCGAGAACTCGATGTCGAGCGCCTCCGACAGGCCGCGCACCGCGAACTTGGTCGCGGCATAGATCGAGAGCTTCGGCGCACCGTAGAGCGAGGCGCAGGACGAGACGTTGATGAGCTGCGAACCCGGCGTCTTGCGCAGATAGGGAAGCGCGGCGCGGGCGCCGGAGATCACGCCCTTGATGTTGACGTCGAGCTGGCGCGCGATCTCCTCGTCGCTCTGCTCCTCGATATAGCCGTAGGAGGCGACGCCGGCATTGTTGACCAGTACGTCAAGCCGCCCGCCGCTGGCGGCGGCGAAGATGGAGAGCGCGTCGGCCCAGGCGGGCGCGTCGCGCACGTCCAGCAGATAGCTCGCGCCGTTCTGGCGCCCGATGGCGTCGAGCGCGGCCCTCAGGCCGGCGGCGTCGATGTCGGCGAGGCCGACGAACCAGCCCTCGCGCGCGAAACGCCGGGCTGTTCCCAGGCCGATGCCCGAGGCCGCGCCGGTGATGAAAACAGCCTTGCGAACGCTCATTTTTCCTCCGGGCGGACGCATTGCCGCCCACCAACCCAATGCGTCCGCCCGGCCGGGGCGGGCCCATGCCGCTGGGGAAATTTCCACGGTGCGGCAGGCGGACACTACCCCTAGACCCGCCGTACCGTGCCTTCTAATGTCCGCCGCCACAATATCCACCGGGAAGGAAGTACCTCATGAGCAGAGAAGCCGTCATCGTTTCCTACGCCCGCACGGGCCTCGCCAAATCGGGCCGCGGCGGGTTCAACATCACGCCCACCATGTCGATGGCCGCCCATGCCGTGAAGCACGCCGTCGAGCGCGCCGGCGTGGACAAGGATCTCGTCGAGGACTGCTACATCGGCAACGTCTCCCATGGCGCGGGCAATCTCGGGCGCCTGGCGGCGCTCCTGGCCGGCCTGCCGATCACCACGGCGGGCGCCACGATCAACCGCTTCTGCTCCTCGGGCCTGAACGCGATCGCGCTGGCCGCGAATTCGATCCGGGGCGACAACGCGCAATGCATGGTGGCGGGCGGCGTCGAGTCGATCTCCATTCCCAATCCCGGCATGGGCCCGAACAATTCCGACCCCTCGCTGACCGACGCCTATCCGGCGATCTACATGCCGATGATCGACACCGCCGACATCGTCGCCAAGCGCTACAATCTTTCGCGCGATTACCAGGACGAATACTCGCTGGAGAGCCAGCGCCGCATGGCTGCGGCGCAGCAATCCGGCAAGTACAAGGACGAGATCGTCCCGATGAAGACCAAGATGAAGACGGTCGACAAGGCGACGAAGGAGGAGAAGATCGTCGACTATGTCGTGGAGAAGGACGAGTGCAACCGTCCCGACACGACGCTCGCCGGCCTCGCCAAGCTCGAGCCGGTGCGCGGCGCGGGCAATTTCGTCACCGCCGGCAATGCCAGCCAGCTCTCCGACGGCGCCGCCGCGGTCGTGCTGATGGAAGCCAAGGAAGCCGAGAAACGCGGGCTTCAGGCGATGGGCCGCTTCATGGGCTGGACCGCCGCCGGCTGCGAGCCCGACGAGATGGGCATCGGCCCGGTCTTCGCCGTGCCGCGCCTTCTGGAGCGGTTCGGCCTGAAGGTTGACGACATCGACCTGTGGGAGCTGAACGAGGCGTTCGCGTCGCAGTGCCTCTACAGCCGCGACAAGCTCGGCATCGATCCGGCGAAGTACAACGTGAACGGCGGCTCGATCGCCATCGGCCATCCCTTCGGCATGACGGGCGCGCGGCTGACGGGCCACGTGCTGATGGAAGGCAAGCGCCGCGGCGCGAAATACGCGGTCGTGACGATGTGCATCGGCGGCGGCCAGGGCGGCGCGGGCCTGTTCGAGGTGTATAGCTGAGGACGGTTCCGACCGCGTGAAACGCGAAAGGCCGGGAGCGAAAGCTTCCGGCCTTTTTGCTTGCCCACGTCAGAACGCCGTCACTGTCGCGTCGACTGCGAACTGTCTTCCTTCGCGTTCCATGATGAGATGTTTGGTTTCACCCGGCCCGCCATGCAGCGCGGCGAGGAGCTCGCCGCGGGTCATCGGGCCGGTGTCGCGGCCGTCGATCTTCATGAGCTTGTCGCCGGGCACAGCGCCCGAAACGGTGTCGGCGCCGTTCTTCTGAACGATGCCGGCGATCGTCGTCACGCCCCTCGCGCGCGCGAGCGTCAGGCCGACCTGGTCGAGGTCGTGGGTGTCGAGCGGCGCCTGTTGCAGCCAGTAGCTCCTGCGGCCCGGATAATCGATCGTCAGGCGGAAGCTCTTGAGCACATTGCCGCCGAGCATGCCGTCGACCTCTTCGCCCGCCTTGGCGGAATAGATGCCGTCCCAGAACAGATGCGCGACGAGCGCGCCCAGCGGGCCGCCGCCGCCCATCTGGAGGACGCCGAGCTCGTCCAGTTTGAGGGAGCCGAACGCGACATTGCGCGCCTTCACCACCGCCATGCCGGTCTCCAGGCCCTGCATGGTGAGATTGGCCTCGCCGACGCCACCCGTGGCGCGCAGCCAGCCCGGATGCGCCGCGATCAGCGGCGCGGCATCGCGCAGCCCGCTATAGCTGCCGCCATTGTCGAGGACGAAGACATGCGCGGCGCCGTCGACGGTCGCGTCCAGCACGGCAAAGCCGGTCTTGGGATTGACGCGTATGGGCACGGCGATGCCGTCGGGCGTCAGCGTGCCGGGCGCCGCGAGCGTCATCGTCCTGGCGCCGTAATCGAACACGACCTCGAAATGCTGGAGCAGGCCGGGCGGGATCACTGCCTCGACCGGCAGCGGCGCGGCGAAATCCGCCATCTCGCCGCCGGGACCTTGCGCCGCCTCGTCCGGTGTCGGCGCGTGGCCGAACGGATCGAGGCCGATCGTCGTGTTGTTCGACAGCGATTCCGGCATCACCGCGGCGCCGTCGATCGCGATATCCATCGCGCCGAATTTCATATGCAACAGCCGGCCGGGACGCGGACCCATCTCGCGGAACAGCGCGTTGGACAGCGTCAGGCCGCCCTGCCCCTGGTTCACGAAGGCGAGCACCTTGCGTTCGCTGCCGTCGGGCCGGACGAACGAGACTTCGACGAAGACGCGGTTGTCGTCGAAGGTGAACGGCACGGTCGCCGCGCGGGGCAACGCCTCGTCCAGCGACACGCCCGCCGACATGTCCGCCACCGGCGGCAGGTGGATGCATCCCGTCAGGGCGCAGAGCAGCATCGCGCCCAGCGCGTTTTTCAGGCGTCGCATGTCGAAACTCCTAGGCGCTCTTCTTCAGCCGTCGCTCGTCGGGCACGTATTCGAGCAGGTCGCCCGGCTGGCAATCGAGATGGCGGCAGATCGCCTCCAGCGTCGAGAAGCGAAAGCCCCGGACCTTTCCCGACTTCAGCAGGGACAAATTGGACTCGGTGATGCCGATGGCGCGGGCAAGCTCGTTGGAGCGCACCTGGCGCCTGGCGAGCATGACGTCGAGGCGGACGAGGATGGGCATCAGACGAACGAGTCCTTTTCTTCCTCGATCTCGCGGCCATAGGCCATCACCTGCGCGATGACGAAGACGGTGAGGCCGAGCACCAGCGAATCCACCAGCGTCATCGAGAACCAAGCCTTGTCGGTGCCGCCGGCGGCGCGGAACAAGAGGTTCGCGGCGAACTTCGCAAAGGGATAGGCGACAAGCCAAATACCGACGCGGCGCAAATGGCCCGCATTCGCGCGCGCGAAGACGATGCCTTGTCGGTAGAGACGGAACAGGCCGCGCAGATTCCAAAAGATCAGGATCAGCGGCACGCTCGCCACCGCGACATCGACCACGCCGGCGAGGCGCGTCAGCGGCGGCTGCGACGCCAAGACAACCCAACCGGGCCTGGGCAGAGGTGGATGGCCGAAAACCAGATCGGCGCCGCTCGCGCCGACCAGCAGGTGATCGGCATAGAAGAGCGTCACGACGCAGGCGGCGACCACCGAGAGGACCGACAATCCCGCCAGCGCCGCGAACAGCAGCGACAGCACGCTGCTCAGCGGGCGCAGGCTGCGATAGGTGAGGACGGGCGCGTCCGGCCCGGCGACAGGCAGCTCGACGACGTTGGACATGGCGCATCCTCCGCGAGACACGGATTCAGTATTACGGCAAATAATTTCTGTCAAACAGAAATTATTTGCGGTTTCCGGAGGACGGCTACGCCAACGCGTCGTAGGTCAGGCGCTGGAACATCGGCAAAGCGAGGCGGCCGCCCATGCGCTGGCCGGCGGCGAGGTTGGCCATCGCGCCGGGCTCCAGCGGCATCGAATTCTGGATCAGGTAGATCATGATCAGGTCGCTGGCCGGATCGGCCTGCCACCAGGTGCCGAAGGCGCCCGGCCAGCCGAACGAGCCGACGCCGCCCATGCCGAGGAAGCCGAGCTTCTCCGGCGCGTCGATCACGCTGACGCCGAGGCCGAAGCCCATGCCGTCCCACATCGGGATCATGCCGAGGAAGGGAATGGCGCGCTGCGCCGGCGTCAGCCGGTTGGTGCACATCAGCTCGATGGTCGCGGATTGCACGAGGCGCGTGCCGTTCAACTCGCCCTTGTTCAGCATCAGCCGCGCGAATTGCAGATAGTCGTCGGCCGTGGAGATCAGTCCGCCGCCGCCGCCGCAGAAGGCGGGCGGCGTGTCATATTGCTTGAACGGCAGCGGCTCGAGCACGTTCTTCTCGTTGTTCATGCGATAGACCACCGCGGCGCGGTCGCGCTTTTGCGGCGGCACGTAGAAATCCGTGTCGTTCATGCCGAGCGGCTTGAAGATGCGCTGAAACAGGAAATCGCGGAACGGCATGCCGGCGATGCGCCCGACCAGAAAGCCGAGCACGTCCGTCGAATGGCTGTAGTGGAAGCGCTCGCCCGGCTGATAGAGCAGCGGCAGGGTCGACAGCGCCTGCATCCATTTGTCGGGCGCACCGTCATGGTTCAGCACGTCGCCCAGCACGCGCTGATATTCGTGCGCGATGGACCGAGCGAAGAAAATCCGTAGGCCAGGCCCGCCGCGGTGGGTGAAGAGATCGTCGAAGGTGATCTCGCGCGCCGCCGGCACGGTCTTGTCGAGCGGGCCCTGCGCGTCTTCGAGCACGCGCATGGTCTTGAATTCCGGCACCCATTTGGTGATCGGGTCGGACAGCGCGAATTTGCCCTCCTCCATCAGCATCAGCGCCGCGAGGGAGGTGACTGGCTTGGTCATCGAGGCGATGCGGAACAGCGTGTCGCGCGCCATCGGCAGCTTCTTTTCGATGTCGCGATGGCCGATGGTGTTGAGCTGCGCGATCTCGCCGTGACGCCAAAGCAGCGTGACGAAGCCCGACAGATCGCCGGCGTCCACCACCGGCTGAAGCGTCGGCGCGATCTTGGCGAGGCCCTCGGCCGAAAAGCCCTTCGGATCGGTCACGACTTTGTCCATGGCATCGGCTTCCCTTCAGTTGCGCGGCGCGCATGCTGGCAAAGAATGCCGCCCGAGTCATCCAACCCGCCCGGGCCGGTCCCGCGTCCGAAAGTTTCCGTCGCTCGCGGCTTTGGTTCGCACATGATGCGAGCGGCGGCGGGGGACGCGGGATTGGCTGACTCCGGGTCAGCAATTATCCTTGAATTCTCTGGTATTTCCCGCCACAGAAGGGGGTGTGCGAGGAGCGGAACAGACATGGCCTTTGAAGGACTCATGAAAGGCAAGCGTGGCCTCATCATGGGCGTCGCCAATAGCCATTCCATCGCCTGGGCATTGCCCAGGCGCTGCACGACGCGGGCGCGGAACTGGCGTTCTCCTACCAGGGCGATCTGTTCCGCAAGCGGGTGGTTCCGCTGGTCGCGCCGCTCCAGCCCGCCGCGCTGATCGACTGCGACGTGAGCAACCAGGGCTCGATCGACGCCGCCTTCGCCGAACTCGCGACGAAGTGGGACAGCCTCGATTTCGTGGTGCATGCCATCGCCTTCTCCGACAAGGAGCAGCTCAAGGGCCGCTATGTCGACACGACGCCGGAGAATTTCCGCATGACGATGGACATCTCCTGTTATTCCTTCACCGCCGTGGCGCAGCGCGCCGAGAAGATGATGACCAAGGGCGGCGCGATGGTGACGCTGACCTATTACGGCGCCGAGAAGGTCATGCCGCATTACAACGTGGATGGGCGTGGCGAAAGCGGCGCTGGAGGCGAGCGTGCGCTACATGGCCGAGGACCTCGGCAAGAAGAACATCCGCGTCAACGCGATCTCGGCCGGGCCGATCAAGACGCTGGCCTTCGCCGGCATCGCCGATTCGCGCTATATCCTGAAATGGAACGAGCTGAACTCGCCCTTGCGCCGCACGGTGACGATCGACGAGGTCGGCAACACGGCGCTGTTCCTTCTGTCGGATCTCGGCCAGGCGGTCACCGGCGAGTGCCTGCATGTCGATGCGGCTATCACGTCGTCGGCATGAAGGCGGAGGACGCGCCCGACATCGCCGTCGCGAAGTCCGATGGCGCTTGAGGTTCCGCAAGGGGTCACGCTCTATTTCTGCCGCCACGGCCAGACCGAGGCGAATGTCGACAAGCGCTTCCAGGGCCACACGATCGATACGCCGCTGACCGAGACCGGCCTGCGGCAGGCGCGCGACATCGCCGAGATCGTGCGGGCCGACGTGACGGATTTCACGGCGCTCGATTACGTGTCCAGCCCGCTCGAACGCGCCCAGGCGACGATGGAGCTCATCCGCTGCGAATTGGGGCTTCCGCTCGACGGCTTCCGCATCGACGAACGGCTCATCGAGATCAATCTCGGGGCGTGGGACGGGCTGACGGCGCAGGAGGCCGAGCATCGCTACCCCGAGGAATACGCCGCCCGGGCCGCCGACAAATGGAACGTGAAGGTGCCGGGGGGGCGGCGAGAACTATGCCGCGGTTGCGGTGCGCATCGCCGCCTTCGTCGGCGGGCTGGAGCGCGACACCTTCGCGGTCAGCCATGGCGCCGCGACGCGCATCCTGCGCGGCCTGTTCGCCGGCATGGACTGGCGGCAGATGTCGGCGCTGGACGAGCCGCAGGGCTGCGTCTTCCGCGCGGCGGCGAGCGATGTCGTGCGGCTGGACAAGCCCGCGTGATGCGCGCGCGCCTCACGCTCTATGTCGCGCGCCACGGCCAGACCGACGCGAACGTCGCCGGGCGATACCCCGGCCATCGCGAGACGCCGCTGACCGCGTTCGGGCAGGAGCAGGCGCGCGCCATGGGCCGCGCCCTGCTGGCCGAGCTGGACCCGCGCCCGACGCTCAAATTCGCCGCCAGCCCGCTCGGGCCGGGCGCAGGCGACGATGCGGCTGATCCGCGGCGAACTGGGCCTGGCGCCGGACGGCTTCGCGACCGATGCCAGGCTCATCGATATCGATCACGGCGATTGGACGGGCCTGACGCCCGAAGAAGTGCGCGCGCGGTTTCCGGAGAATTTCGCCGAGCACACCGGCGGCATGTGGGACGTCGCGATGCAGGGCGGCGAGAGCTATGGCGATCTGGCGGCGCGGGTGCGCAGCTTCCTCGCCGAGGTCCAATCCGACATGGTGACGGTCTCGCACGGCGCGACATCGCAGATGCTGCGGGGATTGCCGGTGGGCATGGACCCGGCGCGCATTATCGCCTTGCCGGAAACGCAGGGCGTGGTGTTCCGCGTGCGTGATAAACTGATCGCGCAACTTCCGGCGCGGTGACCCCCATGGGCCGATTTCCGCGACCTCACCCTCTATGTGATCCGCCATGGCGAGTGCGAGCACAACGTCGCCGGCCGCGCGGCGTCGTGGGACGACTCGCCGCTCACGGCCCGGGGACGCGGCCAGGCGCGCGGCAACGGCGCCCTGCTCGGCGAGATCGCCGGCGATCTCTCCGGTTTCGATTTCTTCGCGAGCCCGCTGCACCGGACCTGCACGACGATGGAGCTGGTGCGCGAGGCGGCCGGCCTGCCGCCCACGGGCTATCGCGCCGACCACCGCCTCATGGAGATCCATTTCGGCGATCACACCTGGATGACGCGCGAAGAGATCGCGAACGTCGATCCGCTGCTGCCCGGCCTCGACGACAAGGACGACTGGGACTATGTGCGCCCGCGCGGCGAAAGCTGGGCGGGACTGCACGAGCGCGTCGCCCGCTTCCTGCCGACGCTCACGCGCGACGCGGTGATCGTGACCCATTACGGCCCGGCGCGGGCGATCCGCGCGCATTATCTCGGCCTTACGCCGGAAGAGACGAAACGCTACAAACCACCGCACGCCGGAATCATGCGATTGTCGCAGGGTACGGAAGCCATCTTCGGCGATTAGGATGTCGTTCAACACCTTCGGCCATCTGTTCCGCGTCACGACCTTCGGCGAGAGCCACGGGCCGGCGATCGGCTGCGTGATCGACGGCTGCCCGCCGGGTATCGCGCTCAGCGAAGCCGACATCCAGGCCGATCTCGACCGGCGCCGGCCGGGGCAATCGAAATTCGTCACGCAGCGGCAGGAGCCGGACACGGTGAAGATCCTGTCCGGCGTGTTCCAGGACGAGCGGATGGCGGCGCAGGTGACGACGGGGACGCCCATCGCGCTTCTGATTGAGAATGTCGATCAGCGGTCGAAAGACTATGGCGAGATCCGCGACAAGTTCCGGCCCGGCCATGCCGACTACACCTATTTCGCCAAATACGGCGTGCGCGACTATCGCGGCGGCGGTCGGCAAAGCGCGCGCGAGACCGCCAGCCGGGTCGCGGCCGGCGCGGTGGCGCGCAAGGTGCTGGCATCGCTCTATCCCGAGGCGCGGGTGCGCGGCGCGCTGGTGCAGATGGGTACGAAGACCATCGACTGCGCGAAATGGGATTGGACGGAAGTGGCGAACAACCCGTTCTTCTGCCCCGACGCGGGCGCGGTCGCTCCGTGGACGGAGTATCTCGAAGGCGTGCGCAAGGCGGGCTCTTCCGTCGGCGCGGTGATCGAGGTGGTGGCGGCGGGCATTCCCGCCGGTCTCGGCGCGCCGGTCTATGCCAAGCTCGACGGCGATCTCGCCGCCGCGATGATGAGCATCAACGCGGTCAAGGGCGTGGAGATCGGCGACGGCTTCGGCGCCGCCGCGCTGACCGGCGAGGAGAATGCCGACGAGATGCGCGCCGGCAATGACGGCAAGCCGCGGTTCCTGGCGAACCATGCCGGCGGCATCCTCGGCGGCATCTCGACCGGCCAGCCCATCGTCTGCCGCTTCGCGGTCAAGCCGACCTCGTCGATCCTGTCGCCGCGCCTGACGGTGGACGTGCACAATGCCGAGACCGACATCCAGACCAAGGGCCGCCACGACCCCTGCGTCGGCATCCGCGCCGTGCCGGTGGGCGAGGCGATGATGGCCTGCGTGCTGGCGGACCATGCGCTGCGCCAGCGGGCGCAGGTCGGCTAACGCCAGCGCGGCATCGCGGCGGCGATTTGTGTGCCGATGGAAAGTTGCGGCTCGGACGGATAGGCCTTGATCTCGGCCTCCTTGCGGCTGACGCAGGCGCGGATCGCGTCGGCCAGGCCGCCGAAATCGCCGACCCCGCCGACGGAATCGAGCCAGCAATTGTCGAAGAAGGTGTAGTGGTCGTTGTCGCCGCAGCCGAAGGACGGCCGGTCGGGGCGCGCCGCCGTCATCACGAAGCGGTTGGGCGCCGCGAGCGCGGGAACGAACACGCCGGAAAAACAGGCGGCGACGAACACCACGGTCGGGCGGCTGCCGCAGGCATTGTCGATCATGGTCGCCATCGGCTCCGGCGCGAAGGTCGTATCGCCCAGCACGATGCCGTCGGGCGAACCATGGCTGGTGAAATAGACGAAGCAGCCGCCCGTGGTGCGGTTCGACAGGTCCCAAAGTTGGTTCGCGATATCCTGCTTGTCGGAAGGCTCGGTGCCCGGATGGATGTCCGGGCGGACGGAGAACTGGATCGTGTTGCCCGGCGAAAAGCCGAGCCGGGCGAGGTCGGCGGCGATGTCGCGCCGGCCGTTGTCGAACACCTCGGACGGCGCGCCGGAATGGGAGTGCCAGTCGCCGGCGACGACGATCGCCGCCCAGTCCGAAAACCCGGCGGCCGAGGCGGCCGACACCGCCAGGGCCGCGCCCAGAACCCCCAGGACAAACGCGAATATCTTCATCAGCGTCCCCACGCTCACCGCCTCGCGCGTTCTCGCGCGAAAGCAGCCACCAGCTCAATATGCGACGACCACAGGAATTGGTCCACGGGGGTGACGGCGCCGATCCGGTAGCCGCCGTCAACCAGGATGCGGGCGTCGCGCGCGAAGCTCGCGGCATCGCAGGAGACATAGGCGAGGCGCGGCACCCTGGCGGCGGCAAGCTGGCGCGCCTGGGCCTCGGCGCCGGCACGCGGCGGATCGAGCACCACAGCGTCGAAGGGCGCCAGCTCCGCCGGGCCCAGCGGAATCTTGAACAGATCGCGGCGCGCCGTCGTCACGGGCTTGAGGCCCGGCGTCGCCCGGGCGGCGGCGGCCAGCGCGTCCAGCATCCCCTGCTCGCGCTCCACCGCATGCACCCGCGCGCCCTCGGCCAGCGGCAGCGAAAAGGTGCCGCAGCCGGAGAAGAAATCGGCGATCGTCTTGGCGCCCCTCACCGCCTCGCGCACGCGGACGACGAGCGCCGCTTCGCCTTCATGCGTCGGCTGGAGGAAGGTGTCGGGCGGCAGCTTCACTGACGCCTTGCCGAGCGTCACGACGGGCGCGGCGCTTTCGAAGGCCATCACGGCGTTCCAGGTGATGCGGACGGCCTTGAGCCCCGGCGCCGCCCTGGCCAGGGCTGCGATGCGGTCCGGCGTGAGCTTGGGCTGGGCGCGGAAGGCGATGTCGAGGCCGTTGTCGGCCTCGGTAACCCGCGCTTCGGCGTCCTGGCCGTCGGCGAGCAAGGTCGGCATGGCCGTCCGCAGCGCCGCCGCGAGGGCGAACAGCGCCGGCGTCAGCACCAGGCATTCGCGCATGTCGACGATGTCGTGGGAGCGCAGCGGATGAAAGCCGATCTCGACCCTGCCGCCCCGCCGCGCGACGTTGAGCACGGCGCGGCGGCGGCTTTGCGGCGGGACTTCGACGATCTCGCCGACCTCGGCTTCGACGCCCTGCTTCGCCAGGGCGCGGACGACCGCGTCGCGCTTGGCGGCGCGGTATTCCGCCTGCGGCACATCCTGGAGCGTGCAGCCGCCGCAAACCCCGAAATGGCGGCAGAGTGCGCTCACATTTTCTTCGCGGCGATCAGGTATTCGCGGTTGCCGTCGCCGCCTTCGATCGGGCTTTCCATGTGGCCGCAGATGGTCCAGCCGGCTTGGTCGGCGATCCAGTCGGCGACGTCCTTGACCGCGGCGTCCCGCGCCTCGGCGTCCTTGACGATGCCGCCCTTGCCGACGGCAAAGCGGCCGACCTCGAATTGCGGCTTGACCAGCGCCACCAGCCAGGCGCCGGAGCCGGCCAGCGACAGCGCCGGCGGCAAAGCGAGCTTGAGGCCGATGAAACTCACATCGATCACGACCGCCATCGGCGTTTCCTTCACCTGCTCGCGCGTCAGCGCACGCGCGTTGACGCCGTCGCAGGCGACGACGCGCTCATCGCGGCGCACCTTGGGATGCATCTGGGCGTGGCCGACATCGACGGCGTAGACCTTCCTGGCGCCGCGTTCGAGCAGCACCTCGGTGAAGCCGCCGGTCGAGGCGCCGACATCGAGGCAGACAGATCCTTGGGCGACAATTCGAACTGGTCCAGGCGGCGACGAGCTTCAGCGCGCCGCGCGAGACGTAAGGATGCGGCTTGACGTATTCGATCTGCGCGTCGGGATCGAGGGTGCGCGACGGCTTGCTCACGATCTCGCCATTGACCTTCAAGCGGCCGGAGCGGATCGCGGATTGCGCTTCGGTACGGCTCTTGGCGTAGCCGTTCTTCACCAGGAACATGTCGGCGCGGAGATCGTCTGTGGATGGCGTGCTCATGGGCTCACTCGGTTAAACGGAAGAAGCCGCCATCCCCACGGCCGCGTCCGATTCTGTTGTCGATTTGCGCCGGCGCAAAGGCCACGTCGCGCGAGCGGGACAATGCAACATAACGACGTCGGACGTCCAGATTATTCGCGCCGATGACCTCTCCCGCTCGTGGGAGAGGTTGTCAGGCGATCTTGCCCGCGGCTTCGGCTTCGCGTTCGCGGCCGAGCGCGTTCAGGGCCGTCGCGACGATCGCCTTGGCGTCGAGGCCGGCGGCTTCGTACATCCGGTCCGGCGTGTCGTGGTCCTGGAACCGGTCGGGCAGCACCATCGGGCGCACCTTGAGGCCGCGGTCGAGCAGGCCTTCCCAGGCGAGGAACTGCATGACGTGCGAGCCGAAGCCACCGATGGCGCCCTCCTCCACCGTGATCAGCACTTCGTGCTCGCGCGCCAGGCGGCGGATCAGGTCGGTGTCGAGCGGCTTGGCGAAGCGGCATCCGCCACCGTCGCCGATAATCCGTAGCCGGACAATTTCTCGGCCGCCAGCAGCGCCTCGGCGAGGCGTGTGCCGTAGGACAGAATCGCGATGGAAGTGCCTTCCTTCCAGATCTTGCCCTTGCCGATTTGGAGCGGCACGCCTTCGAGCGGGCCGCTCGATGGTGCCCCAGCCCTCGCCGCGCGGGTAGCGCAGCGCCGACGGCCGGTCGTCGATCTGGGCCGTGGTCGCGACCATGTGGACGAGTTCCGCTTCGTTGGCGGCGGCCATCAGCACGAAGTTCGGCAAGGTGCCGAGATAGGCGATGTCGAACGAGCCGGCATGGGTGGCGCCGTCGGCGCCGACCAGGCCGGCGCGGTCCATCGCGAAACGCACCGGCAGCGACTGGATCGCCACGTCGTGCACCACCTGGTCATAGGCGCGCTGCAGGAAGGTCGAATAGATCGCGCAATAGGGCTTCATGCCGTCGGCGGCGAGGCCGGCGGCGAAGGTCACGGCGTGTTGCTCGGCGATGCCGACATCGAAGGTGCGTGTCGGAAAGACCTGCTGGAACAGATCGATGCCCGTGCCGGACGGCATCGCGGCGGTGATGGCGACGATGCGGCTGTCCTCTTGGCCTCCATGATGAGGCTCTCGCCGAACACCTTCTGATAGGCCGGCGCCTTGGAGTTGGACTTCTTCTGCTCGCCGGTGATGACGTCGAACTTGGTCACGCCATGATATTTGTCGGCGCTGGCCTCGGCGGGCGCGTAGCCCTTGCCCTTCTTGGTCACGACATGGACGAGCACCGGCCCATTCTTCATGTCGCGGACGTTTTCGAGCACCGGGATCAGGTGATCCAGATTGTGCCCGTCGATCGGGCCGACATAGTAGAAGCCGAGTTCCTCGAACAGCGTGCCGCCGGTGACCATGCCGCGGGGCATATTCCTCGGCGCGGCCGGCGGCGACCTTCATCGGCCGCGGCAGCACGCTCGCGATCTTCTTGCCGAGATTGCGCAGGCCCCGATAGGGCCGGCTCGACACCAGGCGCGCGAGATAGGCGCTCATCGCGCCGACCGGCGGGGCGATCGACATGTCGTTGTCGTTGAGGATCACGATCAGCCGCGCGTCCATCGCGCCGGCATTGTTCATCGCCTCATAGGCCATGCCGGCGCTCATCGCGCCGTCGCCGATCACCGCCACGACATTGTTGCGCTCGCCCTTGAGGTCGCGCGCCACCGCGAAGCCGAGGCCGGCGGAGATCGAGGTCGAGGAATGCGCCGCGCCGAACGGATCGTATTCGCTCTCGCTGCGCTTGGTGAATCCGGAAAGCCCGCCGCCCTGGCGCAGCGTGCGCATGCGGTCGCGGCGGCCGGTGACGATCTTGTGCGGATAGGCCTGGTGGCCGACGTCCCAGATGATCTTGTCCTTGGGCGTGTCGAACACATAGTGCAGCGGCCGTCGTCAGCTCCACCACGCCGAGGCCGGCGCCGAGATGACCGCCGGTCACCGAGACGACGTCGATGGTCTCCTTGCGCAGCTCGTCGGCGAACTGGCGCAGCTCGGTCTTGTCGAGGGCGCGCAACGCGGCCGGGTCGCCAACACGGTCAAGAAGCGGCGTTTTGGTAGGCAAAGCCATGGCAAACTGTTCTCCGCGCGAAAGCGCGCTGTTTTGCATTGCGAAAAAGGTCGGCCTTTTTGGAACTCAAATCAAGCCGATCCGAGGTCTAATGGTTCCGCGCCCGTTGCAGTTCCGCCACCATGGACGATCTTCTCCAGGCGGCTTTCGGCGGCCTTCAGCTTTTTCTCGCAATGCGCTTTCAGCACCTGGCCGCGCTCGTAAAGCGCGATGGAATCCTCCAGATCGACTTCGCCCCTGCTCCAGCCGGGCGACGATCTGTTCGAGTTCCTTGAGCGCGGTCTCGAAACTCAATTCGTCGACCGCGACGGCTTCTGTCTTGGCTTTGCCGACCATGTTTTGTTTTGCTCCCAGCGGGCGCCCGGCTTTGCCCGAAAACCCGAACCGCTTCAACAGGGCGCGTGACGCGTGCGGACCGTGCGTCGGCGGCTTCGATGAGCAGCATGCGTTTAACGTGGCAGCACGCCCGATACACCGACGTTTATATATGGGTGCGATGCAGCAAGGTCGCGCGACCCGGGCTGCCAAAACATCGTCCGCGCGGCTCCGCTCGCGACGGCCGGGGCCTGGATTCTATCAAGCATCGGATCGTCCGCCTTTGGATCAATGGCTTTGCCGGAGAGCTTCTCGATGCCGGCGAGATCGCAGGGCCGAGTTGCACAGTTCCGGGATCGCTGCACGGGGCCGGTTCGCGCGACGCTCATTCGGCACCGGCGCTGCGATCCAGATCTGGTCACGTTTGGCAGGATTTTATTGTAACATATTGATTACAATATAAGAATTTCACTTCATCCTGACCTGATTGCGGCTGGGCATTTCCACAACGGCAAGCCGTTCTGCCTGCCGCTTCCGATCGATTTGAGCCGATGTTGCGACTGCCTCGTCCGGAGGCGGCACGCCAACGCCCGGTCGATCGGATGCATCGAAAGCCATTCCGGACCAAGACGCCCGGAGCGCAGAAATGGGCGCCAGACGGACGTTCGAGTCGAAGCGGCCAAGATGCCACCGTAATCTTGCCGGGGTTATGGTTTATTGCAGGGCAACAAAAACCCGCGTGAAACCAGCCTGCTGTACTTTTATTCCAAGGTGCCTTCGAAGCGTCCAAACAGCTTCAAGAATAGCTCTATGAATTGACACCTAAATGCAACATCCGGCGCGCGAATTACGCGATTCCGCAATTCCGTTTTGACCGTCAAGCGGTTGGGACGTAGCTTTTCTTCAATTGAGGCAAAACCGCGTCATCCGATACGTACGGAACGCGGGCGCGGGGCTGGCCTTCAGCCGAGCATTTTAGCTTCAGGCAACGTCGTTACGACAGAACCAAGGGGGTTCCACCAGTGTTTCAAATATCAAACTCGAACTTGCGCGCAGCGTTGATGATCGGCGCGGCGACCGCATCTGCACTATGTCTCTGGTCACCCGCGAACGCGGAGGAAGTGGAGACGGTGGTGGTGACGGGCTCGCACATCGCGTCGCCCAATCTTCAATCGACCAGCCCGATCATCGAAGCGACCGCCAACGACATCAAGATCCAAGGCGTCACGAAGATCGAAGACCTGCTCAACCAGATGCCGCAGGTTTTCGCCGGCCAGAACGCCACGGTGTCGAACGGCGCGACGGGAACGTCGGAAGTCGATTTGCGCGGCCTCGGTTGCGATCGCACCCTGGTGCTGGTCGACGGTCGCCGCCTGCCCTACGGTTCGCCGCTCGACAGCTGCGCCGACTTGAATCAGGTTCCGACCATTCTTGTCGACCGCGTTGAAGTGCTCACCGGCGGCGCGTCGGCCGTTTACGGTTCGGATGCCGTCTCGGGCGTCGTGAACTTCATCATGAAGAAGGACTTCGAGGGCGTCCAAGTCGACGTCCAATACGGGACCTTCCAGCACGACAACGACTATGACGGCCCGGGCAATGTGCGCTCGGTCATCGCGGCCAAGGCCGCGACGAACCCGACGCAGTTCGCCCTTCCCCCGGATTCGGTCTGGGACGGCGGCGGCAAGCAGATTTCCGCCCTGCTTGGCGTCAACAGCGACAACGGCAAAGGCAACCTGACGGCCTTCTTCACGTGGCGCCAGGACAGCCAGATCACGGAAGCCAATCGCGACTATTCGGCTTGCACCTTCGGCGCGCCGGTCGGGGCGAGCTACACCTGCGGCGGATCGGGCACCAGCTATCCGGGCGAGTTCATCGCGGACAGCGGAGTCTACACGGTCGACAAGACGACCGGCAATACGTTCCGTCCCTACAGCAGCGCCACGGACGCGTACAATTACGGCCCGCTGAACTACTACGAGCGTCCCGACGAGCGCTATTCGGCCGGCGTCATGGGACATTATGAGCTGTCCCCGCATGCCGACGCCTATACGCAGATCTCGTATTCCGACTACCACACGGTTTCGCAGATCGCCCCGGGCGGCGACTTCGGCAACACCGCTTCGGTGAATTGCGGCAATCCGCTGCTCTCCGGTCAGGAAGCCACCACGCTCGGCTGCTCGCCGGCCGACATCGCGGCGAACAACCCCGCCGACCTCTATGTCCTGCGCCGCAACGTCGAAGGCGGTGGTCGTCAGGAAGACATCCGCGATACGTCCTTCCGCGCCGTCGCCGGCGTCAAGGGCGAGATCGACGATGTGTGGTCCTACGACCTCACGGCCAGCTATTCGCTGGTCAATTACACGCAGTCCTCGCTGAACGAATTCTCGTCCGCGCGGCTGCAGAATGCGCTCAACGTCGTCGATGTCGGCGGCGTTCCCACCTGCGAATCGGTGGTGAACGGAAGCGACCCGTCCTGCGTTCCCTACAATGTCTTCTCGATCGGGGGCGTGACGCCGGCTGCCTTGAATTACCTCCAGATCCCGGCGCTTCGCTTCGGTTCGACGCTGCAGCAGTCCTTGACCGCCCAGTTCAACGGCGATCTCGGCCATTACGGCTTGCAGAGCCCCTGGGCGAAGGACGGCATCCAGGTCGCGTTCGGTGCCGAATACCGCATCGACCGCCTGTCCTTCATCACCGACCTTGAAAACCAGACCGGCGACATCGCCGGTTCGGGCGGCGCGGCGATCGGCATCTCCGGCGCGACGCATGTGGCGGAAGGTTACGGCGAAGCCAGCATCCCGCTCGTGCAGGATGCGTTCCTGGCGCAGTCGATCTCTCTCGAGCTCGCCATGCGTTATTCGTCCTATGACTCGATCGACGCCACGACCTACAAGATCGGCGCCGACTGGGCCCCGACGGACGACATCCGGTTCCGCGGCAGCTTCGACCGTGCCGTTCGCGCGCCGAACGTCATCGATCTGTTCCTCGGGCAGGGTTTCAACCTGTTCGATCAAGGCTCCGATCCCTGCGGTCCGACGCCGAATGGTCATGGCGGCTTCAACGCGCCGACGGCGTCGCTGGCAGCCTGTCAGAGGACGCCGGGTGCGGGCTCCGCGCCGTGGTACAACACCGCGCTGCTGAACAGCCCGGCCAATCAGTACAACTTCCAGCAGGGCGGCAATCTGAACCTCGGCGCCGAAAAGGCCGACACGTTCACCGTCGGCTTCGTCGCCACCCCGACCTTCCTCCCCGGGTTCACGGCCTCGATCGACTATTTCGACATCAAGCTGCGTAACGCGATCTCCGCTCTCGATCCGACCGCGATCGAGGATTCCTGCTACACCGACAACGTCGCGGCGAGCTGCGCGTTGATTCACCGCAATCCGGGTAACGGATCGCTGTGGATCGGCAGCGGCTTCGTCGACTCTCGCAACACCAATATCGGTGGCGTGAGGACGTCGGGCATCGACTTCTCGGCCGCCTATGCCCTCGACCTCACCGATGTGGGCTGGGACAAGGTCGGCTCGCTGTCGTTCAGCCTGAACGGGACCTACCTGAACACGCTGACGACCGACACCGGCTTGGGAGGTTCCTCGGCGATCTATAGCTGCGTCGCCCGCTTCTCCAGCAATTGCGGCACGCCGAACCCGGCATGGCGTCACATCTTCCGCGTGGGCTGGACGACGCCTTGGGACGACATCGTGCTCACCGGCACGTGGCGTTTCTTCGGCGGCGTGAAGGAGTTCGGCGTGGCGGATCTGTCGGTGCTCGGAACGCGCCTGGGGGCACAGAACTACTTCGACCTCCAGGTCGCGGCTCCGGTGATGACCGGCGCGACCATCCGGCTCGGTGTCAACAATCTGTTCGACACCGATCCGCCGCTGACCAATGCCATCGGCACGACCGGCAACGGCAACACGTTCCCGCAGAGCTACGACTCGTTCGGTCGTTATCTCTTCGCGGACCTGACGGTCGACCTGTAGTAGACGCAGGGTTGAAAAAATCGGCGGCGGACTTCGGTCCGCCGCCTTTTTTTTGCCCGGCGGCGAAACTCCCGGCGTTGGGCGGGCGGGCGATTTGTGCGAAACTCGGGCATGTCCCGCAACACCGTGTCTCGAAGCAGTTTTCGTCCGCGCGGAGGACGGCCGCCTCTTCCCGGCGCGGCGCCCTGGCCGTGACGCCGCCCGCCGCGGTGCGGCGCCTGCTGCACGAAGCGCAAGCGCTGCAGAAGGCCGGCCGCGCCGGTGAAGCCCTTGCCGCCTATGAAAGGCTGCTGGCCCAATGGCCAGCCTTGCCGGATAGCTGGTTCAACCTCGCCGTCCTGCAGCGCCGGGCGGGCCGCTTCGACGCGGCCCTGGCCTCCTATCAGCGCGCCCTCGACCATCGCGTCGCGCGGCCCGAGGAGGTCCATCTCAATCGCGGCGTGATCTATTCGGACCATCTGCGGCGCGAGGACGCCGCGATGCGCGAGTTGAACACCGCCCTCGCGCTCAATCCCGGCTACGTTCCCGCGCTGCTCAATCTCGCCAATCTCCACGAGGATCGCGGCGAGCGGGAGGCCGCGCAGGCGCTCTACACGCGGATCCTGGCGCGCGAGCCCGGCCATGCGACCGCGCTGGCGCGTTATGCCGGCCTCAAAACGGTCACGGACGCCGGCGATCCCCTGATCGCGACCCTGAAGCGGACGCTGGAGCAGCCGGGGATCGCGCCGGCCGACCGGGCCAGCCTCGGCTTCGCGCTCGGCAAGGTGCTGGACGATTGCGGCGCGTATGACGCAGCGTTCGAAGCCTATGCCGCGGCCAACCGCGACAGCCGCGCCGGCGCCGCCGGCGGCGCGCCCGTCTACGACCGGCGCCGGCACGAGGAGTTCATCGGCGACATCATCGCGACCTTCAGCGCCGAGCGGGTGCGCCGGCTGGCGCGCGACAGCGCCGGCGCAGCGCCGATCTTCATCTGCGGCATGTTCCGCTCGGGCTCGACCCTGACCGAGCAGGTGCTGGCAGCCCATCGCGGCGTCACCGCCGGCGGCGAGCTCAACCTGCTGCCGGCACTGGCGCGCACCGAACTGGCGCCGTTTCCGGCGGCGCTGAAGGCGACCGACGCGGCGGCGATCGCGGCGCTGGCGGAGCGCTACCGCGCGCATCTTGCGGCCCTTTTCCCGGGCGCGGACCGCGTCACCGACAAGCGGCCGGACAATTTCCTCTATATCGGCCTCATCAAGTGCCTGTTCCCCGGCGCCAGGATCGTCCACACGGTGCGCGAGCCGCTGGACAATTGCCTGTCGGTCTTCTTCCTCCATCTCGATCACGGCATGAGCTACGCGCTCGACCTGATGGATATCGGGCATTACTACGCCCAATACCGGCGCCTGATGGCGCATTGGCGCTCGCTGTTCGGCGCGGACATCCTGGATTTCGATTACGACGCCCTGGTGCGCGATCCCAGGCCGTCGGTCGAAAGCCTGCTGGCATTCTGCGGCCTGGACTGGGACGAGAACTGCCTGTCCTTCCATCGCCTGCGCAACGCGGTGAAGACCGCGAGCGTCTGGCAGGTGCGCGAGCCGCTCTATGCCCGCTCGTCGGGGCGCTGGCGCAACTACGAGAGGCAGCTTGCGCCGCTGCGGGACTATCTGGCGGCCCGGAATATCTGAAAAGACGTCAGGCCGCGCCGTCGTAGAATCGATAGAAGCCCGAGACCAGGGCGGCCGCGGCGGCATGCTCGGCCTCGTCGAGGAACGGATTCCACACATTGAAGATCATGATGACCCGCAGCTGGTCGCTGTCGTTCCAGGCCTCGTGCTCGATGGTGTCGTCGAACACCCAGGCTTCGCCCTCCTTCCACGCGCGCGTCTCGCCGCCGACCCGGAAGTGGCAGCCGGGCGGGATGATCAGCGGCAGATGCACCACCGCCCGCGCATTGGAGATTCCGGCATGGGGCGGAATGCGCGTATGCGGATCGAGCGCGGAGAACAGCACGCAGGGTTCGCCGCCCGGGATCCGCGCCAGCGGCACCGCCTCCATCGCCGCCACGGTGCGCGGGCACAGGGCGCAGTTCTCTTCCACCCGCGCTCCGTCCTTCCACAGGAACAGCGCGCTCCAGCGCGGCGAATTGTTGAGTTCGGCCCACTGGTGCAGCGGCGCGCCGGCGCCGTATTGCACATAAGGAGCGAAGCCTTCCCGCTTGGCGCGCAAAAGCCCCAGCAATTCCTCCCGGATGGCGTCGGTCGCCGCCTCGACCGTCGCGAGCCAGGGAAAAAGCGCGCGGTCGAAATAGGGGATCGCCGGCAGGCGCGGGATGTGGAACAGGCTGGCTTCGGATTTGTAGATCTTGCCAGCGCCGACCAGCGCGGCCCGGGCTTCGTCCATGCGCCGCGACGCGGCGACGGCGCCGACGTCCTTGAGCCTTGCTTCCAAAAATTCGTCCAGGGCTTTCGAGGTCTGCGCCACCACCGTCCGCGCGTGATCCAGCCGCGCCCGCACGTCGGCGACCAGCTTGTCCTCGGGCGGCGCGATCTTCAGGACGTTGGCATAGATGCGCGCCGCCTGGCGCGGATTTCCGGACCGTTCCTGCAGGTCGCCCTGCGCCAAAAGGGCCAGGAAGCAATAGGGATCGGCCGCCAGCGAGCGCTGGAGCGCCGCCATCTCCGCCGGCGCATCGCCGAGCGCGCGATAGGCGAAGGACAGGTTCAGCCATGGGATCGGATCTTTCGGCGCCGCCGCCGCCGCGGCGCGCTTCAGCAGCTCCGCGGCGCCGCGCGGATCGCGCAATTGCAGCCGCCGCTGACCGAGAAAAAGCAGCGCCCGCGGATCGTCCGGCGCCAGATCGAGAACCTGGCGCCACAGCCGCTCGGCATTGTCGAACGCGCCGCGCGCCATCGCGTCATAGGCCGCGCCGGCCAGCCCGGTAATCCGTCCGTCCGCCATGCCGTGATTTCCGCTCCCGCGCGACCCCGCGCGAAATATGGGACAAAACATGTATCCAGGCGACAAATAGTTTTAGCATAGGTTCGATGGTTGATGGTGCCGTCCAAGCAAAGCGACATTCCCATGCTGTCTTCTTCGACCGATCCGCGCGCGCTGGCGATGTCCGCGACGCAGGCCCTGCAGCGCGGCGATGCCGCGGCGGCGCGGGAGCTGTTCCAGCGCGCCGTCGCCACCGGGCAGCCGGATGCCTCCGTCCTGCTCGGGCTCGCCCTCGCCTGCCGCCAGCTCAAGGCGCGGGACGAGACGCTGGCGGCCCTCGACAAGGTCCTGGCGCTCGAACCGGCCAGTCTTCAGGCGCTGCTGATGAAGGGGGATCATTTCCTCGAAGAGGGCGACAGCCAGGCCGGCATCGCGTTCTACCGGATGGCGCTGCGTTCGGCGCCGCCGGCGGCGCGGCTTCCGGCCGCGCTGCAGGGCGAACTGCGCCGCGCCCAGCAGGCCTGCGAGGAGCATGCGCGAAAATACGAGGCCTATCTGCAGCACCGATTGGCCGAACACGGCTTCGACCCGGAGCGCTCCAGCGGCCGGTTCGCCCGGTCCGTCGATCTGATGACGGGAAAGCGGCGGATCTACTACCAGCAGCCGCATCACTATTACTTCCCCGAACTGCCGCAGATTCAGTTCGGCGATCCGAGCCAATTTCCGTGGCTGCCGGCCGTCGAGGCGGCGGTGCCCGACATACGTTCGGAGTTGCTGGAGGTGCTGGGCGGGCCGGAGGCGTTCGCGCCCTATGTCGAAAGCTATCGCAACCGGCCGAAGGCCGACACGACGGGCACCATGGGCAATCCCAACTGGTCCGCG
This sequence comes from Rhizomicrobium sp., assembly GCA_037200045.1. NCBI lineage: Bacteria > Pseudomonadati > Pseudomonadota > Alphaproteobacteria > Micropepsales > Micropepsaceae > Rhizomicrobium > Rhizomicrobium sp. The sequence goes on from JBBCHM010000002.1 coordinate 1,105,845, forward strand.
TTCTTTCTGTGGAAGGCGGGCGAGATCGTTCCGGAAAACGCGGCGCGCTGTCCCAAGACCGTGCGGGCGCTCCAGGACCTGCCGTTCTGCCGCATCGCGGGGCGGTCGCCCTCGGTGCTGTTTTCGCTGCTGCGGCCCGGCGCGCGGATTCCGCCCCATCTGGGCATGATCAACACCAGGCTGATCTGCCATATCCCGCTGATCGTGCCGGAAAATTGCGGCATCCGGGTCGGCAACGAAACCCGGACCTGGACCGAGGGAAAGGCGCTCCTGCTCGACGACACGATCGAGCACGAGGCCTGGAACAACAGCGACAAGCTCCGCGTCGTCCTGCTATTCGACGTGTGGAAGCCGGAACTGACCGAGGAAGAACGCGCTTTGGTGGTGGCCGCGATCGAAGCCGTCGACAGCTATGGCACCAAGCGGCCCTGGCGCGACTGACCGCGCCGGCGGTCAGCGCGGCAGGTTGGTCGCGCGCAGTTCCACCCCGCCGCGCGGCAATTCGTTGACCGTGCCGACCACCGCGCGCACCGGCGCCGCGTCCATCAGCGAGACGAAATTCTCCACCGCCCGGACCGCCGTGGGCGTGCCGCCGAGGAGCGCATCGATCGCCTCGAACAGGCCCTTCTTGCGCGGATAGAGGCGGAACGCGACCCGGTCGCCCGGCGCGATGCCGGCCAGCTTCTTGGCGCTGTCGGTCGCGGTCCAGAAGCCGCCGAGATCGTCGACCAGCCCGTTGCCGCGCGCGTCGGCGCCCGACCAGACGCGGCCCTTGGCGATGTCCTGCACCTTGGCCAGCGGCAGCTTGCGCCCGGCGGCGACCTTCTGCGTGAAGTCGGCATAGATCGCGTCGGCCTCGCGGTTGAGCGCGGCGAGCTGGTCGTCGGTGTAGGGCTGGAACATCGAATTGTACAGCGCGTTGTGGCCGATGCCGATCGTGTCGGCGCCGACGCCGGCCAGCGCCAGGCTGCGCTGGAACGAGATCTTGCCCGTCAGCACGCCGATCGAGCCGGTGATCGTGCCCGGCTCCGCCACGATGCGGTTGGCCGAGGCCGAGATGTAATAGCCGCCCGAGGCCGCGACGCCGCCCATGCTGACGACGACCGGCTTGCCGGCCTTCTGCGCCTTCTTGACCGCGTCGAGGATCTGGTCCGACGCCGTGACCGAGCCGCCGGGCGAGTCGACGCGCAGGATGATGGCGCGCACGTCCTTGTCCTGGGCCGCGGCGCGGATCGCCTTGGCCATGTCGTCGCCGGCGATGACGTCGCTGTTGCCGCCGGCGCCGCCGTCGAGGATCTCGCCCGAGGCTTCGATCAGGGCGATGCGCGGGCCCGAGCCGAAACCGGCATCGTCGTGCTGGGCACGGACGAATTTGGCGAGCGGCACGACCTTGGCGCCGTCGCCGGCACGCGCCAGCGCCGCGTTCTGCGCGTCGTCGTCGAAGCCGATCTGGTCGATCAGGCCGCGGGCGCGCGCGTCCTCGCTGAATTGCGGGCTGGCTTCGAGCGCGGCGACCATCCTGACCGGTGTCAGGCGGCGCGCCTGCGCGGCGCCGGCGACGGCGGTGTCGTACCAGGATTGCATCAGCCGCGTGGTCTGCACGCGGTCGGCCGGCGTCATGTTCTTTTCCATGAACTCGTCGGCGGCGCTCTTGTAGTCGGAGCGTTTGACGATCTGCGGCTCGGCGTTGATCTTGTCGAGCAGGCCGCGCAGGAAGAGCTGGGTGCCGCCCTCGCCCGCGGCGGTGAACGGCGCGCGCGGCTGCATCCAGATCTGGTCGGCATTGGCGGCGGTCAGGTAGTCGCCGAGGCCGGCGGCGTCGAAGCCCTGGGCATGGGCGATCACGAACTTGCCGCTGGCGCGGAACTTCTTCAGCGCCGTGCCGATCTCCTCGGCCTGGGCGATGGGAAGATTGGCGGTGCCGATGCGCAGCACGACGCCCTTGACGCGCGGATCCCGCTCGGCGGCGTCGAGCGCCAGGACGGTGTCCATCACCGTCACCGGATGGGTCTCGAAATCGAAAGTGGAGTTCACCGAATCAGCCAGCGGCGCGCGCAGGTCGAGCGCCAGCACCATGTTTCCCGGCAAGCCGTCGCCCCGGACCAGCCCGACGACGATGAGCACGACGAACAGGAGCACGACGAACACCGCGAATTTCGCGACGCCGTTGAGCACGCCGAGCCCGATGGACCCGATCCAGCGCAAGAATGCGACCATGAGCAAACCTTCCCGTGTCCTGCTTTAGGGCACTATATATGGGCGCGGGATTAAGGAAGGCCAATGACGGTGCGGAAAATACGGCCGCGACGCGATTAATTGCCTGGAATCCCTCCGGAAACGGGGTTTGCCTAGTACCGCAGGCCGATCGTCAGCAGGTTCTGGCTGAAGGCGAACCAGACGGCGGCGAGCGCCGCCAGCGCGATCAGGAGGTCCGTGGCCTTGGTCCACCAGGGCCGGGCGCGGTCGCCGATGGCGGTCGCGAACTCGGCCAGCGGAACCACCGTGCCGACGACGCCGGCCACGCCCAGGACCTGAAGCCCGCGGAACAGCCAGTCGATGGCGGGGGGCCAGCTCGCGAGACTGCCGGACAGCACCGTGAAGGCGACCGGAAAGCCCGCCAGGAATATCAGATCGATCAGCGCCACGACGCGGGTGAGGCGGTAGAGCAGCCGCGCCCGGCCGGCCAGCGCCAGCGGACGGTCATAGCGCCAGCGCAGCACCGCCTTCACCGGCCAGAAGACGACGGTCAGCGCCAGCATGACGACCGTGAAGACCAGCAGATAGAAATTCCACGCCGCGGCGGTAAGCCCGGCGGGCTGCAGCACCATGATCGGGCCGGTATCCTCCATGCCGATCTGGTCGACCGCGCCGTCCTTCAGCTTCGCCTGGATCAGGCTCTTGCCGTTCACCTCCTGCCAGACGAAGGGCCGCACCTCGCGCCAGCGCTTGGGCGTGCCCGCGGGATTCACCAGGAGGGGAACCGTCAGCGTGTTGTCGGCGTTGAGCGAAATCGTCATCGGCTGGAAGATGTTGAGGACGCGCCCGAAGGTCGCGTCGCCGCGGCGGCTGACGATATAGTCGCCGACGAGCCTGGCGCCGTCGGCCCTGGCGGTGGCGAGCGTCGCGGCCGGCTTGGTTTTCGGCGCCGGGAAATAGCGGTTCATGAATTCGCGCATGAAGCCGCGGCGGATGATCGACACGGCGCGGCCCTCGCCCGCGCTGTTCAGCGAGATGAACACGCCGGTGTCGGCGTCGAGGATCAGTTCCAGGTCGGAGTGGAAGACGCCGGTGTCGCCGCCATGCGCGACGATGCGGTGGCCGTTGATGTCGTCGTGATAGAAGCCATAGGCCATCGGCGACAGCGCCGGGAACGGGCGGAAGGCGATGCCGTGCATCTTGACCGCCATCCGCGGCGACAGGATGCGACCGGCGCCATAGGCGCCGTCATGCAGATGCGCGATCATAAAGCGCGCGATATCGCCGCCGCTGGCGGACAGGCCGCCGGCCGGCGTCATGGAGATCATCTCGAACGGCGTCGCGGGCCCCGAGGCCAGCGTGTAGCCCTTGGACATGTCGGCCGCGAGCACCGGCGGCAGCGGCTGCACGAAGCTCGCATGCGTCATGCCGAGCGGCGCGAAGATGTGGCGCTGGACATAGTCCTCGAACTTTTCGCCCGAGACGCGCTGGACGATATAGCCGGCGAGCGTGGCGCCGTAATTGGAATAGGCCGGCACCTCGCCGGGCGCGAAGATGCGCCGCGGCAGCGCCTCCTTCACCACGCGGTCGAGCGCCTCGACGGATTTGGGATTGCCGATCAGCAGCGGGCGGAAGGTTTCCTCGAAGCCCGCCGTGTGCGTCATCAGTTCGCGCATCGTGACGGGCTTGCCGAAAGCGGGCGGGATCTTGAAATCGAGATAGGTGTTGACGTCCGCGTCGAGGTCGAGCTTGCCGGCATCGGCGAGCTGCATCACCGCCGTCCAGATGAAGAGCTTTGAGATCGAGCCGGGGCGGAACAGCGTGCGCTCCGGATCGACCGGCGCACGCGTCGCGGTGTCGGCGACGCCATAGCCCTTCTCGAACAGCACCTGGCCGTCCTTGACCACCACCACGACCGCGCCGGCGATATTGCCCTGGGCGATGCCGAGCGGGACGAGGCCGTCCGAGAAGGCTTCGACATCGGTCCGGGTCAGCGCCGCGCCGGCCGGGGCGGTGTCGTCTTGCGCGAAAGCCGGCGCCACGGCGAGGCCGAACGCCAGCGCCACCCACGGTATCGATCTCATCGCCTGTCCCCTCGCCGCGCGGCCCCGTTGTCGCAACAGTCGAGATGGGCCTTCAAAGCGGCGAAACCAGTGGCACGCGGGCAACAGCTTCCCTAAAATCCATCGACTCAGACGAAAAACGAGCCGCCCCGCGGCTCCAGGGAAACGGTGCCGCCAGGCGCCGGATGCGCATTTGACCGCCGCCGAAACACAGACGCAGCCGCGAAGGGGGCCGCTTTGGCGGCTGATTCCGCTGGTCAACCGGCACGGCTGGGCGTTCTGGAGCGGGATGTTCTTCATCTGCCTGGGCCGCGTGTTCGAGGCCGGCATGCCGTTGTTCGTCCGGCTGGGCGTCAACCGGGTGACGGTCGGCGACACGCGCCTGCTGGCGCCGGTGCTGGGCATCCTGGGGCTCGCGGTGGCGCGCTATGCGACGGTCGCCTATGGGCGCCAGCTCGTGCGGCTGGTCGGCGTCACCGTGACCTATGACATGCGCGAGCGGCTCTATTGGCATTTCGAATTGCAGGGGCCGCGCTTCTTCGCGCGCTTTCCGACCGGCGACCTGATGGCGCGCGCCATCAACGATCTGAACCTCGTGCGGCAGTTGATCGGCGTCGGCAGCCGCACGCTGATCGTGCTCGGCTTCTCCGGCCTTATCGCCTTCGCCTTCATGATGGTGCTGTCGCTCAAGCTGACGCTATGGCTTTTGCCGATCATGCCGTTCATCGCCGTCATGGGCTATTTCCTGTCGCGGCGGATCTACGAGCAGTCGACGCTGGTGCAGGAGGGCTTTTCCTCGCTGTCGGAGTCGGTGCAGGAGAACCTCAACGGCATCCGCACCATCCAGACGCATGCGCAGGAGGACCGCGAGGTCGCGCGCTTCAAGACGGTGTCGGGCGCCTATGCCGACAATTACTTCCGGCTGATGGTGCTGAACGCGGCGCTGAACGCCTGGATGGTGGTGTTCACCGGCCTCGCGGTGATGATCATCATGGGCTTCGGCGGCTGGCAGGTGCTGCACGGCGAGATGAGCGTCGGCACCTTCACCGCCTTCACGCTCTATCTCGCTATGGCGGTGGCGCCGATCCAGCAATCGGGCCAGATCGTGTCGATGTTCCAGCGCGGTTCGTCCGGCGCCGCGCGGCTGTTCGAGATCCTGGACTATGAGCCCGAGATCCGCGACGCGCCGGACGCCGAGCCGCTTGACAAGATCGGCGGCGACATAAGGCTGCAGCATCTGTCCTATACCTATCCGCGGCGCGCCTCGGCCAAGGACGCGCGCGCGACGGATGCCAAGGCGGCGGCGACCGGGACGGCGGCGCTGAACGATGTGTCGCTGCATGTGAAGGCGGGCGAGACCATCGCGATCCTGGGCCGCGTCGGTTCGGGCAAGTCGACCTTGCTGCGGTCCATCGTGCGGCTGCTCGATCCGCCGCCGGGCACGATCTATCTCGACGGGCGCGACATCCGCCTGCTGCCCATTGCGCAGGTGCGCGGCCAGATCGCGCTGGTGCCGCAGGACCCGTTCCTGTTCGCCGACGAGCTCGGCCGCAACATCGCCTACGACAACCCGAACCGTCCGGCGGACGAGATCTGGGGCGCGGCGGAAGCCGCCGATTTGGAAGACACCATCGAACGCTTCCCCGATCACCTGAAGACGCTGGTCGGCGAGCGCGGCGTGACGCTGTCGGGCGGGCAGAAGCAGCGCACCAGCCTGGCGCGCGGATTGATCCGCGATACGCCGGTGCTGTTGCTCGACGACTGTTTCTCCAGCGTGGATACCGAGACCGAGGAACACATTCTGTCGCGGCTGAAGACGCTGCGGGCCGGGCGCACGACGATGCTTGTATCGCACCGCGTCTCCACCGCGCGGCATGCCGACCGCATTTTCGTGCTCGACGCGGGGCGCGTCGTGGAAGCCGGAACGCATGCCGAGTTGATCGCTCAGGGCGGCATCTACGCGCATTTCGCGCAAGTCCAGGGGCGGCGCGAGGAATTGGTGCACGAACTCGAACGCGAGAAGGCGGCGAAATGACGGACGCGACCGTTTCCGCCGCGCCGCGCCGGCCGAAGGGTGCCTTCGACGACGACGTCTACGGCAAGAGCCTGGACGTCGGACAGGTGCGCCGCCTGCTGCACTGGATGAAGCCCTATCGCGCCCAGGCGGCCGGATCGCTGGTGCTGGTGCTGCTCGCGGCTATCGCCTCGATCATGGCGCCGACGGTGATGAGCCGCGTGCTGGTCGACGGCATCGTGCTGAAGCACCAGGGGCCGGAGCTGGCCGATCTCGGCCAGGAGGCGTTCAACCGCTGGATCGCGGCGACGGTGGGCACGACGCCGCTTATCGCGGCCTGCATCCAGTACATGCTGTGGATCCTGCTCGCCGCCGCGCTGGGACGCGGCTTCGGCATCCTGTTCGGCCGCGCGACGCTGAACACGCTGCGCGATCTGCGCTGCGATCTGTTCGAGCATCTGGAGCACCTGCCGTCGAGCTTTTACGACCGCGTCGCGGTGGGCCGGGTGATGACGCGCGTGGCCAACGACGTGGAGACGCTGTTCGAGCTGTTCGCCGGCTTCGGCCAGCTCGCCGGGCAGTTCGTGCCGTTCTTCGTCGCCATCACCATCATGGTCACGCTGTCGCCGGTGCTGACGCTCGAATTGCTGCCGGTCCTGCCGGTCGCCGCGTTCTTCACCTGGATGTTCCGGCGCATGTCGCGCCCGCTCTACCGCATCATCCGCATGACGGTGTCGCGGCTGAACGAGAATCTGCAGGAGAACCTCTCCGGCATCGAGGTGGTGCAGCTCTATGGCCGGGAGAAGATCAACTTCCAGCGCTATTCGGCGATCAACAACGAGAACCGCGGCAGCGAGACCAGGGCGCTGACCATCGAGAGTTTCTACGGCCCGTTCATCGACGGCATGAACTATATCGGCATCGCGGTCATCGTGTGGTTCGGCGGGCATCTTGTGCTGCACCAGGAGATGACGGTCGGCACGCTGCTGCTGTTCACGCAGTTCCTCGACATGCTGTTCCGCCCCATCGTCGCGATGGGCGAGCAGTGGAACATCGTGTTCCGCGCCATGGCGAGCGGCGAGCGCATCTTCCAGGCGCTCGACTGGAACGAGGCGCTGAAGCAGCCCGAACATCCGACGCCCCTGCCCCCCGACCTGCACGGCAAGGTCGAATTCCGCCATTTGACCTTCGGCTATATGCCCGAGCATCCGATCCTGAAGGACGTCAGCTTCGACATCCGGCCCGGCGAGCGCATCGCCATCGTCGGGCCGACGGGTTCGGGCAAGACCTCGCTGATCCGCCTGCTCTGTCGGTTCTACGACGTGCCGGACGGCAGCATCTTCCTCGACGATATCGACATCATGCAGATCAGGCCGTCGGATATCCGCGCGCGGATCGGCGTGGTGCTGCAGGATTTCCACATCTTCTCGGGGACGGTCTACGACAATATCGCGCTCAACGACCCGCGCATCACCCGCGAGGTGGCGGAGTACGCCGCCAAGCTGGTCCACGCCGATCCGTTCATCCGCGCCCTGCCCCAGGGCTACGACACGCCGCTGAACGAGCGCGGGCGGAATCTCTCCCATGGCCAGCGCCAACTGCTCGCCTTCGCGCGCGTGCTGGCGATGAATCCGGAAGTTCTGGTGCTCGACGAGGCGACCGCCAGCATCGATACCGAGACGGAACTGGTGATCCAGGACGCGCTGCTGAAGCTGACCGAGGGGCGCACCTCGGTGATCATCGCGCACCGGCTGCAGACGATCAAGGACGCGCACCGCATCGTGGTGCTGACCGAGGGGCGGGTGCGCGAGATCGGCACGCATGAGGAACTGATCGCCAAGGGCGGGCTCTATCGCACGCTTTATGAATTGCAGTTCCAGGAAGCGGCGCTGTAACGAAAAAAGCCCGGCTTGCGCCGGGCTTTTCCGTTCGTGCGAAGGCGACGACTACTTCGTAGCGTCGCGAATGGCGTCCTTGGCCCCGCCGACGGCGCTCTGGACCTTGCCCTTCAGCTTGTCGGCTGTGCCCTCGGCCTGGAGCTTGGAGTCGCCGGTGATCTTGCCAGCGGCTTCCTTGATGGCGCCCTTGGCCTGGTTGGCGGAACCCTCGATGCGATCCTTGTCCATTTTCGTTCTCCGTTTTTGGGGAAATGCAGGGAGGAAACGTTCCCCCGTCGGCGTCGTTCCGGGAACCGGCCCCTTATATATTTCGCGCCCGCGGGAACGGAGCGGCGTAACCGAAATCCAATCTGGCCGAATTGTCGTATACCGGACCGAACGGAGACCGCCATGACATCGAGACGCAACATCTTGCAAGTTCTGCTGCTCGGCAGCGCTGGCGCGTCGCTGGGCGCGTGGCCGGCCCTGGCCAAGACCTATGCGGTGCAGCACACCGAAGCGGAGTGGCGCAGGTTGCTGTCGCAGGAAGCCTATCACGTGCTGCGCGAGCAAGGCACCGAGCAGCCCTATTCGAGCCCGCTGCTGAACGAGCACCGCAAGGGCACGTTCACCTGCGCCGGCTGCGCGCTGCCGGTGTTCGCCTCGTCGACCAAATTCGACAGCGGCACGGGCTGGCCGAGCTTCTGGGCGCCGCTGCCGCATGCCGTCGAGACCACGAGCGACGACAGCTGGATCGAGAGCCGCACCGAGGTGCATTGCAGCCGCTGCGGCGGCCATCTCGGCCATGTGTTCGACGATGGCCCCAAGCCGACCGGCCTGCGCTATTGCATGGACGGCGTGGCGCTGGGCTTCAAGCCGGCTTGAGTCAGGCGCGCCTTCGCCGGACAATAGCGGCATGGCGACTTTCGAATCCGGCGGGCTGACGCTGGCCTATGACGACATCGGCGGCCCCGGCGAGGGAAGGCCGATGATCCTCGTCCACGGCTTCGCCTCCAACCGCGCGGAGAACTGGCGCAGGCTCGGCTGGTACGGCGCCTTCGAGCGGCGGCGCATGCGCGTGATCGCGCTCGATTGCCGGGGCCATGGCGAGAGCGCCAAGCCGCACGATCCCGTGCTGTACGGCCGCGAGGCCATGGCCGGCGATATCCTGGCGCTGATGGATCATCTGGCGGTGCCTCGCGCCCACATTCTCGGCTTCTCGATGGGATCACGGCTGGCGCTGGCGGCGGCGCTGCGGGCGCCGGAGCGCTTCGCGACGCTGACGCTGGGCGGCACCGGCGAGAAACTGTTCGAGCGGCGCGAAATCGCCGGCAACCCGATGGCCGAGGCGATGGAGGCCGAGGATGTCGAAAGCATCGCGGACCCGATGCTGAAAAGCTTCCGCCAATTCGCCGACGACCAGAAGGAAGACCGCTTCGCGCTGGCCGCGCTCACCCGCGCCAAGGACCAGCCGTTCAGCCGCGCCGATGTCGAGAAGCTGCCCGTGCCGGTTCTGGTCGTGGCCGGCGCGCGCGACGAACTCGCCGGCGATCCCGAGCCGCTCGCCAAGGCGTTTCCGGATGGCCGGGCCGTGGTCATCCCGGGGATGGATCACTTCTCGATCATCGGCCACGCGCTGTTCAAGGCGACGGTGTTCGAGTTCCTGGACGGCGGGATCTGATCCACGCCGTCCTTCAGAACTAGGCCAGCCACTGCACGCTGAAGAGCCGCGCGGGATCGGTCCAGACGCGGCGCTGCACGAAGCCGGCCTCGGCGGCGAGCGCGCGGAATCCGTCGACCGTGTATTTGTGCGAATCCTCGGTGTGGATCGCCTCGCCCTCCGCGAAGGTCGCGATCTCGCCGGCGACGCGCACGCGCTGGGCCGCCAGGCTGACCAGGTACATCTCGATGCGCTGCTTGAGCGGGTTGTAGCAGGCGTAGTGCGCGAAGCGGCTAAGGTCGAAATCCGCGTCGGCTTCGCGATTGGCACGCACCAGCAGGTTCTTGTTGAACGCTTCGGTCACGCCCTCGGCGTCGTTGTAGGCGGCGTGCAGGATCGCCGGGTCCTTCACCAGGTCGACGCCGATCAGGAGGCCGCCGCCGTTCAGCGTCTGCCGCGCCTGGCGCAGGAAGGCGACGGCATCGGCGCGGCCGAGATTGCCGATCGTCGAGCCGGGAAAAAACCCGGCGCGATGGCGCGCGCCGGCCGTCAGCGGCCCCAGCGCGACGGCGCGGGTGAAATCGGCGATCACCGGCCGCACGCGCAGGCCCGGATAGTCGTCGCGCAGCGTGGCCGCGACGTCCATCAGATAATCGCCGGAGATATCGATCGGCAAATAGGCGCGCGGGCTTTTCAGGGCGTCGAGCAGGATGCGCACCTTGCGCAGCGAACCGGCGCCGAACTCGACCAGCTCGGCATCGGCGCCGATCAGCGCCGCGATCTCGCGCACATTGCCGGTCAGGATCGAAAGCTCGGTGCGCGTCGGATAATATTCAGGGAGCGCGGTGATGCGCTCGAACAGCGCCGAGCCGGCTTCGTCGTAGAAGAATTTCGCCGGGATGCGCTTGGGTGTCTTGAACAGCCCTTCGAGCAGCGCATCGCGGAAGGCGCTGTCGCGCGTCTTCGGGTTGATCGCGGCCATGCTCATGCGTCACCTGCCAGGCGTATGCCGCTGAGCTGCCAGCGCGCGGACGGCGGAAAGAAATTGCGATAGGTCGGGCGGATGTGGCCGCGCGGGGTCGCGGCCGACCCGCCGCGCAGCACCACCTGCCCGCTCATAAATTTGCCGTTGTATTCGGCGACCTCGCCTTCGAACGGGCGATAGCCGGGATAGGGGTCGTAGGAGGAACGCGTCCATTCCCACACCGCGCCACGACCCGGCGGCAACGCCGCTTCCCATTCGAATTCCGTCGGCAAGCGCGCTCCCGCCCAGGCGGCATAAGCCGCCGCCTCGTAGAAGCTGACATGGGCGACCGGTGCGTGCTCTTCAAGCGCATGGGGGCCATGCAGCGAAAAGGCGCGCCAGCCGTCGCCCTCGCCCATCCAATAGAGCGGCGCGTTGAGCGCCTCGCGCTGGACGAAGGTCCAGCCGTCGCTCAGCCAGAATTCGGGACGGCGATAGCCGCCGTCTTCGATGAAGTCGAGATATTCGCCGTTCGTGACCGGGCGCGCGGCGATGCGAAAGGGCCGCAGCAGCACCGGATGACGCGGCGTCTCGTTGTCGAAGGCAAAGCCCGCGCCGGCATGGCCGATCTCGACGATGCCGCCGGGATGGCCGATCCAGAACAGCGGCGCGGCGGGCGGCGCCGGCTCCGCCGGCCGCTCCGCATAGGCGGGGAGCAGCGGATTGCAGGAGAAGGCGTGCAGGATGTCGGTGAGGATCAGCTCCTGATGCTGCTGCTCGTGATGGAGGCCGAGCGTGACGAGATCCAAACTCTCGGACGGACGCTGCTCGATCAATTGCGCCATCGCCTCATCGACGTGCATGCGATATTCGAGGATCTCGTCCAGCGGCGGCCGGCTCAAAAGGCCGCGCTGCGGACGTGGATGGCGCGGACCCAAGCCCTCGTAATAGGAATTGAACAGGTAGCCGTAGGCAGGATCGAACGGTCGATAGTCCGGCGCGAACCTTCCCAAGATGACAGCCTCGTAAAACCATGTCGTATGCGCGAGATGCCACTTTACCGGACTGGCATCCGGCATGGATTGGACGATCTGATCCTCGGGCGTCAGCGGCGCGGCAAGGGCCTCGCTATGGCGGCGCACCGCCGCATAGTCCGCCAGCAGAGACGATGCCGAATCGCTTTCGGCGGGGATCGTCGCCTCTCTCGCCATGACGGATAGCCCTCGCTGCGTCTCGTCAACGGCGACAATAGCAGGAAAGTTCCCCCGATTGTGTCAGCAGTTCACCGCTGCGCCAGCGTCACCGGCTTGTCGCGATAGAGCGCCGGCCAGACCCGCTTCAGTGCCTCGATCTTGGGCATATCGTTGACGGCGATGTAAGGATAGGTCGGGTTGTGGATCAGGAAATCCTGATGATAGCCCTCGGCCGCGTAAAACCCTTTCAGCGACTCGATCTTGGTGACGATCGGCGCGCCGAAGACCTGGGCCGCCGAGAGCTGCGCGACATAGGCGCGGGCGATCTTCTCCTGCAGCGGCGAGGCGAAGAAGACTTCCGAGCGGTAGCTGAGGCCGCTGTCCGGCCCCTGGAAGTTGAGTTCGGTCGGATCGTGCGCCACGGAGAAATAGACGCGCAGCAGGTCGCCATAGGACACGACGCGCGGATCGAAGGTAACCTCGACCGATTCGGCATGGCCGGTGGTCTCGGTGCCGACCAGCTCGTAGATCGCCGTCTCCCTGGCACCGCCGGAATAGCCGGCCACCACTTTCGTCACGCCTTTGACATGCTCGAACACGCCCTGCATGCCCCAGAAACATCCGCCGGCGAGCACCGCGGTCTCGCTCGCGGGCGCGCCGGTCTTCGCTTCGTCGAGCTTGGCGGCCGGAATCGGCTTATCGACGGCGTCGGCGCAGGCCGTGGAGAGGCCGCAGATCGTGGCGATGCCGGCGGCCAGAACCGTGTTGCGAAGCATGCGAAGCATAGGTCTCTCCCGTATCGTCCTTCGACCCTCCCCCGAAGGGGCGTCGACGGTAGTTCGCTGCTGACAGTCCACGGTTACACGGCGCCTTCGGATCATTGCCAGCGCAGCAGGACCCGGCCGAAAACGGCGCCCAGAAGGGCGACCGCCGCGATGCCCATCGTGTACCAGATCGCCACGAAGGGCGCCGCGCTCTCGGTGCAGTGGAAACCATAGATGACGGTTCCGGCGGCGCCCGCCAGAATGCCGGCCACCCCGCCCGCCAGCGTCAGCCTTGTCGGCGCCAATGCCTTGAGGCTCCAGAACAGGCCGGCGAAGACCGGGATCGACAGGACCACGATGTTGAAGGCGCAGACTTCGTAGGAGACGCCCATCATCATCGCCATGCGCTGGTCGTCGGGCGCCAGGACCAGTTGATAGATCGCCAGCGCGATCATCACGCCCAGCGGCGCGAGGATGAGGGGGCCGAATATCCCGCCCTCGCCGTCGGGCCGCGCCAGCCGGTCGATCAGGCCGAAGCCCAGCACCGCGACGCTCAGCGCATAGACGAATTTCATCCAGAACGGACCGGTCATCATCGCGTGCATCAGATCGGCGCGGACGCCGAGCCACAGCACCATCACGGCCGCCGAGACCACCACGCCGATGCCCAGGCCGAGCGCCAGCCGGCTTCCCACCGCGCGCGGCCGCGCCGGCTCCAGATCCGACGACAAGGCGGCGATCAGATCGTCGGTCTTCATTTCTTGTCTCCGAGACCGAGCGATTTGAGGCCGCGATGCACGCCGACCTTCACCGCCGATTCCGAGATGTTGTGGCGCGCCGCGGCCTCGGCGGTCGACAGGCCTTCGATCTTCACGTCGCGGATCAGCCGCCGCGTCTTCTCGGGCAGCCGATGCAGGAGACGCTCGACGTCGAGCTGCGCCTCCGCGGCTTGGGCGTCCGACGACGAGAACAGCATGTCGGCATCGTCCAGCGGGTCCTCGGCGCGGCGCTTGGTGCGACGGTAATAATCGATCAGCTTGTAGCGCGCGATGGCGTGGACCCAGGCGGTGAACGGCCTTGTGGGATCGTAGGTCTGGCGGCGGGTGTGCATGGCGATCAGCGTTTCCTGGAGCAGGTCCTCCGCCTCGGCGGCGCGCCCGACGCGGCGCGCGTAATAGGCGCGCAGATAGCCCTGCAGCTTGCGCAACAGCTCCGCATAGGCCGCGCCGTCGCCCGCGAGCGACCGGACCATCAGCGCCTTCAGCTCCGCTTCCGCTTCGACCAGCGCCTCACTCCATCACATTCGTGCGAGCCCCGAGAAAGGTTACATCGCCGATAGGCCTCACGCAAAAAGTCCGGAGTCGCGCGTAACCGGACGGCGATCGCGTCCGAACTGGCCTTCGTAACCCACACGGTCAAATCGAGAGGATATCAATCATGGACAAAATCACGATGACGGCGTTCGCCCTGGGCACCGCGCTTTTCGCCACCGCCGCTCTTGCCGACGGCATGTCGGCCAACAACACCGTGGCACCATCCAACACCATGGCGCCGGCGTCCGCCAATGCCATGGCGCCGGCAAGCGGCGGCATGATGGCCGACCACAAGCCGAAGCCCAAGAAGCACCCCGCGCCCGTGACGGGCGGCATGATGGCCCCGACGAACACGATGGCGCCGTCGAACGCCATGAGCGGCTCGCACTAAGTCCCCCCGCGATAACCGCTCGTAAGTGGGCGGGACGCCCTGCCCTCCGGCGTCCCGCCCATCCTTTGCGCGACGCGCTCGCCCGCGCCGCGACAGAGTGTGAGCGGGACGGCGCCTGGCGTCCGACGCCGGCCCTCGCCCAGAAATTCATTTCGCTTCGCTCATGAATTTCGACCTTCCCGCAACGGGAAGGCGATTCAGATATGGATCAGTTCCGAACTCACGCGCGGCTTCGTGCGGTTCGGCCACATGTCGAGCATCGCGTTCAACTGCGACACCAGCTTCTTCAATTGCGCGACGCCGATGAAATCGTCGAGCGCCAGATAGATGTCGAGCGCCGCTTCGCCGTCTTCGCTGACGACGCTCATCTCGCGGATCGGACATTGCGCGCGCAGGACTGGCTCGCCGCGCGCCAATCCGTCCCTCAGCGACAGAAGACGCGATGCGTCGAGTTCTTCGACCTTCACCCGATAGAGGAACATGCCCGCCGCCCTTGCTTCGACGCGGTCAAGTCTGCGCGGGAACCCGCTAACGCCGCGCTAGACGGTTGCTACGCATTTTAACGAATAGGCACGGCGGCGGCGCCATGGTTAACGTCTCGGTAACACCTTCGAACGGCGCCTGGGTTGCACCGCTAACCGATTCAAATTGCAGAAGGATTTGAATCACTTGGCAGGTTATTTACCCAGGTTAACGATTAACCATGATGCACCCCTCAAATGGGGGGACGGCATCCGATTGATTTGGCTGACTCTTTCGGCTATTAAGACATTGTTAACGATCTTGCTGTCGACCGGGCGACTCAACGACCGGCGCTGGGTTCTGGGAATGGCGTCCGCGAAGACGGACGCAATGGGGTGCCTTCAGGAGGGGACAAGGTTGTTCTCACAGGGGTGCCGCGATGCTTGCGTATGAAGAGCTTAAAGGGTCTTCGGGCCGTCAAATCCGCTTTCGCCCGCCGCGCTACGATGCGCGCCGGATGTTTCCCGCGCTGGCGCCGCGCGTGCGCGTGCGCACCGCCGCCTACCGCCTGCACGACATCAGCCTGGGCGGCCTCTCCGCGCTGTCGAAGCAGAGCCATGACGACCTGCCGGAAGTCGGCGAGACGGTCTCGCTGAGCATCCAGCAATCGGGCCTGCCGATCTTCGAAAGCTCCGCCCGGGTCTGCCGCTCGGAAAGCACGGTGTTCGGCTCCAAGCTCGCCTTCACCTTCGTCGACCGCTATGTCGAGTTCGACAAGCTGTTGACGCGCAACACCCAGGCCCAGATCGCGGCGCGCTCGCCGGCCTTCGGCGCCGAATCCGCCAACCTCGTGCCGCACGATTACCGCGCCTTCTGCGCCGACGTGCTGCGCCTGCTGCGCTCCTATCGCTCCTTGCTCGAATCCAATTCGGCGGTGGCGACCGAGTTCAAGCATGGGCTCGACCAGGTGGAAGCCTTCGAGACCTGCGAGCCGCGGCTGATCCAGCAATGGCGCTCGCTGTGGCGCACCGGCAACGATTTGACGCACGCGATGATCAACGACCGCGACATGCGAGAGGCGACGAAGGAATACACCGAACTGGTGCTGACGCCCGAATTGCGCAAGGGCGCGATCTGGGACCGTTCCTACGCCAAGCCGCTCGGCTATCCCGGCGACTTCGAGATCATGAACCAAGTCTATGACTGGGAACGCAAGGGCGCCGACGCCTATGAGATGCTGATGCATCGCATCGGCCTGGAAGTCGCCGAGTGCATTCGCACCCGCATGGAAGTGGTGCGCACGCATATCGCCGACGTGGTGCGCGAGCGCGGCGCCGATCGGCCGGCGCGGATCACCAGCCTGGGCAGCGGCCCGGCGCGCGAAGTCGGCTCGTTCCTGTCGAGCCACGCGGCCGGCGGCAATCGCGTCGAGTTCTCGCTGATCGACCAGGAAGAGGTCGCCCTGCTCTACGCGCATGAATCGACCTATCCCTTCGTGCTGAACTCCGAGGGCCGCATCAAGGTGCAGGGGCTGAACCTCTCCTTCACCGACATCCTGCGCGGCACCGACGCGCTCACCGGCCTGCCGCCACAGGATCTGGTCTATTCGGTGGGGCTCCTGGACTATCTGACTCACACCCGCGCCAAGGCGCTGGTCAAGCAGCTCTTCGACCTCCTGCAGCCCGGCGGCCTGCTCATCATCGGCAACATGAACGAATGCCCGCTGAGCAATTACTGGCCGATGGAGTACATCACCGACTGGACGCTGCACTATCGCAATGACGCCGACATGCTCGACTGGGCGGCGGGGCTCAACGCCGCGCGCGCCTGGACGGAGACCGAGCGGACCGGGCGGGTGCGGATGCTGTTCATACGCAAGGGCTGAAGCCGTGTCAGACGGCCTTCAGGAGCCGCTTCAGGGGCGCGGCGCGCAGGCGCTCGGCCGGCAGCGTGATGGTCACGGCGGTGCCGCGCCCCACCTGGCTCTCGATGTCGAGCCGGCCGCCATGCAGCTCCGTCAGCTTGGCGGTGAGCGGCAGGCCGAGGCCGGTGCCGCCATGGCTGCGGGAAAGCACGTTCTCGACCTGCTCGAACGGGCGGATGACGCGCGCGATGTCGCCCGGCGAGATGCCGATACCGGTGTCGGTGACACGGATGACGATGCCGTGCTCGGGATCGGCCGCGACGGCGAGCGCGACGCGGCCGCCGTCGCGGGTGAACTTGATCCCGTTGGTGAGAAGGTTGAGCACGATCTGGCGCAGGATGCGCTCGTCGACGCAGGCATAGATCGTCTGGTCCACGTCCGCGAAGGCGAGCTCCACCCCCCCGGTCGCGGCGCGGCCGCGGCACATGCGCACCGCGTCGTCGAGGCAGCGCACGATATCGATATTGTCTTCCTGCAGCGTCAGCTTGCCGGCCTCGGCCTTGGCGAGGTCCAGGATGTCGTTGATGATGGCGAGCAGGTGCAGGCCGCTGTCGTTGATGTCGCCGACATATTCGGCATAGCGCTCGTTGCCGATCGAGCCGAACAGCTCCTTCTTCAGGATGTCGGAGAAGCCGATGATCGCGTTCAGCGGCGTGCGCAGCTCGTGGCTCATATTGGCGAGGAATTCGCTCTTGGCGCGGTTGGCCTTGTCGGCCTCCAGCAGCAACAGGTTCGCCGCCGCGTTCTTGGCCTCGATCTCCTTCTGCGCGCGGTAGCTGCGCCGGATATAGAGCTCCTGGATGTAGCCGGAGAACAGCCCCACGGCGGTCGCCATCACCAGGAAGAAATTGTTGTTGAGCCACTGCTTGAAGGGGATCGGATTTATCTGCGTCGAGACGATCTGGTAGAGCGCGACCAGCGACAGCGAGATCAGGAGCGAGTGCAGGAACCGGAGGCGCACCAGCGAGGAGCCATAGATCACCACCATGATGAGGCCGGCATAGTAGAAGCTGTTGAACGGCGGCGGCATGATCGCGGTCATCGCCACGATGCCGAGGCCCGGCGTGATCATCGCGATCGAAACCGCGGTCTGGGCGAATTTCGGGAAGGCCGGCACATAGGTCAGAAGCGCCGCGCCCACCAGGATCGGGCACACGATGCCGTAGCGGATGAACCACAGGGCGCCGACCATCGATCCGCCCACTTCGAAGTCGAGCACGCCGAAGGTCAGATAGAGCAGCGCGGCCGCGACGAGATAGGTGCGGATCAGCGAGCGGGATTCGTTGATGCTTTCGACGTGATAGCGCGCCTCGACCGCGGCATCGCGGAAGCGGAGACGAAGCTTGTCGACTTCATAACCGTTCGCGGCCGCTTCCGTGCCGTGTTGGATTGGCGCCTGCATCCGGATAACCAGCGGCCCTGAATACGATATCCCGTTCTATGTTCACCGCCGCGAGTAAAGATTTGCATAGCGTTCAGGGTTAACGGAGCGGCTCCGCCGTTCATGCAATTGAAAGGATTGGACCGTCACCGTCATGTCCCATCGCAGTTTCCGGCTTGGACTCCCGCGCCTGTGCCGTCTCGGCGGCCTTGCCGTCTTCTGGATCGCGGCGGGCGCGGCGCCGGCCGCCGCCGCCGGCTACGGCCTCAAGGAACACAGCGCCGACGCCATGGCGGCCGCCTATGCCGGCGCCGCCGCCAGCGACCGTGACGCCAGCACGATGGTCTACAACCCGGCCGCCGCGGCCGGCGTGGCCGATACGGACCTGTCGGCGAGCCTCGTCGCCATCCTTCCCGGATCGAGCGCCGGCTACCCGACGGCGGCGACCTCGGCCGGCAATCCCGCGGGCGGTGGCAGGACGCCGCGCGGTTTCATCAGCGACGCGCTGGTGCCGGCGCTCGGCCTGCGCCACAGGCTGAGCGACCGGCTGACCGTGGGGCTCTCGATTTCGGCGCCCTGGGGGCTTCGCACCGACTATCCGGCCGGCTGGGCCGGACGCTATTACGCCGGAAAGACCGCGCTTCTGACGATCAACGCGACGCCGGTGATCGCCTATCAGCTCAGCCCCGAAGTGACGCTGGGCGCCGGCCTGCAGATCGAATACGCCAAGGGCACGCTGACCAGCACGATCGACACCGGCACGCTGGGCGCGCTGAACGGCATTCCCGGCGCCGTGCCCGGCGGACAGGACAGCCTGGCGCGGGTCAGCGGCAGCAATTGGACGTTCGGCTACACGCTGGGCGCGATGCTGCGTCCCGTTCCGGGACTGACTCTCGGCATCGCCTACCGCTCCTCGCTGCAGCAGGATCTCAAGGGACCTTTGACGTTCACGCTCGACGGCGCCAGCGTCGGCGCGACGATCAAGAGCCTGACCGGGCTCTTCGCGAATACGCGGCAGACGACGCCGATCACCATGCCCGACATGATCACCTCGGGCGCGCGCGAGGATTTCTCCGACCAATGGTCGGGGATGGTGGAGCTCGACTGGACGCATTGGAGCCGGGTCCGCCAGCTCGTGGTCATCGCGGCCAATCCGGCGCAGCCGACAGACGTTACCGCGCTGAAATGGAAGGACACGCTGTTCGGATCGCTCGGGGTCGAATATCGCGTGAGCCCCGGCTGGGCGCTGCGCGCCGGCGTGGCCTATGACGAAAGTCCGACAACCGACGCGACGCGCGAGCCGCGCATTCCCGATGCCGACCGCATCTGGCTGTCGGCGGGGGCGCGGGTGAAGCTGAACGACGATCTGGATTTGAACGTCACGGCGTCGCGGCTGTTCAATCTGTCGACGCCGGTGGCGCTGAACCCGGCGGCGCCGGGCGCGGCGTTGCGCGGCACGCTTGCCGGGACGACGGAGTCGTATGTCAATGTGGTGGGGCTCGAACTGACCTGGCGGCCGCGATAAAGGCTTTCCCTCGCCGGACAGTCGGCCTTGCGCGTGCGCAAGCGATGGTTTCCGCCGCGACGTCGTTACCGCGCGGCTATCGTGTCCACGCCGCGAAGGCTTCGAGCTCGCGATAGGCCGGCCCCACGATCCGTTCGGAAAGCGCAAGCAATGTTTCGCCCGCGGCGCGCATCTTCTCCTCGCTATCCGGCGCGTAGATTTTATCCGGTGCCTTGGAGTCAACGCGGGCGGCTTCACGCATGCGCTCGAGCGCCGCGTCGTCGGCATCGAGCCCGAAATACGGCAGAAGGCGCGTGAAGACGGCGCGGGGAAGGCCCTTGTAGCCGATCACGCGAAGCGCGCCGGCTCGCGCCGCCTCGGCCGCGGCGCGGCAGGACGCGGCCAGAAAATGGGCGCAATATTCGTCGATGCCGAAGGCGCCGTAATCGCCCATGCCGCAAAGCGCCGCGATCAACGGTTGCGGCACCGCCTGAATGCCGCGCATGCGCTGCTGCGAGACGAGAATCTCCGCCGGTTCGCGACAGAGAAAAATCGCGGACGTGCCGGGGAACGCGGCGCGGAGCAACGGCCAGGACAGGATGTGCCAGGCATCCAGCTTGAGCACGAGCGGCAGCTCTCCCGATGCATTGCCCAGTCCGGCGGCGATGGTCTGCAGCAGCTTGACCTTGCTCTCCTGCGGGCCCGGCCAATTGAGGCAGAATTGAATTGCTTCATCGAAGATCGGCACTTCGGAGAGCGATGCCACCATGGCGCCGGCGCCAAGCATGCGATGGACCAGCGTGGAGCCGCAGCGCGAGAGATGAAAGATCAGCCCCAGGGGATGCGGGCGCGGCGGCGCGTTTTTCATCATGGCGGACAAGGGCATGCGATAGCCGAGCGCGCGATTGAACGGCAGCGACCGCGACACGGTCGCCGCGTCCTCGAAAAACGGCGTGCCCAGCGCGATGCCATCGAAACAGTGCCAGGCGACGATCGGTCCGGCGGCGTCCATTGCCATGCCGACCGGAAGCCAGCCGGCCGGCGGCCACGCCTCGCCATCGGCTGGTTTGGGCGAGAAGCGCATGACGCCCGCGGGATCGGACGGGGTCTCGATATCGCGGCGCCGAAGGTCGATCCCCGCCCGCGCCGCGAAGTCCAGCGCGCGCGCGCAAAAGACATCGAGGTCGCGCTCCGCCATCAGGCCGGCCTGCAACGCCGGGCTCGCCATCACCAGCGCGCGAAACTCCTTCAAGGCGTGACTCATCGCGGTCCCTGCTTGAGGCTACCACCCGGTTCCCATAGCATGCCGTCATGCGCGCGCCGAACGAGATTTCTCTTCCCGATCGCATCCGGCTGCCTTTTCGATTCGAGCCGGCGCCGTTGCAGCGTGAAGTGCGGATGCTCGAACGATCCGGCTGGACGGATCATTTCGTGAAGCACAATTACGAGGGGCAATGGGGCGCAATTCCATTGCGCGCGCCGGAGGGAGAAACCCATCCGATCCGGATGATTTTTTCCGACCCAGGCGCGAAAGACTATGCCGACCAGCCGGCGCTCGCCGATACGCCGTATCTTCGCGAGATATTGCGGACATTCTCCTGTCCCCTGCTTTCGGTGCGATTGATGCGCCTGGGGCCCGGTTCGGTGATCAAACCGCATTGCGATCCCGATCTGGATGCGGCTTCGGGAACGGCACGCCTGCACATCCCGATTGCGACCGGCCCGCGGGTGGAGTTCCTGCTGGCGGGACGCGCGGTGGCGATGGCGCCCGGCGAGTGCTGGTATCTGCGCCTGAGCGAAATTCACAGCGTGCACAATCGCGGGAGCGAAGACCGCGTGCACCTGGTTATCGATGCGGTGGTGAACGAGTGGCTCGCCGCGACGCTGTCGGCCGCCGCCGCCCAGGCATGATTCCGGTTGGCACGCGCAACGGATCGTTTATCTATTCGGGCTTGGGATGCGACCGCCAGAGGCGAATGGGATGACGGAACGGGAATTCGTGTTCGAGGATTTCTCGGACAAAGTCGGCGATGAATTCGTGATCGCCGAGGAGGGGCTGCCGCCGATCGCGTTCAAGCTGGTCGAAGCGGAATTGTTGTCGGCGCGGCATGCGCCGGCCGGAACCAGGCCGCCATTTTCCCTGATCTTCACGGCCCAGACGCCGCGGATGCCGCCGCAGCGGCTCTATCGGCTTGCGAACGACAAGCTCGGCACGATCACGCTGTTTCTCGTCCCGATCGGGCGGGACGAGCGCGGCTTTCTGCATCAAGCGCTGTTCAACTGATCGTTTGAGGGCAGCCACTCCATCTCCAGATGGAGCCCATGCTTTTCGACCTCGCGATAGCCGAGGCGGCGATAGAGGTTGCGCGCGGGGTTATGGATCTCAACCATGATGCCCACGCCACGCCCGGTTTGCCGGCCGAGCGCGTGCAGCGCTTCGAGCACCGCGGTGCCGATCCCCTGCCCGCGCATGGCGGGCATCAAGGCGATATCGACGATGTGCAGCCGCGTCGGCCGATCCTGAAGATAGAGCCGTCCGACGGGTTCGCCATGGTGCTCGATGACGTCGAACCGGCAATGCGCGATGGTCGCGTGGTAATGGCCGCGCTGGGCCTGGAATTGCTGGGCGCAGAACGCAGCCTTCATCTCGTCGGGCCAGGGGACGGCTCTCAGCTCCTCCTCGCGCGTGGAGGCGTAGAGCGCCAACAGAAACGGAATGTCGGCATCCGTTTCCGGCCGCAGGCGATAGCCTTGGGAAAGAAGCGCCGCCGGCAGGTCGAATGCCGGCGGCGGATGGGAGATGGTCACGCGACCTCGCGTCAATTGCGCGCGGGGAAAATTCCTTCGTAGGCGATGCAGAAATTCACCACCAGGAAAGGCTGGCGATTCTCATGCGGCAGCGAGCTGCCCGCGGTCTGGATGGCCGAAATCGAGAATGCGGTGTTCGGGCTCGCCGGGGCCGCTTTATAGCTGAACCCGCCGGCCGTCTGCGAGAGATAGCTGGTCCCGGTTGTGTTTGGTCCGGCGGAGCGTTCGCTGAGGCTGCCGGCGGGAAGGTGAGCCGCCGAAATCGTGTGCGTGTGCGCCGGGATTTCGCTGGTCAGCAACGTAACCGACGGGGTGCCCTGCACTTCGCCCAACACCGTATTGAAACCACCCGGCCCCGTGCCCCAATGCATGGGTACTTCGCCCTGCAAGTTCGGCAGGGCGAAGGTGCTGACGCCATTGCCGCCATAGGTGGTGCCGATAATGGTGAACAGCGTCGCGTACTGGTTGATGGGAAGAATCTGGCCGTTGCACAGGAACCAGCCGCGCGGCGCGAAATTGAAGCCGAAGGCGCGAATTTCGCCGATATATGGATCCGACATGATGCCCTCCTTAATTCCGCGACGGGAAGATGCCCTGAACACAAATAATGAAACTGATCGCCAGCGACGGCATCAGATTGGCGTGCGGTCCGTTGCCGCCGACCAACGACGCCGAATGAGGATCGAGCGTAACGATCTGAAGCGCCGGCTGGCCCTGCATCTGAGCGGCGTAGAAATACGTTGGCGTAATGTTCCCATTGGCGACCGCCGGCAGCACGCCCGAGCCCACGGTGCCGGTATTGGCATTGCCTTTCGAGGCAACGAGCACGTGCGAGTGCGCCGGCGTGGTCGATGTGGTGATGGTCACATATTCCACACCCGCGGCTTGACCGAGCACATAGGACGACAGGCCGGGGCCGGCGCCGTAATGCAGAGGCAAGCGCGATTGCAGGTTCGGCAGGGCGAAGTTCGTCGTGCCATTGCCGCCATAGGTCGTGCCGATCAGCGAAAACAGCGCTTGATATTGGCCGATCGGCAGAAGCTGGCCGTTGCAAAACATGAAACTGCGTGGCGCGAAATTGCCGCCAAACATCGAGATTTGGCCGATAAAGGCGTTGCTCATCGCTGAGCCTCCCTAGCTTTGAGTTGGAATTCGGCGGTCAGTTGCGCGACGGGAAGATGCCGTACTGGCAGATGCACCAGTTGATGGCGAGATAGGGTTGCATGTTGTCATGCGGCTGGCCGCTACCGAAGAATGATACGGAGCCCGCGTTGAGTGGCTGCGGCGTGGTCAGCGGACCATAATAATTGTCCGGGGTCCCGCTGCCGATTGCTGCATTTGCCAAAGCCGCGCCGGCGCTCGCCTGAGACGCGGTCGCCGGAACGTTCGCGCCCGTCAACATGTGCGTGTGCTGCGGCAGTTGGCCGATCGTAAGCTGCACGGTCTCCGTGCCGCCCGGTTCGCCGATCGTATAGACGGCGCCGGCGAGGCTGCCCCAATGGACAGGCACGCGGCCGCGCAAATCCGGCAAAGCGAAGGTCGTCACGCCATTGCCACCGTAATAAGTGCCGAGAAGCGCGAAAAGGGCCTGATTCTGCTGAATTGCCAGAAGCTGGCCGTCGCACTGCACCCAATTCTTTGGCGGCCAATTGAAGGTAAAAGCCTGTATTTGTCCCACAAAGGGTTGTGTCATTGTGCCCTCCCCAAGTTTGCAATGATTTACTCCAAAACAGGGAAGTCGGCAATTGCGCAAAGGCTAGTCTTCAATGCTGGCCGGCAAATACTTTGCCTTCCGCAAGGGATGTTGCCGGCAAAAACGGCCCCAGTCTTTGGTGTTCACTTGCACCTGCCGGCAATCTTGGGTACACAATCTAACCGGTGTAGAGTGATCGGAGTGGGGGCATGCAATCTGGCAAGGCCGATGCTGTTGATGGCGCGGAACGCGGGGATTTCCCTGTCGAACGCAAGTCGTGGCATGCGCCAGTATTTATGATGTCTTCGGTCAATCGCGAGACGGCGAATGGCGCTCTCCTTCCGGCGGACGGCGGACCTGGATCCAGCCCTAGCCAACACACCAGCTAACGCTGCGTTGAATGCCGCGTCAGGATACGCCGCTCATTGCCGGACTGGTCGGTCCGGCTTTTTCGGCGTGCGCCGGTTCATTTGAGAAGGCGGTGGAGCGCGGTATTGGCTGGTCCAATACCGAAGTGGCGCGGGCCAGGAACGCCATGTTCGTTTCCGGCGGCGCCGGTAGCCTGTCGGACCCGAACGCAGAGAACAGCCGAGACGATGCAGGATTGCTCTTCGCCGCCAACGCTCGGCTGGAGAACCGCGCGGAGCTGAGCGGCATCCTCTCGATCGCGCCGGCGGCGTTGGGAGGGTTCACGGATGCTGCTCTGTTACATGGTCTTTTCCGCCGATTTGGCGCGGCTGGCGTGGCCCACCCCGTGGGGGCATTCGCATTCGCGGCATGGGACGGGAAAAACCAGCGCCTGACATTGGGGCGCGATTGCTACGGATGGCGCCCGCTCTTCTTCCACCGCGGCGATGGATTTGTCGCCTTTTCCTCCGATCTGAGTCTTTTGCTGTCCCTGCCCTTCGTGCCGCGCGCGCTCGACGAAGACGTGGTGGCAAATTACCTCGCGGTGAATCTGGCATCCCCGAGCAGGACTTTCTATCGCGACATCGAGCGCGTTCCCAGCCGAATGCTGGTGACGATTACGCACGATGCCGTGAGACGCGAGCATTACTGGTCGCCGGATTTCGACGCGCCACCGCCCTTCAAGACGGAGGCGGATTATATCGAGCGGGCGCGGGAGCTGCTGGATGAGGCCGTGGCACGGGCAACCGAAGACACACCACGCATGGCGATCATGACCAGCGGCGGACTCGACTCGAGCGCCGTTGCCGCCACCGCGGCCCGCCTCGGCCGCGCCCGATCCATCGCATGTTTCAGCGTCGTGCCGCCGCGGGATTTCGCGCTCGAGCTCGCGCCCAACTGGTATCTCAGCGAGCGCGACAAGATCGAAGCGCTGGCGAGCATGCATCCCGATCTCGACGTGCAATTCTGCGAAGAAGGCGAATTGCATTCGCGCGAGCGCAATCCGATCAATCGATTCCTGAAATTATCCACTCCGACCTTCTGCCCTTCAAATGTCGGGGCGTTCGCCCCGGCGCAGGATCTTATCGCGGCGGGCCGATACCAGGCTTGCTTCGACGGCAGCAAAGGCAATCTGGGTTTGAGCTGGAAAGGCAATTTTTCCCTGCTGTCGCTGCTTCGCAAGGGACGGTTTGTGGCCTTTTCACGCGAATTCGTCGCGACATCCCGGCGAACCCGTCGCGGCATGTTCAACATCCTGAAGGGCGATGTCATCGCATCCGCGGCTCCGCTGCGGTTGCGGCGGCGTCTCTACCGGCTCTATGGCAGAGATCCTTACGATGTTTCGAACTTCAGTTGCCTGAACCCGTCCGTTGGCCGCGAACTGGCGCAATCCGGCGCCTGGGAGCGCGCCGCCTTCGATCCGCGGTTTAATTTTTCCGGCTGGGAGCCGGCGCGATTCCGCGCGCGCTACCTGTTCGATCACAATCAGTTTTCGCGCGACGGAAATGCCGCTTCGGTCAAATCGCTGGGCTACGAGATCCGCTCTCCCCTCGCCTATCGGCCGCTGATCGAATTTCTCCTGCGTGTGCCGGAAGCCTTTTATCGGAAAGATGGTGTTCCCCGCGCCTTCGCGCGCAAGGTCCTGGCCGATCGGCTGCCGCCGGAGATTCTCGGGGAAACGCGATTTGGCGCGCAGGGCGTGACCTGGTTCCGGCGTCTGGACGCGCGTCGCGCCGAGCTTGGCGAAGAGGTGGAACGGCTTGAAGCCTCGCCCCTGGCAAGCCGGCTGCTCGATGTGCCACGCATGAAGCGCATCCTGGACGACTGGCCGAAGGACGCCCAGGCCGCGCAGGCCCGCCAGTCCGAAGTCCGCTTCGCTTTTGAACGTGGGGTCCATGTCGGTCAGTTCATCCGCTGGGTCGAGGGCGGAAACGCCTGAGCGGCACTTGGAAGCCGGGCGGACTGCGAATATCCTTCCGTACACAATATATTCCGGAAAACGCCGATGCCCGAGACCGCCGCCACCGCCTTACCGATCAGCGAAGAGGCTGTCGTCTCCCGCAATCCCGGCCTCATGACGGCCGCCGTCCATGACGAGACCATGATGATGGACATCGAGGGCGGCAAATATTACGGGCTCGACGATATCGGCAGCGCGATCTGGCAGCGGCTGGAGGCGCCACAGACATTCGCCGCCCTGATCGACGGCCTGGCGGCGGAATACGATGCCGAGCGAAACGTGATCGCTGCGGACGTTGCCAGGCTCCTGGCGCTCATGGCGGAGCACAAGGTGATCAATCTGGCTCAAGGCTCGTAAGCGACGGTTTTCGGCCGCAGACGCTTTCCGTGCGTGAAGTCCAGATAGGTCTCGTCGCCGATGCGGAAGGCGACGTCGATCCAATGCGCCATCGGCAATGGCGGCACGCCCTCCAGCGTAGCCTTGTGAAACCGCGTGCGGAGATAAGCTTCGAGTTCTTCGAGTTCCGGCGCGAAACTGTACCGGTCCGACGGCCCCAGCGCCGCCTCGTATTCCGAACAGCCGCGCTTGATCGACATCGCCACACCCGGTCCGAGCAAGGGATGCGCGTCGATGATCTCCCGCACCACGCGGTAGGTGGCGCGCGCGCCCTCGAGGCCGACGGTGTAGAAATATCCGGCGTAGATATCCCCCGAATAGGGATTGTCCAGGTCCACGCCCCATTTGGAGTAGCATTCGATGCGCTTTCCGACGCCCCAGACGGCGACGAGTTCGCGCAAGGTGCGCGGCGCCACCTTCACCTTGTAACAGCCGCTGCAACCGAACGGCACGGCCGCTTCGGCGTAAACATGCGGAAAAAGAAATCTGGCCTTGAACTGGCAGTCCAGGCTGGGCCCGTGACTGATTATGACCCAGTTGGTGCGTGACGACGGCACGCTGGTCAGGCGCAGGCGCCCATCCTGCTCCCGCACCAGATGTCCCGCATCCACCGCGCGCTGGATATTGTCCGCCACCGTGCCGTTGCCGAATTTCAGCGCAAGCAGTTCTTCCTCGGTCATGGGTGCGTCCCGCCAGATCCAGCAAGATTCACATCAAACGCCCGACGCGGCAAGATCGCCTTCCGCGGCCCCCGCCCCTTCCAATTGTTCCGCGTCGGCGCCGGGCGGATAGCCGAGCCGGCGCATCATCGCCCGGTGCGCGTCCTCGATCCGCGCGACCTGCTCCACGGTCAGTTCGTCACGCCAACCGCCCGCTTTGCCGCGGCGAAAGAAGCGGCCTGAAGAGGTCCTGCCCGGCGCTTCGCGAAAGCCCGCCTTCGCTTCCTGGGCCGTCAACTCCGCGAAGTCCGTCATCGCCACGGCGCGGGCGATGGCGTCGGACCTGGCCGGACAGCCGGCGAAGGCCATGACGCGCGACAGGGCCGCCGCCGTATCGGCCTGCACATCCTCATAGCGCAAGAGCAGGACCGGAAGGTCGCGCTGATCCAGCCAGCTGGCGTTGAACGCGCTCCAGCCGAGCAGGCGTTGCCGCAATTGGGTGTCGAGCCTTTCGGTGCGCCCGCAGAGGCTGAAATCGGGATTGGCCATCCGGGCGATGGCCTTGTCGATGTCCGTGCCGTTGTGATTGGCGAAGGACGGCGCCACGTCGCGCGGATCGCGCACGATCAATACCGCGCCGTCGGCGCCTTTTGCGCCGGCCAGGAGCGGCGTTCCGTCGGCCAAGTAAGTGTAGGCATCGTGGGTCTTCGCGAAGAGAACGTCGTCGGCCGGGTTCTCGCCCTCGTCCGCCTCGTCGTGCCGCCATGCCGCGTGTATCGCGGGGCGCAGGGCGTCGATCTCCTCATGGGTGAGCAGCCCGGAATCGATCAGCGTAAGGTGATCGAAAGGGCCGCGCGCGCTGGCGATGCCGCTGCGCTCGAACAGCGCATTGATGTCGAGCGGCTCGCCATCCTTGAGCGACAACGCCGCGATGAGCATGCGCATCCAGGTGTTGCCGGATTTGGGATAGGACGCCAGCCAGACCTTGCGCATCATGCCGCCTCGGGCAGCAGCCTCTGCGCCATCCAATGCGTTTCCAGCCAGCCGAAGACCGTGTCCATCTGCGCGAAGTCGAGCGGGCGCGCCAGCATGTAGATGCCCGCGGCATTGGCCAGGCGCGACGCCGCTTCGAAGTAGCGCGCCTGCTGACCCATCCTCTTTACCAGCAACGGGCGGTAGGCGTTGCGCCGGATCAACAGCGCCGCGTCGGCGACGTTCGGCGTGACGATTCCGGGCTTTCGCGGCGCGCGCGCCTCGGATAGCTCGTAGATCGCGCCGATAACGACGGGTTTGCTCGCGGTCGCTCCGGGATCGACATAGTATTTCTTGAGTTGCGCGCGGACCGAAGCGCCCGGCCGCATGTCCAGCCATTTCGTCGCCTCGGCCCAGAGCTTCAGGCTGCGGCCGTCGGGCAAAGCATGAGGCTGGCCGTCAGTGGCGAAGCGTATGGCGCAGAAATCGTCGGATATGAGGGGATAGCCGCGCTTGTTGAGAGCGGCCGCCAAGGTCGATTTTCCGGCCCCCGAGGGACCGCAAAAAAGGATCGCCTTGCCGCCGACCTCCACGGCGCTGGCATGCAGCACGACATGCGTGCGCTGATGCAGCAGAATGCCGAGCACGGTGCCGGACAGGAAGATCGCGATCTCGGCGAACGGCGTGTCGCCGTCCGGAGCGACGCGGATTTCCCGGCCGTCGGAGACCAGGAAGCGGGCGACATTGGGAACGCGAAGAAGAAAGCGCTGCCGGTCGATCTGCCATGTCGGGCCGGATAGGGCCGCATCCGACAGCCTCTCGGGGACCTCACCGATCCGGATCTGGATATCGGGCGCATCGGCCTGGGGCTCCGAGCCGATCACCCCGGGCAGTTCAATTTCGCTGCCGAGGCGGAGGCCCGCAATCGCGTAGAACTTCAATGCCGTCGCGCCTCCCCCTACGGTAAAAATCGCCGATCATAGTAGCCGCCCGGCCGCACTTTGTGTAACGCAAATTGGGCACATTCCGGACCGAGCCCGATGGGCCGCGGCGGGGCGAAGCCGCGCGTCGCGCATGCGATGACCGCTACACAAAGCAAGCTATCTCGGCGAGATTCTGCGGCACCGGATAACCGGTGACTTCCACACCCGCCGCGTCAAGCCACGCATGGGCGTCGAGCGGCTTCTCCGCGCCCCTGCCGGCGCCGAACCGCATGATGCTGGATACTCCGCGCCGCCGGAGCATGAACTGCGCCGCCATCGCCTGCGGCAGGCACACCGCGCGGAACGGCACGTGCCGCGCGGCGCGCGTGACGGCCCAGCCCGTTTCCCGGGCGATCAGGGCCGCGCGTGCCGGCGCCTCCGCCGTTTCGCGTAACGCGCGGGGATCGGTTGGCGGCACGAATGTACCCAGCCAGCCCGCCAAGCGCGGGAAGGGAACGAGGTTCAGCGCCAGCCGCGCCCCGAGCAAGCACGCGACGGCCTCCACGACGAGAAGGCGCCGGCGGCCGTCGACTTGCGCGAATCTACGAAGCGCGCGGCGGATCGAGGACAATCGCGCCATGCTTTGCCAGCTCATCGAGAAAGCTCTGCACCTCCGCAAGGCAAGTTTCGGGCGCGACCTCGAACTCCTGTTCCAATTGCACGCAGAGCCCGGCGAGATCCCGCGGGGTCTCGATCAGCTCCCAAATCCTCGTGCCGACCTCGCTGAGGCCGATATAGCTGCCGTTCTCTGCGCTCATCATGACGAGCTCGTCTCCCACCTTGGCGAAGAGCCAGTCCCCCTGCCGTGTCACGATCATGGACGCATCCCAATTTTTCCGGCATCGCCAAGCCCAAGCGCCGCATCATGACTTGCCGGGGCAAAAAGGCAACGCATCGACACCGATGATCGGCGGCGCGATCCGCGGGCGAGGAGAGATCAGCCCTCGGGTTCCGTCGTTTCGTAGCGCGGCACCAGCAGATGCACCACGCCGAGCGCCACCAGATAGGCGCAGGCCGCCACGATGAAGATCGGCGCATAGTCCTTGTTCGTCGCCTGCAGGATATAGCCGTTGAACTTGGCGATCAGCATGCCGCCGGCGGCGCCCGCCGCGCCGCCCAGGCCAACCACCGAGCCCGCCGCCCAGCGCGGAAACAGATCCGACGGCAGCGCATAAAGGTTGGCCGAGAAGCCCTGATGGCCGGCGCAGGCCAGGCCGAGCAGCGCGACCGCCAGCCAGATGCTGCCCGCATTCGCCGCGAAGGCCACCGGAACGACGACCAGCGCGCAGAGCAGCATCGCGGTCTTGCGCGACAGGTTCAGGTTCCAGCCGCGGCCGAGCAGCGCGGAGGAGCCCCAGCCGCCGGCGATCGAGCCCAGATCGGCCAGCACATAGATCACCACCAGCGGCGGCCCATAGGCCTTGAGGTTGAGGTGATAGCGGGAATCGAAGAAGTCGGGCAGCCAGAACAGGAAGGTCCACCAGATCGGATCGATCAGGAAGCGGCCGGCCATATAGGCCCAGGTCTGGCGGCGGCGAAGGAGCTGGATCCACGGCGTCGGCGCGTGCGTTTCCACCACGCGGTCGGATTCGATATGGGCGAGTTCCTGGGCGGAAACGCCGCGATGCTCGCGCGGGCTGCGATAGAACCACAGCCAGACGATCAGCCAGATCACGGTCAGCAATCCGGTCAGGATGAACGCCATCTGCCAGCCGAAGGCCAGCGTGACGACCGGCACGAGCAAGGGCGCCAGAATCGCGCCGATATTGGTTCCGGCGTTGAACAGGCCGATCGCGAGCGTGCGCTCCTTGGTCGGAAACCACTCGGCAATGGCCGCAAGCGAGGCCGGAAACGCGCCTGCCTCGCCCAGGCCCAGCGGAATGCGCACGAGAGCGAAGCCGGCGGACGACGTGACGAAGGCATGCGCCATATGGCCGACGGTCCACAGCGTCACCGCGATGGCATAGCCGGCGCGCGCGCCGATCCTGTCCACGATGCGGCCGAAGGCGAGATAGCCGACGGCATAGGCAAGCTGGAAATAGAACACGACGTTGCCGTAACCGACCGGCGTCCAGGCGTATTTTCGCGCCAGGGTCGGCTCCAGCACGCTCAAGACCTGGCGGTCGATATAGCTGAGCGCGATCGCCGCGAAGAGCAGCGCGCAGACGATCCAGCGCGTGCCGCCGACGAAAGGCGTTGCGGCCTCTTTCCGCGGCACGGCGCTCATCGCCTTAGCCCGCGACCGTGAGGACCACCGTCTTCAGGTCCTGCGAATTGCCGCCGACCATCACGTCGAAGGCGCCCGGCTCTACCACGCGCCGCATGGCCTGGTTGTACATGCGCAGTTCGTGCGGGCCGACGGTGAAGGTCAGCGTCTTGCTCTCGCCGGGCGCCAGCGTGACGCGCTGAAAGCCCTTGAGCTCCTTCACCGGCCGCGTGACCGAGGCGACCTGCTGATGGAGATAAAGCTGCACCACCGCGTCGCCGGCGACGGCGCCGGTGTTTTTCACATCGACCGAGACGGTCACCGATCCGTCCGGCCCGATCGTACCCACCGAGAGCCGCGGCGCGGAGATGTCGAAGCTCGTATAGCTGAGGCCCCAGCCGAACGGGAACAGCGGCGCGGTCGTGTCGAACAGATAGCCGCGATGCGCCGACGGCTTGTAATTGTAGAACATCGGAAGCTGGCCGACCGAACGCGGGATCGTCACCGGCAGGTGGCCGCCGGGATTGGCGTCGCCGAACAGGATGTCGGCCATAGCGATGCCGGTGTTCTGGCCGAGATACCAGCCTTCGACCAGCGCGTTCGCCTTGGCGTTCGCGTTGACGACGGAGAGCGGGCGGCCGTTGATCAGAACGATCACCAGCGGCTTGCCCAGCGCGGCCATCGCGTCGATCAGCTCGTCCTGCTGGCCGACGAGGTCGAGGCTGTCGCGGTCGCCCAGATGGTTGTCGGCCCAGGCTTCGCGGCTGGTCTGCTCGGTGTCGCCGATCACCAGCACGATGGTGTCGGCCTTCCTGGCCACGTCCACGGCGTCGGCGATGCGCTGGCGGTTCTCCGCCGGGTCGGCGAGCTTCACATCGTCGGCGTTCCACTCGTTGGACTCGGTGATGCGCACGCCTTCGGAAGTGACCACGTTCACCGCCGAACCGAGCTTCGCCTTGATGCCGTCCAGGACATCGACCGTGTGGCGCGGCACGCCGGAATAGCCGCCGAGATGGATCGCGGCGGCATTGGGGCCGATCACCGCCAGCGTCTTGATCGACTTCGACAGCGGCAGGGTGCCGTCGTTCTTGAGCAGCACGACGGCGCGGCGCGCCGCCTCGGTCGCCAGCGCGTCGGCGTCGGCATTGCCGACCAGCGCGTCGGCCGCCGCGACATCGCGATAAGGATGGTCGAACAGGCCGGCCTCGAATTTCAGGGTCAGGAAGCGGCGGACGGCGACGTCGATCTCATTTTCGGCGATCTTGCCCGCCCTCACCGACGCCACCAGCGTGCCGAAAGAGGCGCTGTTCGGATTGTCGACATCGACGCCGGCGCGCAGCGACCGCACCGCGCCCGCCGCGTGATCGGGCACAACGTGATGGATGTCGGCGAGCTGCTCGATGGCGAAATAGTCGCTCACCACCGCGCCCTTGTAGCCCCATTCGCCGCGCAGCACGTCGTGCAGCAGCCAGGTGTTGACGTGGCTCGGCACCCCGTCAATCTCGTTGTAGGATGCCATCACCGCGCCGATCCTGGTGCGATGCACCGCTTCCTCGAAGGGCGGGAAGAAGAATTCGCGCAGCGTCCGTTCGCCATAGGGCGCCGGGCCGACATTGGTGCCGCTTTCGGGCTGGCCGTGGCCGGTCATGTGCTTGAGCGTGGCGAACACCTTGTCGGAGGCCAGCGGCAGCGCGTCGCCCTGCAGGCCCTGGATGGCGGCGACGCCCATCTCGCCGACGAGATAGGGGTCCTCGCCGAACGTCTCCTCGATGCGGCCCCAGCGCGGATCGCGCGCCACGTCGACGACCGGCGACAGCACTTCGCTGATGCCGCGCGCGGCGAGCTCGCGCCCCGTCACCGCGTTGACGCGGCGCACCAGATCGGGGTCCCAGGTCGAGGCAAGCGCGATGGCCTGGGGGAAGCTCGTGCCGTCCACGACCACGGCGCCGTGCAGGCCCTCCTCGTGGAAGAAGACGGGAATGCCGAGCCGCGTCTTCTCGACCGCCCAATGCTGGATGTCGTTGACCAGCGCGGTTGCCTCGCGCGTATTGCGCGCCGTGCCGGTGCGCGTGGTGCCCTGAAGGTCGCCGGGGCGCGCGATCTGGCCGATGCCATAGGGTAGCCGGGCGCTCGCCTTGGCGGGATCGAAGGTGCCGTCCGGCTTCAGGATCGTGTCCTTGTTGTTCCAGATCGTGCCGATCTGGGCGACCTTCTCTTCCAGCGTCATGCGCTTGAGCAGATCCTCGACGCGCGCGGGGATCGGCGCGGCGGCGTTCTTATAAAGCGGTGCCGTGCTCGCCGGTGCGGCGGCCGGCTTGGCGTGGTGCACCGCAGCGGCGCCCGACACTGCGACCGCGGTCACGACAGCGGCAACGGCCGCAAGCGTGCTGGAAACCGCCCGTTGGAGCGTCATCTTGGTCCCCTCTCCTCGCGCTTGCCGGTCACCCGCCGCAAGCTGTTATTGGTAACGCTATCATATTAGGTATGGCTGGCGTTTTTGTAAAGCCGCGCCGACTTTTTGGCGAGCCGGTCAGGTCGGGCCGAGCCGGCGATAGATTCGCTCATGGTTTGCGGCGTTCGCGGCTTTGAGATCGCGGCTTCGGCGTGCCGGCGAGGAGCGGCAGCGAAATTCTCACCCTTCCCCCTGTCGCGAACGCCCACACGGTTGAGCGAAAGCAAGCATGGTGGTAACGCTACCTTCGAGAATCGAAAGCAAAATATCCCGGCAATTTCGCTGCGCACCGCGCACCCCGTTCCCGAGACACGGATCATGACATGAGCCCGAACTGGCGCGACGCGGAGGCACGGAGCATGCTCGCCCGGCCCTGTCGCGCGCCTTGGGTGCATCCGGTATGAGACGCCCGCTCCTCGTCCTCGCCGCCGCCCTCGCGTTGTCCGCGTGCGCAGCTTTCGCGACCGAACCGTCGCCCGCACCGGTCGCCGTCGCGCCGCCGGGCGCCGGCATCGTGGACGGCATCGACCCGGCGAAGATCGACGCGGTGCTGGAAGGCTTCGTCGACAGCCATGCGCTGGTCGGCGTGTCGGCCCTCGTCTTTCAGGACGACCGCGAGGTCTATTTCGGCGCCTTCGGCCAGGCCGACCGCGAGGCGAATGTGCCGATGGCGCGCGACACGCTGGTGCAGATCTATTCCATGACCAAGCCGGTGACCGGCGTGGCGCTGCTGCAACTCTATGAGCGCGGCTTGTTCAAGCTGGACGATCCGGTGGCGAAATACATTCCCGAGCTCGCCGATGTGAAGATGCTCGCGGGCCTCGACAAGGACGGCAAGCCGATCCTGGAGGCGCCGCACCGTGCGATGACGGTGCTGGATCTGATGCGCCACACCTCCGGCCTGGCGTCGAGCTATTCGACGGTCGAATACATCAACCGCGAGGTCGCGCGGCTCGAACCGGGCGACAAGACGCACACGCTGGCCGAAGAGGCCCGCATCCTCGGGACCATTCCGCTCGTCTTCCATCCCGGCGAGCATTGGCTTTACGGACCGTCGGTCGACATGCAGGCGCTGCTGGTGGAGCGGCTGTCGGGCGAGCCGTTCGACAAATATCTGCAGGCGCACATCTTCGGCCCGCTGAAGATGACGGACACCGGCTATTACGTCGGGCCGGAGCGGCGCGCGCGGCTGGCGGCGCTTTACGACTGGCGGCCGGACGGGTCGATGACCCGCGCGCCCGACGACCGCGCTTTCGCGTTCAACACCGGCCACTGGCCGCTGACGCCGGGCACCTACGGCCTGGTCTCGACCCTCGACGACTACATGCGTTTCGCCCGGATGCTGGAGCGCGACGGCGAGCTCGACGGCGTGCGTATCCTCAAGCGCGAGACGGTGCGGCTGATGTCGACCAACCAGCTTCCGGACGCGATCACCGACCGCTCCTGGCTACCGGGCAAGGGCCGCGTCGGTTTCGGTCTCGATGTCGCGGTGCGCACGGCGCAGCCCCAGGGCGACGAAGCCGCGGGCACGGTCGGCGAGTTCTTCTGGGACGGTGCCGCCGACACGCTGTTCTGGATCGATCCGGTCAACCGCATCGCGGCGGTGCTGTTCACGCAATACATGCCGTTCGGCAAGGTGCCGCTGCATCCGGCATTCCGCGGCGCCGTCTACGCCCATTCGCATTGAGGATCCCGCCATGAAATCGCTGTCGCGCTTGCTGTTCCTCGCCCTCGCGCTCCTCGTTCCGCAATTCGCGCAGGCGGAGGACGGCTATGATTTGTGGCTGCGCTACCGCCCGGTGGAGACGTCCTGGCAGGCGCCGTATCGCGCGAGCGCCGCGGCGCTGCTGCCGCGCGGGTCGTCGCCGACCATCAAGGCGGCGACGGAGGAATTGTCGCGGGGGCTCGCCGGCCTGCTCGGCAAGCCGGTTCCGCTCGCCGTCGACCTCACGGCGGACGGCACCATTGTCTACGGCACGCCGGCGAATTCGCCGTTGATAAAGGCGTTGGCGCCGTCGCTCGCCACGCTCGGCGACGAGGGCTATCGGATCAAGAGCCTCGTCAGCGGCGGCCACAAGGTCACGGTCATCGCGGGCAACAGCGATGCCGGCGTGCTCTACGGCGCTTTCGCCTATCTGCGCCTGCTCCAAACGCGCCAAGCCATCGACAAGCTGGATATCGCGTCGGCGCCCAGGCTGAAGGTTCGCATCCTCGATCACTGGGACAATCTCGACCGCACCCAGGAGCGCGGCTATGCCGGGTTCTCGATCTGGGACTGGCACAAGATGCCGGACTATATGAGCCCGCGCTACACCGACTATGCGCGCGCCGACGCCTCGGTCGGGATCAACGGCGCGGTGCTGAACAATGTCGCGGCGAACGCGAACATTCTGACGCCGCTCTATCTGACCAAGGTCGCGGCGCTGGCGAACGTGTTGCGGCCCTATCACATCAAAGTCTACCTCTCCGCGCGGTGGAGCGCGCCGATCGAACTCGACCATTTGAAGACCGCCGATCCGCTCGATCCGCAAGTCCGTGCGTGGTGGAAGGCCAAGGTCGACGAGATCTACAAATACGTGCCCGATTTCGGCGGATTCCTGGTGAAGGCCAATTCCGAAGGACAGCCGGGCCCCGGCGATTATCACCGCACGCACGCGGACGGCGCCAATGTGCTGGCCGATGCGCTGGCGCCGCATGGCGGCATCGTGATGTGGCGCGCTTTCGTTTACGCGGCGGAGAACCCCGACGACCGCGCCAAGCAGGCCTATGGCGAGTTCGTGCCGCTGGACGGCAAGTTCCGCGCCAATGTCGTGGTGCAGGCCAAGAACGGCGCGATCGATTTCCAGCCGCGCGAGCCGTTCCATCCGCTGTTCGGCGCCCTGCCCCACACCAATTTGTTCCTCGAAGTGCAGCTCACCAAGGAATATCTCGGGCTCGCCACCAGCCTCGCCTATCTGGCGCCGCTCTATGAGGAAACGCTGAACAGCGACACCTATGCGAAGGGGCCGGGCTCGACGGTGGCGAAGGTCATCGACGGTTCCTTGTTCGGCAACACGCTCACCGGCATGGCCGGCGTCTCGAATGTCGGCGACGACCGCAACTGGACCGGCTCGGAGTTCAACCAGGCGAACTGGTATGCCTTCGGGCGGCAGGCCTGGGACCCGTCGCTGTCCTCGCGCGCCATCGCCGAGGAATGGACGAAGATGACCTTCACGAACGATCCGCGCTTCGTCGCGCCGGTGGTCGACATGCTGATGGCTTCGCGCGAGGCGGTGGTCGACTACATGACGCCGCTGGGGCTGCATCATCTGATGGCGACCGGCCATCACTATGGCCCCGGGCCCTGGGTGGACGACCTGGAGCGTCCCGATTGGAATCCGGTCTATTATCACAAGGCCGACGCGGTGGGCCTCGGCTTCGACCGCACCTCGACGGGAACCAACGCGGTGGCGCAATACGCGCCGCCCGTCGCCAAGGAATTCGAGAACATCGACACGACGCCGGAGAAATTCCTGCTCTGGTTCCACCATGTGCCGTGGGACCACAAGATGCCGTCGGGCCGCACGCTGTGGGACGAGCTGGTCGTGCGTTACGACGAAGGCGTCGCGGCGACGGCGCGGGCCGAGGCGACCTGGGCGGCGATGAAGCCCTATGTCGATGCCGAGCGCTATGACGAGGAAGCCGCCTATCTCGCCATCGAGCACAAGGAGGCGCGGTGGTGGCGCGATGCCTGCCTCGCCTATTTCGAGACCTTCTCGAAGAAGCCATTCCCGGCGGGACACGCGACGCCGCCGCACGATGTGGCCTATTACAAGGCGATCAACTTCCCCTTCGTGCCGGGGCATTGAGGGGCGTTCATCGCGGGTGCGGCTTGCGCGCATCTATATTAAAGTAAGGGAGCCATGCGTTATCGCCAGCGCCGGAGGTTCCCGGATGGAGGCCGTTCCGATGAAGCCCGCTTACGCCGTATTCGCCTGCCTGCTCGCCGCGGCGCCGGCGATCGCCGCGCCGCCGCCCAGACCGATCTGCATCGATCCGCATTGGGACTATCAGGCGCGCTGGCTTTCCGGCCACGACATCGTGGCGAAGCAGACGTTCGGACACGATCATCGCGAGCTGAAGCTCTCGACCACCTGTATCGCCCTTCGGGAATATGACTATTTCCGGCTGGCCTCGGATTTCGACTGCATCGGCATGGGCGACCAGGTCATCGCGAACCGACTCGGCGGCCGCAGCCAGATCTGCCGGATCAGCCATGTCGAGCCTTACGTCCCGGCGCCCGCGACGACGCAGAATTAGACCGCCAGCGCCGCGTCCAGATCGCTATAGGCGCGCACCAGCGCGGTGTTGAACGTGACATTCGCGGCGAGATCGCGCGGGAAGACCTCGCCGAGTGTGAGGAATAGCGGCACGTCGTTGGCGGCCGATCCGTTGCAGCCGGCGGCGGTCCGCGCCAGCACCGGCGCAAGCGGATCGCCGAGCGCCTCGCCCCGGCGCACGGTATCGACGACGAAGCGCATCCACGCCGCGACCGCCGTGGCGGGCCGCGCGGCCGAACGGCCTTTCGCCAGCAAATCCGCGATCGGCTCCAGCAGGCGGTAAGGCAGCTTCAGCGAGCCGTCGGAGGCGATCTGGATCAGCCGATGGGCGATCGCGCGATTGCGCAGCCGCTTCAGCAGCGCATCGATATAGGGCTGGATCTGAA
Source organism: Rhizomicrobium sp. (assembly GCA_037200045.1). Lineage (NCBI taxonomy): Bacteria > Pseudomonadati > Pseudomonadota > Alphaproteobacteria > Micropepsales > Micropepsaceae > Rhizomicrobium > Rhizomicrobium sp. Next base: position 1,144,793 of record JBBCHM010000002.1, read on the forward strand.
GGCCCTTCGCGGGCGACAGCGTGGCGGCGACATCCTCGCGCATCGTCCGCTCGACGAAGGCGGCGAGCGGCGCATCCGCCATGGCCTCGCCCACCGTGGCGCGGCCGCGCAGCAGCCCGAGATAGGCGAGCGTGGAATGCGCGCCGTTCAACAGGCGCAGCTTCGCCTGTTCGTAAGCATGCACGTCGCCGGTCAATTGCGCGCCGGCGGCGGCGAGGTCGGGCATGTCCGGGCCCAGGCAATCCTCGATCACCCATTGCACGAAGCTCTCGCGCTGCACCGGCGCGGCGTCGTCCAGTCCGGTCGCCCGCGCCACCAGCGCCCGCAGCGCGTCGTCGCTCGCCGGCGTGATGCTGTCCACCATGGTGGCCGGAAAGCGCACTGCGTCGCCGATCCAGCGCGCCAGGTCGGATTTGCCGGCGGCCCCGGCGAACGCCATCATGGCCTTGCGCAGTTTCGGTCCGTTCGACGCGACGTTGTCGCAGCTCATCACGGCCGGCGCCGGCAGGGATTTTCCCCGCCGCCGTTCCAGCGCGGCGGCGATCCATCCGATGAGGCTTGCCGGCACCGCCGCGCCGGCGAGGTCGTGCGCGATATCGGGATGATCGACGTCGAGTTCGCCCCGCGCGTCCAGGCAGTAGCCCTTCTCCGTCACCGTGATCGTGATCAGCCGCACCGCCGGATGTCCGAGATGCACGAAGGCCCGCGCCGGATCGGCCGGCGCGGCGCAGTAGTCCTTCAGCGCGCCGACGATGCGATAGCGCGGCTCCACGTCCAGCTCGGCCAGGGTGTAGAGGTGGTCCTGCGCGGCGAGAGCGGCGGCGAGAGCGCCATGGCGCAGCGCGATCCCGACGATGCCCCAGCGCGGATCGCTCCGCAGCACTTTCTCGATGTAGGACGCCTGATGGGCGCGATGAAAGGCGCCGGGCCCGAAATGGACGATGCCGGGAAGCACGCGCGACCGGTCGTAAGCGGGCGCCGCGACGCCGGCGTGGCGGAGGGAAAGGGTCGCTTGCGACAGGCGGGGAATTTGCGGCATGGACGGATGCTCGTACGACTTGGCCGCCGCCATCAATGAAAAAATGAGCGGCCTGTCCCCTTGGGGACGGCCGCCCAAATGTTACCGGGGAATCCAACACAAATCCGCCGCCGCACCCGAAGGAGCGGCGGCGGCACGCACGTCACGGACTTAGAAGGTTCCGCGAAGACCGAACAGGATGATCTGGCCCTGGTCGTAGTAAGAGTGCAGCGCATTGGGATACTGGTCGTAGACCTTCAGCTTGGCCTTCGTCACGTTCTGGATGTCGAAGGTCAGTTCCGGATCGCTCGGCAGATCGCCGAACAGCCGCGCCAGCTTCAGGCTGGACGACAGGTCGAGCTCTCCATAAGGCGCGCTGAACAGATAGGCACCGCCCGGGCAACCCGACGCCGCCGCGGCCGCCGACGGAAGACAGACGCCGGCGGTTCCCGAGCCGGACGCGTAGGACTTGTCGTTCCACACGTAGGACAAACGGAGCATGGCGCCTTCGTTCTCGTAGTAGCCGGTGACGTTGTAGGACAGCGGCGCGACACCGGTGGCGAAGGCCGGCACGGCGCCGGAGCTCTTCTGATCGAGGATCGTCACATTGCCGTTGAAGCCGAAGCCCTTCAGGCCATAGGGCTCGAGCAGGAAGTCCAGCGGCTGGACGTAGTCGAACTCCATGCCGTTGATCGTCAGCAGGCCCTGGATGTTCACCTGGCTGCTCACCTGCACCAGCACCGGACACACCGCATCCGAAACGCAGCCCTTGGTGGCGAGCGCGGTCTGCTGCGACGCGGTCAGCGTGTTGTAGGTGATGCCGAACTGCGACAGGTAGGAGAAGGGCTGCGCCACGGTCTTCGATTGCGTGAAGCCGGACACGCCCTTGCGGAAGATCGCGACGCCGAAATAGCCCTCGCCACCCGTATAATATTCCGCGCCCAGATCGATGTTGTTGGAGTAGTACGGCTTCAGGTTCGGATTGCCCAGGCTTGCCGTCGACGCGTCCGGCGAGCTGAAGTTGATGCCCGACACCATGGAGTTGGGATTGGGCCGCGTCATCGTGCGCGACAGCGAGGCGCGCAGGACCAGGTCGTCGGCGAAATTGTAGGCCAGGTTCAACGACGGCAGGAACGCGCCATAGGTGTGCGTGGCGGTCGCGAACGTATAGGTGTTCGGATAGAGGCCGCCGTCGGACAGCGTCGCGTTGCGCGGATCGACATGCGTGATCGGCGAGGTGATGGCCTCTTCCGTCTGCACCCAGCGCAACCCGAAATCGTAGCGCAAATCGTGCTCGACATGCAGAACGCCGTCGACCTGGGCGTAGACGCCGGTGTCCTTTTCCTCGATCTGGCCGGAATTGCCGCCGGAATTGGACGAGGTCGAGAACGGATAGGTATTGGAGTTGTTGAAGGCCGCCTGCGCCATCTGGTCGATCTGATTGTACATCGACGCTTTCTTGATGGCGTCGTAGTTGATCGCGACGAAGCCCGTCGGGCCCGGGCGCAGGTAGCTCGCGACCGCCGATTGCGGAACCAGCGAACCGCCATAGGTGATGGGCGCGAAGCCGGTGCTGTAACCGGTGCCGTAGCCGGGATAGAGCGGCGCGGGAAGCGGGTGTCCCGGATAAGGCGAAGCCGCCCCGTTCGAGATCGGCAGGCCCGGCGTCGTGGCGTTGACCGCGGCCGCGCTTCCCGTGGCGCTGAGGCCGTAGCAAGCCGGCGCCGAATTGGTCGGCGGCAGGAACACGCTCGGATTGCCGCCGCATATCGCGTCCTGCCAGACCGCGCTCGCATCGACCGCCTTGATCTGCCGGTAGATGTCGTCATAGGCGGCGCCGACTTTGACGCTGAACGCGTCGCTGCCGTACTTCACATTGGCGCGCACGCCCTTCGTGAACGTCACGCGACGTTCGTCCTGAAGGTTCACGCGGCCATTGTCCCACTGGTAATTGGCCGGATTGTCGAGATCGAAGTTCGACGAAATCGTCGGCACGGCCTGGCCGAGCGGATTGGTGAAGGTCGCGACGACGCCACCGGCGGGCGGCGGGGCGCCGGTCGGAACGCCGGCCGGCACCGCCGTGCTCGGCGTGGTGACCAGGAAGAAGGACGGCGAATCGCGATGGAACACGCTGCGCGAATAATTCGCCTGCACGTCGACGTCCAGCATGTCCATCGCGTGCCAGGTGAAGCCCGGATTGAAGCTGTAGAAGTCGCCGTGTTCCTTGTAGGGCCGCGCTTCGAGGAAGAACTGCGAGTCCAGGAACGAGCCGCCGGTCGTCACGCCGTTGGAGTCGACCGTCAGCCCGACCGGAAGCACCGGCTGCGAGCCGTTGCCCGAGCGGAATCCGAAATCCAGGTCGGAACGATCCAGATTGTTGTCGGTGCGTCCGCCGATCATGTCGAGATAAGCGTGGAAGTTGTCGCTCGGACGCCACTCGAAGCTGGCGATGCCGTTGTAGCGGTCGCGCGTTCCCTGCTCGTACATCTCGCGCGGCAGGCGCGGGATGAGCGCGGTACTGATCTGCGCGGTCGTCAGTCCGGGATTGTGCGCCGTCAGCCAGGCGGCATCGACGACGTCGCCGGGATTCACCGCCGGAATGCCGCCGCTGGCGGGGCGCGAGATGCCGGCCGGCACCACGCCGGGAATGGTGTTGACGTTGCTGCCGTTGTCGATCGCGTCGCAGGTGTTGCCGGCGCCGCATTGCGCCGCGCTGAGCGGCCCGAGGGTCTGCCAGCCGCTGTTGCCGTCCTCGAAGCCCGTCGTCATGACGTTGTTGTGGACGCCCGCGAGACCGACCAGGGCGCCGAACTCGTCGCCCCATGTGTCGCTGATGATGAGAGAGCCGCGTTCGCCCAGGCCGTCGGCCTTGGAATAGTCGCTGCCCTGCGCGCTATAGGTGACGCGGAAGCCTTCCTTGTCGAACGGCCGCGCGCTGCGCAGCGTGACCGTGCCGGCCGCGCCGCCTTCGACGAGGTCCGCCGTCGAGGTCTTGGCGACCGTCAACTGCGTGAACAGTTCGGTGGGGAACATGTTCAAATCGACTTCGCGGTTGTTGTTCGACTGGTCGACCGCGCCGGTGGAGGCGATCGCGATGGGCGCGCCGTTCAGCAGGATCTTGGTGAAATTCGTGCCGAGGCCCCGGATCGAGACGTTCACGCCCTCGCCGTCGTTGTCGCGGCCGATGGTGACGCCCGGAATGCGGTTCAGCGATTCCGCGATGTTGGTGTCGGGAAACTTGCCGATGTCCTCGGCGAAGATCGAGTCGGTGAAGTTGGTCGATGCGCGCTTGGCGTCGGTCGCGGCGGTCAGGCTCGCGCGATAGCCGGTAACGACGACGGTCTCCACCGTCGAGTCATCGTCGGCGGCGAAGGCCGGCGCCATGACGATGAATGCCGCGCCGATGCCGGCCAGCACTGTCGTGCCCCTCAGCATCAATCTGGCATGGTTGTTCAGGATGCGAAAATGCGAACGCATGCAAACCTCCCCTAGTGTTCGTCTTCCCGCGGGATCGCCCCGCTTGCTGCGGCGCGTCCGTTTGTTAGCGGTAGCGAACTGACGTTTCCGGTTAATCCCCTCGTTATGGTAGCGGTCCCATAACATCGCCTGTTTATTCCTCTGTGACAGTCCCGTCAAGAGGAATGCATCGCGCTGCACTGCACTCGTTGAAATGTTATTCCCAAATGCAACACTCGCGATCGTTACCGCGCGCGGACCGCGATTCGCATCCACACCGACAGCGACTCGCCGGGCGCGATGACGTGCACGTCGTCGGCGGCGGACTCCCGGTTGAAAGCATCCGGCATCGCGCTCACCGGTTCGGCGCAGAACACGGCCCCGTCGCGCGGATTGAAGATGTGCAGGTGATGCAGCGCGGGGCTTGCGGTCAGCTCGATGAAATCGCCGCCGTCCGGCTGGAAAATAGTCGCCCTGCCCGACCAACCGAAATGACAGTGATCGACGAAGGGAGCATCGGCCATCACGGCGCCGCGCGCCAGATTGAGGAAGTGATCGGGCCCGGCCGGCACGGTGGGGATGCAGGTCTCATCGCTCAGCCAGACGCCGGCGACGTCGGTCCGCAGCGTCGTGCCCGGCCGGCGCGGGAAGTAGGGGTGAAAGCCGACACTGGCCGGCATGGCATGCGCGCCACAATTGGAAAGAATCAACTCGATCCGCAGCGCGCGCGGCGCCAGCATGATCCTTTGCTCGGCGCGGTAATGCCAGGGCCACGCGTCGGCCTTGTGTTCGTACGCGAGGACCGCGCGGTCCTGGGCCTGCGAAACCACCGCCCACGGATTCTGCCAGCCCTGGCCGTGCAGCGCGTGCGGATGATCGCCGAAATTGCGCGGCAGCCGTATCGTCTTGCCGCGGAAGCGGAAGACGCCGCCGGCAATGCGATTGGCAAAGGGGAGCAGCGGGAAGCACGCCGTCCCGGGCGGTTCGCGCGTTCCCGGCGCCGCCGGGCGCAGCACATCGACGCCATCGACCGTGAAACGGCCGACAGCGCCGCCGACCTCCGGCAGGAGGTCGAGAACGGCGCCGCCGCTGGTCAGCCTCATCATGCGTCAGGCCGGCTTTTTGCCCCACATGCCTTCGATCGCTTCGAGGCTGCGCTGCTTGGTCTCCGGCACGAAACGCAGGACGAAAAATCCCGCGAGGATGGCGCCGACGCCGTAGAGCCAATAGGCGAAGCCGTGGTTGAACGCCGCGTTGAGCGCGGAACTGCCGTCCAGCATCGGGAAGGTCTGCGACACGACGAAATTCGCGATCCACTGCGCCGCGACGGCGATCGCCATCGCCGTGCCCTTGATGGAGTTGGGGAAGATTTCCGACAGCATCACCCAAGTCACCGGGCCCCAGGAGAAAGAGAAACCGATGATGTAGACCACCACCGCCGCGATCGCGACATAGGACGATCCCGTCGAGGTCGCGGCGCCCTCACCGACCGTGGCGCTGACCGCGTGGATGTTGAACAGCGTGCCGAGCGTTAGCATCGCCGCCGCCATGATGAAGGCGCCCCAGACCAGAAGCGGCTTGCGCCCGACGCGGTCGACGGTGACCGTCGCCACCAGGGTGAACAGCGTCATCGTCACGCCGACGAACCAGGCCGATTCCAGATAGGCGTCGTTCTGCGAGGCGCCCATGTTCTGGAACATGTGCGGCGCGAAATAGAGCACCGCGTTGATGCCGACCACCTGCTGGAACACCGACAGCATGATGCCGACGATCAGCACCAGCCAGCCGAAGCTGAGCAGCGGCCGCGTGTGCTGCTCCAGCGTCGCCTCGATCTCCTCGAGCGTGGTGTCGGGATCGCCGCCGCCCAGCCGCTTGAGCAGCGCCAGCGCCTCGGCGGCGCGGTCCTTCAGCACCAGATAGCGCGGCGTCTCGGGCACCAGCGCCATGAAGACGATCAGCAGGGTCGCCGGGATGGCGGCCGAGGCCAGCATGTAGCGCCAGCCGAGATGCAGAAGGAAATCGCGGTCGCCCATCGACTGGACGAAATAGTTGACGAAGTACACGAGGTTGATGCCGACGACGATGGCGATCTGCTGGAAGGTGACGAGAAGCCCGCGATGCGAGGGCGGCGCGATCTCGGCAATGTACATCGGCGCCAGCACCGAGGCCATGCCGATCGCGGTGCCGCCCATCAGGCGATAGAGGATGAAGACCGGCAGAGCGTCGGGACCGGTCAGGCCGAACAGGCTGAAGCCGAATTCGGGGAAGCCCGCGCCGATCGACGACACGAAGAACAACACGCCCGCGATCAGAAGGCCGGTGCGGCGCCCCCAGGCGGTGGAGATCGGCCCGGCGATGGCGGCGCCGACGACGCAGCCCAAGAGCGCGCAGCCGATGGCGAAGCCCGACAGGAAATTCGCCGTCGCCTCCGGCAGGTGGCGGGGCGTGACGAAATTGTAGGTGATGGCATCGGTCGCGCCGGAGATCACCGCCGTGTCGTAGCCGAACAACAGACCGCCGAGCGTCGCGGCGACCGTCAGCATGACGACAAGCGTATAGTTGGGCTTCGTGATCATGAACTCCCCTTCCCTGGGCCTTCAGCCCGCGTTTCCGAATTGCGTGCCGCTCTTATGGCGATGACGCGACTATAGCGTATTGATAGCGATACCAGTCCGCAAGCGTCGCACGAAAATCCACCCTCCCCTTTCTAATGATTGTGCCTCGGCGTCTTCCTGGCGATCTGACGATACTTCAGCGCCGGCTCCATCACCGCGCCCGTGTCCATCTGCGTGACGGTGGCGCGGAAGATCTCCTGCCACACCGTCGCCGATTCCGGTACCGGCGGCAGGCCGTCTTTCCTGCGCCGCGCGATCTCCTCGTCCGGCACCAGCATGTTGCAAGTGCACGCATTGAGGTCGACGCGGATGCGGTCGCCGGTGCGCAGGAATGCGAGCCCGCCGCCCGCCGCGCTTTCCGGCGAGGCGTTGAGGATCGAGGGGCTGTCGGAGGTGCCGGACTGCCGCCCGTCGCCGAGCGTCGGCAGGCTGCTGATGCCCTGCTTCAGGAGCGCGTCCGGCGGCTGCATGTTCACCACCTCGGCCGAGCCGGGCCAGCCGAGCGGCCCGGCGCCGCGGATGACGAGAATCGTGTTCGCGTCGATGCCGAGCGCGGGATCGTTGATGCGGGCGTGGTAATCGTCCGAGCCGTCGAACACCACCGCGCGGCCTTCGAACACGTTCTCGGCGCCGGGGCGCGCGAGATAGCGCTTGCGGAAATCGTCGGAGATCACACTCGTCTTCAGGATGGCGAAATCGAACAGATTGCCCTTCAGCACCAGGAAACCGGCATGCTCCATCAGCGGGGCTTCGTAGGGATGGATCATCTCGCGGTCCTGCGTCTCGCGGCCCTCGATGTTCTTCGCCAGCGAAGCGCCGGTGCAGGTCAGCGCACCGCCGTCGATGCGGCCGGCCTTCAGGAGTTCGCAGAGGATCGCCGGCACGCCGCCGGCGCGATGGAAGCGCTCGCCGAGATATTTGCCCGAGGGCTGCATGTTGAGCAGCAGCGGGATGTCATGCGCATGGCTCCAGTCCGCGACCTCCAGCTCGACGCCGGCATGGCGCGCCATCGCCACGATGTGCGGCTGCGCGTTGGTCGATCCGCCGATGGCGGCCACGGTTGCGATGGCGTTCAGGAAGGAAGCGCGCGTCAGGATGTTCGACGGCTTGAGGTCCTCATAGGCCATGTCGACGATGCGCTTGCCGGTCTCGTAAGCCATCTGGCCGCGCTCGCGATAGGGCGCCGGGATCGCCGAGCAGCCCGGCAGCGACAGGCCGAGCGCCTCGGCCACCGCGTTCATCGTCGAAGCCGTGCCCATCGTGTTGCAGTGTCCGGCCGACGGCGCGCTGTCGCACGCCGCCTGCATGAACTGCTCTTCGGTGATCTCGCCGGCGGCGAGCTTGCGCCGGCTGCGCCAGATCACGGTTCCCGAGCCCACCAGCTCGCCGTCGTGCCAGCCGTCGAGCATCGGCCCGCCGGAGAGCACGATGGCCGGGATATCGACCGCCGACGCGGCCATGATCGCGGACGGCGTGGTCTTGTCGCAGCCGGTGGTCAGCACCACCGCGTCGATGGGATAGCCGTAGAGCAGCTCCACCAGCGTCATGTAGGCGAGATTGCGGTCGATGGCGGCGGTCGGGCGGCGGCAATTTTCGAAGACCGGATGGGTGGGGAATTCGATGGGGATGCCGCCGGCGTCGCGGATGCCCTCGCGCACGCGCTTGGCCAATTCCAGATGATGCCGGTTGCAGGGATTGAGGTCGCTGCCCGATTGCGCGATGCCGATGATCGGCCGGCCGGACAGCAATTCCTCCGGCGTCATGCCGTAGTTCATGAACCGCTCGATATAGAGCGCCGCCATGTCCTCCCGGCCGGGCGCCGCGAACCAGTCCCGGGAGCGAAACCGCTTCACGGGTTTGCGCTCTGTCATGGCGAACTCCCTGTCCGTGTCGCGAATGTCTTTTCAAGACAAACACTGTCATGGCCCGCGAATGCGGGCCACCCAGTTGCAACGTCCGCGGCCGTGGACATTTCCTGTTTGCTCAATTCCGCACCGACTCGGCTCGTGTCACCTGGGTGGCCCGCATTCGCGGGCCATGACAGGGAGGATTAAATGCCGGCCGCTTCGAAACGGAACAGCCCGCCGGCGAGCGGCTGTTCGGCGCGCGCTTTGTCGTCGAGCCCCTTCCACGCCGTGATGGCGTAGACGGTCGCGGGGCCGGCGAAGGCGAGCTTGGTGATATTGGCACAGGGAAAGCGCACGGTGGAGAGCAGCTTTCCTTGCGGCGAATAGCGCCGCGCCGCCCAGCCGGCGAACAGCCCGACCCACAGGCAGCCCTCGGCATCGACGATCGAGCCGTCGGGATAGCCGGCGCCCTCCTCGATCACCGTGAAGACGCGCTTGTTCGACAGATCGCCGTCGGCGCCGAGGTCGTAAGCGTAGATCGTCCTCTTGAGCGTGTCGGTGTGGTAGAAAATCTTGCCGTCGGGGCTGGAGCATGGGCCGTTGGTGATGCAGATGTCGCTCTCCACCACCGTGGGGCCGTCGGCATCCAACCGATAGAGGCGGCCGGTCAACGCTTCCTCGCCATTGTCCATGGTGCCGAACCACAGCCTGCCGGCCGCATCGCGGGCGCCGTCATTGATCCGGTTGCCGGGCTTGTCCGCATCGACGCGGTGCAGCAGCGCGAAACCGCCGTCCCTGGGATCGAAGCGGTAGAGGCCATCTTTCAGGCCGACGATGAACCCGTCACCGTCCGGCGACAGGAAGCCGGGGCTCGACGGCGCGTCATAGGTCCGCTTGGCGCCCGTCGCCGGCTCGTAGCGGTGGATGTGGTTTTTCTTGATGTCCACGAACCACAGCGCCTGCTCGGCGGGCGACCACAAGGGTCCCTCGCCCAGCATCGCCGCGACGGGCCAAACGCATTCGGGTTTCATCGCCAGCCGGCGTCTATCCAGTATTCGTGTCCGGTGCACATCCTGCCGTCGTCCGAGGCTAGGAACAACACCAGCGACGCGACATGCTCCGGTTCGACGCGCGCCTTCAGCGATTGCTGGCCGACGATCTCCGCCTCGCCTTCCGGCGTGTACCATTTCATCTGGCGCGGCGTCTTGACGTTGCCCGGCACCACGGCGGTGACGCGGATGTTGTCCGGCCCGAGTTCGCGGGCGAGCGCCCGCGTCATGCCCTCGATGCCGGCCTTCGCGGTCTCGTAGATCACCAGATCGGGCAGGCCGAGATGCCAGGAGATCGAGCCGAAATTGATGATCGCGCCGCCGCCGCGCTTCTTCATGCCGGGCGCCGCCTCCTTGGCGCAGAACAGCATGTGGCGCAGGTTCACCGCGATACGCTCGTCCCAATAGGCCGGCGTGATGTCGGCGAGCTTGTGACGGTCGTCGTTGCCGGCGTTGTTCACCAGCACGTCGATCGGGCCGACATCGCTGAAGAAGGCGGCGACCGCGGCCAGGTCCTTCAGGTCGCAGCGCCGGAAGACGGGGGCATGCTCGCAATCGGAGAGCGACTTGATGAGCGCCGCGCTTTCGTTCTCGAGGATGTCGATGAAGATCACCTTGGCGCCCTGCCGCGCGAAAGCCGCGACGATGCCGGCCCCGATGCCGGAGCCGCCCCCGGTCACGACGACGCGCTTGCCCTTAAGGCTCGGATAGACGGCTGACGACATGGCTCCCCTCAGGCCCAGGAATAGGCCGTTTTGGTCTGTGTGTAGAATTCCACCGCCGCGAAGCCCTGCTCGCGCGCGCCGTAGCTCGATTTGCGGCTGCCGCCGAACGGCACGTGATAATCGACGCCGGCGGTCGGCAGATTGACCATCACCATCCCTGCGCGCACCGCGCGCTGGAAGTGGCGGGCGTATTTGAGCGAGGACGTGCAGATGCCGGCCGACAGGCCGAACTCGCCGGCATTGGCGACCGCGAGCGCCTCGTCATAATCCCTCACGCGCAGGATCGAGGCGACGGGTCCGAACACCTCTTCGCCGTTGATGCGCATGCCCTGCTTTGTGTCGGCGATCACCGCCGGGCTCATGTAGTAGCCGGGCTTGGCGAGCGTCAGGCGCTGGCCGCCGCCCGTGAGACGGCCGCCCTCCTTCACCGCGATGTCGACATAGGAAAGGTTCTGCTCAAGCTGCTGCTGGCTGACCGCCGGGCCCATCTTGGAAGCCGGATCGAGCGCATCGCCGACGGTGAGCGCCAGCGTTTTCTCGGTCAGGGCCGCGACGAATTTCTGGTAGATGCCGTCGGTCACGATGATGCGGCTCGACGCGGTGCAGCGCTGGCCGGTGGCGAAGAAGGCGCCGTCCAGGGCGCACAGCACGGCGCGGTCGAAATCGGCATCGTCGAGCACGACCAGCGGGTTCTTGCCGCCCATTTCGAGCTGCACGCGCGCCTGATGCGACAGCGCCGACTGCGCCACCTGGGTGCCGACCGCCTGCGAGCCGGTGAACGACACGCCGTCTACGTCCGGATGCTTGGCGAGGGCGTCGCCGACGACGCCGCGGCCGATCACCATGTTGAACACGCCGGCCGGCGCGCCGGCCTCGAAGATGATGTCGGCCAGCGCCGCCGCCGTCGCGGGCGTCGGTCCGGCGGGCTTGATCACGACGGTGTTGCCGAAGGCGAGCGCCGGCGCGGTTTTCCACGCGGGAATCGCGATGGGAAAATTCCACGGCGTGATCAGGCCGAATACACCCACGGCTTCACGGAACGTGTTGATCTCCACGCCCGGGCGGACCGAGTCGAGGTTCTGGCCGTGGCGGCGCACCGCCTCGCCGGCGAAATATTTGAAGATGCGCCCGGCGCGCGTCACCTCGCCGATGCCTTCGGGCAAGGTCTTGCCCTCTTCGCGCGACAGCAGCTTGCCCAGATCGGCGCGGCGCTGGAGGATCAGTTCGCCGACCTTGTCGAGAATGTCGGCGCGCACTTCCGGCGAGGCGCCGGACCAGCCCGGAAACGCCTTGCGCGCGGCATCGACCGCGGCGTCTACCTCGGCCTTGCCGCCGTCGGGGAAGCGCGCCACGACCTCGCGCGTGTCGGAGGGGTTCAGGCTCTCATGCGGCGTGTCCGCCTTGACGCGCTCGCCGGCGATGTAGTGGGTCAGGGTCAGGCTCATAGAAGTCCTCGCCGCGCCAGGTTGCGCATCAGATCCCCCACGCCGAAAGTCCATGGCGGCGCCGCTTTCGAGGTCGTCACCTTGTTCTCGAGCACGCCGAGCTTGGGCGTGGAGACGCGCACGACGTCGCCGATCTTGTGCGTGAAGCCGCGGCCGGGCGTGTCGCGGTCCTGGGTCGGCGCGAACAGCGTGCCGAGGAACAGCGCGAAGCCGTCGGGATATTGATGCTCGCTCATCGCCTGGCGGCAGAGGTCGAGCGGGTCGCGGCTGATCTCGGCCATCGTGCTCCGGCCTTCCAGGCGGTAATTGTCCGGGCCCTGGATTTCGAGCTCCAGGACGGCGCCCCGCACATCGTCCATCGTGAAGCCGTCGTCGAACAGGCGCAGGAACGGGCCGATGGCACACGACGCGTTGTTGTCCTTGGCCTTGCCGAGAAGCAGCGCGCTGCGCCCCTCGAAATCGCGCAGATTGACGTCGTTGCCGAGGCTGGCGCCGACCGGTTTGCCGGCGCGGTCGCAGACGATGACGATCTCCGGCTCGGGATTGTTCCAATCGGAGTCGGAGCGGATGCCGATGTAATCGCCCCAGCCGACCGAGGCGAGCAGCGGGCCCTTGGTGAATATCTCGGCGTCCGGGCCGATCGCGACTTCGAGATATTGCGACCACAGACCATCGGCGATGAGCGCCGCCTTGAGCTTGACCGCTTCGGGCGAGCCCGGCTTGACCGCGCGCAGATCGGAGCCGACCCGCTCCTTCAGCGCCTCACGGATGGCGAGCGCCTTGCCGGCGTCGCCGCGGGCGCGTTCCTCGATCACCCGCTCGACGGCGGAGACCGCGAAGGTCACGCCGGCCGCCTTGACGCATTGCAGGTCGATCGGGGCGAGCAGCTTGGCTTTGCCGGCGCCGTTCCAGGCCTGGGTCAGGCCGAGATCGGCGATGTCGCCGAGGTCGCGGCCATCGGCCGCGCCGGTCCAGCCGTCCAGCAGGGCCGACATCGTCGGCGCCGCGCGCGACACGTCGAGGACGCGGCCTTCGCGGACCAGCACCGGGATCGGGCCCTGCCCGAGATCCAGGCGGCCGGCCAGCGTCGCTTCCCGTCCGTCGCGCGGCAGAAAATCAGTCATTTCCTGGGCCCTGAAACATCCCGTCCATCACAGCTTCCCAAGCGGCACCCGCGCGGCGCTCTCAAAATTGGTTGCGCTACCAACACGGGGACAAGGCGGCCTGTCAAGGGCGATCACCTCCTCCGTCAGGTGGAAGTTGCGTTAACCCGGCCGGTGGATTCGCGTGGGATGAGGGTGAATTCCAGGAGTTTCTGGACCGGCTCGGGCTCCGCCCCGGCGCGCTTGCGGCGAATCTGCTCCAAGAGGAGCTTGACCGCTTCGCGCGCCATGTCGGCGATCGGCTGGCGGACGGTGGTGAGCGCCGGCCAGACCGTGGTGGCGAGCGGGGTGTCGTCGAAGCCGGCGATGGTCAGGTCGCGCGGCACGTCCAGTCCCATCCGGTGGGCAACCGCGACGGTGGCCGCCGCCATGTCGTCATTGCTGGCGAAGATCGCGGTCGGCCGCTTGGCCGCGCGGAGCAGCTTTTCCGCCGCTTCCAGGCCGGAGCGGTAGGTGAAATAGCCTTGCGTCACCAGGCGCGGATCGGGCTTGAGGCCCGCCTCCTCCATGCCCGCGACGAAACCCTTGTAGCGCTGTTCGCTGGCGGTCTGGTTGGGATGGCCCATGATGAAGCCGATGCGGCTATGGCCGAGCGAAACCAGTCGCCGCGTCATGGAATGCGCCGCCTCGAAATCGTCGATGCTGACGGCCGACAGGCCCGGCGCCGGACGGCCGGTGGCGACCACGACCGCCGGAATTTCGAGGTCCGCGACGGCGCGCAGCGCTTCCTCCGAATCGCAGAGCGGCGGCGGCAGGATTACGCCATCGGCGCCGGTGCGCGCCAGCTTCTCGATCGCCGCCCGCTCGGTGTTGGGGCCGTCGCATTTCTCGATCACGAGCTGGCAGCCGGAGAGGCTCGACTGCTCCAGGCTGCCGACCAGGAACTCGCTCAGATAGGCCGAGGACGGGTTCGAATAGAGCAGGCCGATGCGCACCGCGCTGGCGCTGGCAAGGCTGCGCGCCGCCAGATTCGGCGAGTAATGCAGCGTCTTGATCGAGGCGGCGACCTTGGCGCGCGTCGATTCGCGCACATTGCTTTCGCCGTTGACCACCCGGCTCACCGTCATCGGCGAGACGCCGGCATGGCGCGCCACTTCATGAATCGTCACGACATTGTTGCCGCGCCGGCCACTCTTCTGGGCCAACTCATCTCTCCGGTTGAGGCGGGTCGCCCCCCCTACCAGACAATTGCGGTCAGGCAAAGCTCTCGGGGACGGGCCGCGGAGGCCAGGCCGACGAAAAGGCCGGCCGGGCTTTCGCCCGGCCGGCCCGATTCAGGATGATCGCCGCGGCTAGTAACGCGCCGTCAGCGAGACCTGGTAGATGCGCGGCGAACCCAGATAGGCATAAGGGAAGCTGGTGCAGCCGCTGGTCGTCGGCGCGACCGGCGTCCAGCAAGTCTGGGTGCCGAGGCTGGTGAAGTAGTGCTTGTCGAGCAGATTGTCGACGTTGAAGCGGACGGAGGAATTGTCCATCCCCAGCGCGTCGAGGTCGTAGGAGATGTCGGCGTTGATCGTGAAGTAGTCCGGAACGAAGGCATTGTTGTCTTCGGTCTGGTTTCGGCTGCTGACGTATTTGCCTTCGAGGCCCAGCCGCAGGTCCGGCAGCACCGCATACTGCGCGCGGCCCGAGAAGGTCCATTTCGGAGTCTCGGACAGCTGCTTGTTGAGCGTCTGCGCGAAGCCGCCGCCGACCGGGATGTTGGAGGTGATGCGGGCGCGGTCGAAGCCGGCATTGGCATAGAGGCTGAGCTGGTCGGTCGGGAACCAGTTGGCTTCCGCATCGAAGCCCCAGAAGTTCACGCCCGGCACGTTGTGGTCGAAATAGGTGTTGGTGTTCAGGTCGAACGAACTGACGATGCGGTTCTTGACCTGCGAGTTCCAGTAGACCAGCGAGCCCTGCAGGACGTCCGTGAGATAACGGTAGCCGACCTGATAGGTCGTCGAGGTCTCCGGCTTGGTGTTTGCGAAGGTCAGCCAGGCGGAGGCCGGATTGCTCGGGTTCGACAGCGCGCTGGTGTAGAGGTTGTCGGTGCGCGGCGCCGCGATTTCCTGGGTGTAGGAACCGAAGAACTGGTGCGTATCGCCGAACGGCAGATAGCTCAGTCCGAGGTGCGGCAGGAAACGGCTGTAGCGCTTCACCGTGTGGCCGCCCGGCACGTAGTGCGTCGAGCTGCCCGCGAAGGTCACGGTGTTGTTGGCGAAGGTCGCGTTCGGCACCTGCGAGGTGCAGTACGCATTGCTGCTGCCGAGCGCCTCGTAGCAATACTGGTTGAGGTCGCGCTCGAAGAACGGCATGCGGAAGCCGAGCGAGACGCGCACGGCATCCTCGAAATACTTGCCCTCATAGTCGAACGAGGCCTGGTTCATGATCGCCTTGGACTTGCGATCGCGATAGCGCAGCGGCACGCCGTTGGCGTCGAACACTTCGTGCTCCTTGTCCTTCAATCCGGCGAACGGATCGGCCGGGCCGTTGACCGGATCGAAGAAGGTCGTGGTGCCGGTCTGGCGGTGCAGGCCGTAGTCCAGCGTATAGGCGGCCTGGATCGTGTTGTCCTCGTCGAACTGATAGATCACCGAGGTGTTGAAGCCCCAGCGGCGCGTGTTGGTCGTGCTGGGCTGGTAAAGCTCGACGCTGTCCATCACGTCACCGTCGCCGTTCAGGTCGCAGCCCTGACCCGGGATGCAGTGGAACGGCGTGGTGGAGGCGCCGACGCCGGTGGTGGCGCCGATCAGCTGGGGGCTGTTCTCCTTGAACGAGAACGCGCCGCCGCCATTGGCCAGGACATATTGGACGTTTGCGTCGGCCGTGACGGTGAGCGCGCTGGTTAGGTGCCACAGCGACTGCATGCGGATATTGCCCGTGTCGGACGGGTTGATCTTCACCTTGTAGAAGTTGCCGCAGGTGGTCATCGTGCTGTCGGCGTGACCGGCGACCGGCGTCGTGTAGGCGCAGGTGGCCTGATAGTCGCGGTCCCAGCCCGTGCCGCCGAAACTGGCGCCAGTGGTGTTTGCGGGGTTGGCGATATAGCCATCGGGCCCCTTGATCAGGTCGATGGTGCCGGCAAGCGTTCCGGAGAAGTTGGTCGTGTTCGGCACATAGTCTTCGGCGTAGTAGGAATTGTTGCGATTGCTGTTCCAGTGGCCCGCGAGCGTGATCCAGCCCAGATCGCCGAAGTCCTGCTGGAACTTGACGTTAGCCTGCCACTTCTTCAGGTCGCCCGGGCCTTTGTACTTGTCGTAGTCCTGCCAGGAGAGCGAGGCGAACGCCTTGGTGTCCCACGGACCGAACGCGCCGGAATCGACGCGGCCGAAATAGCGCTGGTCGCTGTACGAGCCACCGGTGAGGACGGCCTCGGCGCCGAAATCGTCATGCGGATGGTCGGAGATGATGGCGATGACGCCGCCGGTTGCCGCCGCGGTCGGGCTGTCGACGTCGGTCGATCCCTGGTTGGCGCTGACGCGGTCGACGACTTCGGGGTCGAGCTGCTGGTTGGTGTAGATCGCGTAGTTGCCCGTGTCGTTGAGCGGCATGCCGTCGAGCGTCAGGGAGATGTGATTGCCGTCCTGGCCGTGCATGCGGATGTTGCCGCCGCTCGAACCATAGGGATCGTTGTTGGTGAAATTCACGCCCGGCATGAAGTTGAGCGACTGGAACACCGTTTGGCCGGCGGTCTGAGTCCGGAGGAATTCGCTGGTGATCGTCGAGCGCTCCTTGGAGATCGGCGCGGCGTTCATCAGGCCATCGGATTGCGTCCGCTCGGCGGTAACCACAACGGTTTCCACTTCTTGCGTGCCTGTCGATTGCGCGAAAGCGGCCCCCGTCAACAGCGGAACAGCAAACGTCAGGGCCGTCGCTCCCAGAAGGAGCGACTTCTTGTTAGGCTTCGTCATGGACTTCCCCTCATAAAAATGGAATCTCGAAACGGTATGCGCCGCCATCGACGCGCTACCGCTGGCACTCTTCGATCCCAGGCGTCTTGAACCCTCAGAATGCGTTTCACGCCGGTTTTAATTGACCCAACCGAGCGCTCGCGCTTGCAGCAATTTGTCTTCGCCAATCGGCATCGTCAATCTAAGTGTCGTCGTTGGCAGATTTGCGACTACTTGCGTGTGTATTTTACCACGCCGCTATCAATCGTGATGCCTGCCGAAATTTTGCACGCGTTGTGCAACTGATTTGCCCGCGTTGCGCAATTGAAATGCAATCGAGAGCGCGTTTGAGAAATTTTTCTAAATCTCGTCAAAAAAAATCAGGCCGGTTGCCTATTCCGATGGCGCGGCGAAAAAGCACAGGAAAAGTTTCTCCACCCGGTCATAGGCCTTGGCGGCTTCGCTCAAGGTTTCTTGATGTGTCAGCGGCGCGGCGCTGAGACCGGCGGCGAGATTCGTGATCACCGAAAGCGCGGCGACCCGCATGCCGCAATGAACCGCCGCGATGCATTCAGGAACCGTCGACATGCCGACCGCGTCGGCGCCCAGCGCCGCGAACATGCGGATTTCCGCCGGCGTTTCGAAACTGGGTCCAAGGACATAGACATAGACGCCGCGCGCGAGTTCCACGCCGGTCTTGCGCGCCGCCGCTTCGAACCGCGCGCGCAGGCCCGGATCGTAAGCATGCGACAGATCCGGAAACCTCGGGCCGAAGCTCTCGTCGTTCGGCCCGATCAGCGGGTTCTGGCCGGAGAAGTTGATGTGGTCCTCCACCAGCATCAGCGTGCCGGCGGGCAGATGCGGCTTGAGGCCGCCCGAAGCATTGGTGAGAATCAGCCGCTCCACGCCCAGGCGCCGCAGGATGCGGATCGGCACCGCGATGGCCTGCGCCGGATGGCCTTCGTAAGCGTGCAGCCTGCCCTGCATGCAGGCGACGGGATGACCGGCCAGCGTTCCGACCCGCAAGCGGCCCTGGTGGCCGGCGACGGTCGGCACCGGAAAACCCGGAATGTCGCCATAGGGAATGTCGGTCGCGTCCGCGATCTTTTCCGCCAGCGGTCCGAGGCCGCTGCCCAGGATCAGCGCCGTCTTCGGGAACGAGCCGGTCAGGGCGGCCCGGATGGCGGCGGTGCCGCGCTCGATCTCGTCCGCCTTTGCCATGCTTCTCTCCATCGGCTATGCCGCCCGGACCAACTATATATTTCCGTGCGCGGCAACAATCTGTACGCTGGCGCAAAGAGACGGACCATTCGATTTGCGCGCGATCGTCGGCGTTCTGGATTCCTTCGGCCTCGGTTCCGCGCCCGACGCGGCGCGCTTCGGCGACGCGGGCGCCAACACCTTCGGGCATATCGCCAAGGCCTGCGTCGAGGGCCTGAAGCGGCCGTCGGGCAAGAGCGGTCCGCTCGACATCCCGAATTTCCTCGGCCTCGGCCTCGGCGAGGCGGCGAAGGGTGCCGATCCGGACGTGACGATGCCGGCGCCGGGCCGGATCGTCGGCCGCTATGGCTATGCCGCCGAACTCGGCCGCGGCAAGGACACGCCGAGCGGCCATTGGGAGATGATGGGCCTGCCGGTCGAATACGATTGGGGCTTCTTCCCCCGCACCGTCCCGACCTTTCCCGCCAAGCTGACGAAGGACTTCATCGCGCGGACCGGCGTGCCCGGGATCCTCGGCGATTGTCACGCCTCGGGCACCGAGATCATCGACCGGCTCGGCGAGGAGCACATCGCGACCGGCAAGCCGATCGTCTATACCAGCGCCGATTCGGTCTATCAGATCGCGGCGCACGAAACGCATTTCGGGCTCGAGCGGCTCTACGAATGCTGCCACATCGCGCGCAAGCTGGTCGACGCCTACAATATCGGCCGCGTCATCGCGCGGCCCTTCGTCGGCGAGAAGCCCGGCGCGTTCAAGCGCACCGGCAACCGCCACGACTATGCCATGCCGCCCACCGCGCCGACCCTGCTCGACCGCTACGCGGCGACGGGACGGCAAGTCGTCGGCATCGGCAAGATCTCCGACATCTTCGCCGCGAAGGGCATCACCAAATATGTCAAGGCGTTCGGCAATGACGAAGTGTTCGACCGGATGATGGACGAGGTGAGAACCGGCCCCAAGGACGCGATCATCTTCGCCAATTTCGTCGACTTCGACACGCTGTTCGGCCACCGCCGCGACGTCGCGGGCTATGCCGGCGCGCTCGAGGCGTTCGACGCGCGCATTCCCGAACTGACGGCGGCGCTGCGCCAGGACGATCTCGTGGTGTTCTCCGCCGATCACGGCTGCGACCCGACCTGGCCGGGGACCGACCACACCCGCGAATTCGTGCCCGTCATCGCCTTCGGACCGGGCGTGACGCCGGGACCGATCGGCGAACGCAGCACCTTCGCCGATATCGGCCAGTCCTGCGCCGCCCATCTCGGCATCGCGCCGCTCAACGTGGGGACCTCGTTCCTCTGATGGCGGCCGACGGACCGAAATTCGGAAATTTTCCCGGCACCGAGCCCCGGCGCTGCCGCAGCGTCGAGGAAGTGGTCGAGCGGCTGATCGAGCTCTACGACGCGGCCATCGCGCAGATCGAGAAGAATTTCGAGGCCTTCGCCAAGGGCGACCGCAAGCCGCTCAAACATCCGGTCTATCCCTATCTCGGGATCGAGGTGGAGCAGGTGCCGCGCTCCACGCCGCTGGCCTTCGGCAAGGTGCCCAAGCCCGGCTTCTACGGTACCACGATCACCGCGCCGCGCCTGTTCAAGGGCTATCTCACCGAGCAGATCACGCTGCTGACGCAGAACTGCAAGGCGGAGATGTTCGTCGGCAAGAGCCGCACCAGGATCCCGCTGACCTTCGCGGTGGAGCGCGCCGCGGCCGCGATGTCGGCCGATGAGCGCGCCGAGCTGGCGCAGCACTTCCCCCTGCCCCGGCTCGACGCGGCGCACGACACCATCGTCGACGGCGGCCGCTGGGACGGGGTCGAGGACGGGCCGCTGTCGCTGTTCCCGGCCGAGCGCGTCGACTATTCGCTGCACCGGCTGCGCCACTACACCGGCACGAGCCCGGAAAGCTTCCAGAGCTTCGTGCTGTTCACCAACTACCAGCGCTATATCGACGAGTTCGTCGGCTATGGGCTGGCCGAGATCGAGGCGGGCCGCGCGTTGCGCTTCATCGAGCCGGGCATGCGCGTCACCGAGAAGGGCAAGGAGCCGACCGCGCCGCCGCTCGCCAAGATGCCGCAAATGCCCGCCTATCACCTGGTGCAGCCGAACGGCGAAGGCATCACGCTGATCAATATCGGCGTCGGCCCGTCGAACGCCAAGACGGTGACCGATCACCTCGCGGTGCTGCGGCCGCATGTGTGGCTGATGGTCGGCCATTGCGGCGGGCTGCGCGCCAGCCAGCGCCTCGGCGACTATGTGCTCGCCAACGCCTATCTGCGCGACGATCATGTGCTCGACGGCGCGCTGCCGCTCGCCATTCCGGTGCCGACCATCGCGGAGGTGCAACTGGCGCTCGCCCGCGCGGTGACGGCGGTGACGGGACTGGCCGGCAAGGTGCTGAAGGAACGCCTGCGCACCGGCACCGTGGTGACGACCGACGACCGCAATTGGGAGCTGCGCTTCGCCGAGCTCGCCATGCGCTTCAACCAGAGCCGCGCCATCGCCATCGACATGGAATCGGCGACCATCGCCGCCAACGGCTACCGCTTCCGCGTGCCGTACGGGACGCTGCTGTGCGTTTCGGACCGGCCGCTGCACGGCGAGATCAAGCTGCCCGGCATGGCGGACGCCTTCTACGAAGAGCGCGTCGGCCAACATCTGCAGATCGGCATCAAGGCACTGGAATACATGCGCGAGGAAGCCCGCGCCGGCACGCTGCACTCGCGCAAGCTGCGCAGCTTCACCGAACCGGCGTTTCGATAGACCTACCCTCCCCTTGAGGGAGGGTAAGCTCCCAGCAGAAATATTTTCGCGAAACAAAATATCGTTCGCTGCGGCGCGGCGCAAAACTTATCCTCGCGGCAATCTCAAAATCTCCGCGTTCTCCGCGCCTCCGCGTGAACCGGCTGTCGGATAACTCCGTCTACGGATTTATTTCCGCGCACCCCTTGAACCGAGTCGGTCCACGCACCAAATCCCACATATCCCGACAACTGCATTCAAGCCGAAGGCTGCGTCGCCGCATAGGCGTCGATCGCGGCGATGTGCTTGGCTTTTTCGCCCGCGTTCAGGAACGAGCCCAGGAAGCTGTTCTTCGCCAGCGTGACGAGATCGTCGCGCGTCAGCGCCAATGCCTCGGCCACCGCGTTGTAGTTGTCGTTGAGATAGCCGCCGAAATAGGCCGGATCGTCGGAGTTCACCGTCGCGCGCAGGCCGGCGTTCAACATCTCTTCAAAGGATGCTGCTTCATGTCCTTCACGACGCAGAGCTTGAGATTCGACAGCGGACACACCGTCAGCGTCATGTGCTCGCGCGCCAGCCGCGTCACCAGCGCCGGGTCCTCGAGCGAACGGTTGCCGTGGTCGAGCCGGTCGACATGCAGGATGTCCAGCGCTTCGTAGACATATTCGGGCGGACCCTCCTCGCCCGCATGCGCGACGCGTTTCAGGCCGCGCTCGCGCGCCGCATCGAAAACATGGACGAATTTCGACGGCGGATGGCCGAGTTCGGACGAGTCGAGACCCACGCCTGCGATGCGGTCGAGATAAGGTTCGGCGCTCTTCAGCGTCGCCAGAGCGTCGTCCTCGTCGAGATGACGCAGGAAGCACAGGATGAGCTTGGAGGTGATGCCGCGTTCGGTTTCGCCTGCTTCAGCGCGCGCAGCATGCCGTCGGCGACGACGGCCGAAGGGAATCCCGCGCGCGGTGTGCGTTTGCGGATCGAAGAACACTTCCACATGCCGCGCCCCGTCGGCCGCGACCCGGGCGAGATAGGCGGCGGTGAGGTCGAAGAAATCCTCCTCGGTGCGCAGCACAGCGGCGCCCTGGTAATAGATGTCGAGGAAGTCCTGCAGGTTCGAGAAGCTGTAGGCGGCCCGCACCTCCTCGACGCTCTTGAACGGAATGGCGACATGGTTGCGGCCGGCCGCTGCGAACATCAGTTCCGGTTCCAGGCTGCCTTCGAGATGCAGGTGGAGCTCGGCCTTCGGCAGGCCGGCGATGAAGCGGCTCGGGTCTGTCATCGGGTCTGTTAAGGCGCGGAAACGCTCTTGTCGAGAGGTGCGCAAACTTCCGCCAGTCTGGCCGATTCTTCGGCACGCCGCGGCGTTGTAAGGCCGGGCGCCCTCCACTACCGTCGCGACGATGCGCGCGAGCGAAACAACCAACGTCGCCTACGGCCCGTGGACGAAGGCGCCGGCGCCGCGACGCGGCGGCGAGGTCCGTCTCGAACTGAAGCGCATGCCGGACGGCGCCACGGCGCTCGCCGATCTCTACCAGGCGCAGCCGCTGCGGGTCCTGTTCCCGCTGGCCGAGCGTGGCGACATCTTTCTGGCGGCCATCGCCTGCGTCTCCGGCGGCCTCGTCGGCGGCGACCGGCTGGACATGGCGATACGGCTCGGCGACGCCGCGCGCGCCCTGGTGATCGGCCAGGCGGCGGAGAAGGTCTATCGCTCGCTCGGCGCCGACTGCATCGTCGAGACGGAGCTTCACGCGGGGCGCGGCGCCTGGCTCGAATATCTGCCGCAGGAAACGATCCTGTTCGACGGCGCGCGACTGCGCCGCCGTACGCAGCTCCATCTGGACGACGGGGCACGCTGCCTGACCGGCGGCATCCTCGTCTTCGGCCGCGCCGCGCGGGGCGAGACGCTGACGCGCGGCCTGGTGCACGATGTGTGGGAGTTTCGCGGGCGTGACGGACGCCTCAGATGGAAGGATGCCCTGCATCTCGACGGCGACATCGAAACGCTGCTGAGCCGCAAGGCGACCTTCGGCGGCGCGGCGGCCTATGGTTCGCTGATCTATGCGGGCGACGACGCGGCCGGACATTTGCAGACGGTGCGCGACCTGGCGGCGGCCGGCAATGGCTTGCGCATCGGCGCCACCTCGTTCCGCGCCTGCTGATCGTCAGGCTTCTCGGCGCCAATGCGCTTGCCCTGCGCGACGCCTTCGCGAAAATCTGGAAAACGCTGCGCGCGCAAGCCGGCGGATTGCCGCCCACCCTGCCGCGCCTCTGGAGCATCTGATGCATCTGACGCCGCGCGAGAAGGACAAGCTGTTGATCGCGATGGCCGCGATGGTGGCGCGCCGCCGGCGGGAGCGGAAGGTCAAGCTCAACTATCCCGAGGCGATCGCGCTGATCACCGACCACGTCGTGGAGGGCGCGCGCGACGGCAAGAGCGTGGCGGCGCTGATGCAGGAGGGCGCGACCGTGCTGACGCGCGCCGATGTCATGGACGGCGTCGCCGAGATGATCGACGAGGTGCAGGTCGAGGCGACCTTCCCCGACGGCGTCAAGCTCGTCACCGTCCACAATCCGATCCGGTGACGCCATGATCCCCGGCGAAGTCTTTCCCGCTTCCGGCAGCATCGTCCTCAACGAGGGCCGCCCGACGCTGACGATCACGGTGGCGAACAGCGGCGACCGGCCGGTGCAGGTCGGCTCGCACTATCACTTCTTCGAAGTGAACGATGCGCTGGTGTTCGAGCGCGAGAAGACGCGCGGCTGGCGGCTCGACGTGCCGGCCGGAACCGCGGTGCGCTTCGAGCCGGGCCAGGAGCGCGAGGTCACGCTCGTTCCCTATGCCGGTGCGCGCATCGTGCACGGCTTCAAGGGTCGCGTCGGAGGAAAGCTCTGATGGCCTTCACCATCGACCGCGCGGCCTATGCCCGCATCTACGGGCCGACCAAGGGCGACCGTGTAAGGCTCGCCGACACGGATCTCATCATCGAGGTCGAGGACGACAGGACGATCCATGGCGAGGAAGTGAAATTCGGCGGCGGCAAGGTGATCCGCGACGGCATGGGCCAGAGCCAGGTGAGCCGCGCCGGCGGCGCCGTCGATACCGTGATCACCAACGCGCTGATCGTCGACCACTGGGGCATCGTGAAGGCCGATGTCGGCCTGCGCGACGGCCGCATCTTCGGCATCGGCAAGGCCGGCAATCCCGACGTTCAGCCGGGCGTGGACATCATCATCGGCCCGGGCACCGAGATCATCGCCGGCGAGGGGCGCATCCTCACCGCCGGCGGCATCGACAGCCATATCCACTGGATCAGTCCGCAGCAGACCGAAGACGCCATCGCCTCCGGCGTCACCACCATGCTCGGCGGCGGCACCGGGCCGGCCGAGGGCACCAACCCACGACCTGCACGCCGGGGCCATGGCATCTCGCGCGCATGCTGCAGGCGGCCGACGGCTTGCCGGTGAATATCGGCTTCTTCGGCAAGGGGCAATGCGGCGCTGCCGGAAGGGCTCGAGGAACAGATCGCGGCCGGCGCCTGCGGGCTGAAACTTCACGAGGATTGGGGCACCACGCCGGCGGCCATCGACAATTGCCTGAGCGTGGCGGACCGTTTCGACATTGCCGTGGCGATCCACACCGACACACTGAACGAGAGCGGCTTCGTCGCCGACACCATCGCGGCGTTCAAGGGCCGGACGATCCATGCTTTCCACACCGAGGGCGCCGGCGGCGGCCATGCGCCGGACGTCATCAAGCTCGCGGGCGAAATGAACGTGCTGCCGTCGAGCACCAATCCGACCCGGCCCTACACGGTGAACACGATCGACGAGCATCTCGACATGCTGATGGTCTGCCATCATCTCGACAAGCGCATCCCGGAGGACGTCGCCTTCGCCGAAAGCCGTATCCGCAAGGAGACCATCGCGGCGGAGGACATCCTGCACGACATCGGCGCGTTCTCGATGATCTCGTCGGACAGCCAGGCGATGGGCCGCGTCGGCGAGGTGCTGATCCGAACCTGGCAGACCGCCGACAAGATGAAGAAACAGCGCGGCCGCCTGCCCGAAGAGGTCGGCGACAACGACAATCTGCGCGTGAAGCGCTACATCGCGAAATACACCATCAATCCGGCGCTCACCCATGGCATCGCGGCGCATGTCGGCTCCATCGCCACGGGCAAGATCGCCGACCTCGTGCTGTGGAAACCGATGTTCTTCGGCGTGAAGCCGGATCTCGTGCTCAAGGCCGGCACCATCGCCATGGCCGCGATGGGCGATCCCAACGCCTCGATCCCGACGCCGCAGCCGGTGCATTACCGCCCGATGTTCGCCGGTTACGGCGGCGCGATGGCGGCGAGCAGCTTCACCTTCGTCTCCAAGGCCGCGCTGGAAGCCGGCGTGCCGGAGAAGCTGAAGCTGCAACGCCAGGCGCTGACCGTTTCCGGCACCCGCATGGTGAAGAAGACCGACATGGTGCTGAACGGCGCCACGCCGCATATCGAGGTCGATCCCGAAACCTATGAGGTGCGCGCCGATGGCGTGCTCCTCACCTGCGAACCGGCGAGCGTGTTGCCGCTGGCGCAGCGCTATTTCCTGTTCTGACCATGCGGCGCGCGATCAAAGTTCTTCCCATCGGTACCTGGCACGACAGCGTGGGCGTGGTGAAACTCGCTTTCGACGACCGCTACCGCCGCCGCATCACGTTGACCGACACGGCGGGCGAAGCTTTCCTGCTCGATCTCGACAAGCCGCGCACCTTGCAGCATGGCGAAGGTCTGGCGCTGGAAGACGGCGGCGTGATCCAGGTGGTGGCGGCGGATGAGCCGGTCGCCGACGTGCATACCCATTCGGTCGCCGAGACCGCGCGCATCGCCTGGCATATCGGCAACCGGCACATTCCGGTGCAGGTTCTGAAGGACGGATCGTTGCGCATCCGCGACGACCACGTGCTGGTCGAGATGATCGAGGGCCTCGGTGCCCACGTCCATCGCCACAGCGCGCCCTTCGCGCCAGAGAGCGGCGCCTATAGCGCGGAGAACACCGGGCACCATCACCATGGCCACGACCATGACCACTGAGGCGGACGCGCTCTATCGGCTGATGAGCTGGCTGTCGCCGTCCTTCCCGGTCGGCGCCTTCAGCTATTCGCACGGCATCGAATACGCGGTGGAAGCGGGCCTCGTCCGCGACGAGGAGAGCTTGCGCGACTGGATCGACGCCGGCCTCGCGCATGAGTTTGGCCCCGTCAACGGCGCCATGCTGCGGGCGGCCTATGAGGCGGTGCGGCGGGCGGACCGCGCCGGGTTGGCGTCGGCCTTGGAAGAGGCCCGCGCCTTCGTGCCGACCCCTCGAATTCGAACGCGAGCATCGCGCGCAGGGCCAGGCTTTCGTCGCGGCGTTCCGCGCGGCGTGGCACGACGCCGAGGCGAACGGCCATCTGGCGCGCCTGCTCGACGACGATTGGGTGCCCTAATCCCTCCGCCGTCGGCATCGCGGCGGCGTACGGGGCCATCGCGCTCGAACAGACGCTTGTTGCATTCTTCCATTCGGTTGTGAGCAACCTCGTTTCCGCCGGCATCCGGCTCGTGCCGCTCGGCCAGACGGCGGGCCAGCGCATCCTGGCGGCCGCTGCAGCCGGCAGTGATCGCCGCGGCGCGCGCCGTGCCGCGCCGCGACCCCGCCGATGTCGGCGCCGCCGCGCCGGTCGTCGAATGGACCTCCATCGCCCACGAAACCCAGTACACGAGGCTGTTCCGCTCATGGACCACCGCATTGCGCATCGGAGTCGGCGGGCCGGTCGGCTCGGGCAAGACCGCGTTGATGGACAGGCTCTGCAAGGCGATGCGCGAGCGCTACAACATCGCCGCGATCACCAACGACATCTACACGCGCGAGGACGCCGAGTTCCTCACGCGCTCCGGCGCGCTGGTGCCCGAGCGCATCCTGGGCGTCGAGACCGGCGGCTGCCCGCATACCGCGATCCGCGAGGACGCCTCGATCAACCTCGCCGCCGTCGCCGATATGAGCGCGAAATTCCCCGGCCTCGATGCGATCTTCATCGAGAGCGGCGGCGACAATCTCGCGGCGACCTTCTCGCCGGAACTGGCGGACATCACGCTCTACGTCATCGACGTCGCGGCGGGCGACAAGATCCCGCGCAAAGGCGGTCCCGGCATCACGCGGTCGGATCTGTTTGATCATCAACAAGATCGATCTGGCGCCTTACGTCGGCGCCGATCTGTCCGTGATGGATCGCGACGCGAAGAAGATGCGCGGCGAGCGGCCTTTCGTGTTCACGAACCTGAAAACCGGCCAGGGGCTCGACACGGTGGTGACGTTCATTCGCGAGCGCGGTGGGCTGGATGTGAAGCGGAGCTAGCGGCGGTATGCCCGCGTCCCCATCACGTATGTCTCGCGCACCGCGCGGTCGTCGCCCAGCATCGCGAGGACGAACAGCGCTTCGTCCGGCGAATTTGCGTAGCCCATCCGCCGCCTGAGCAGCGGCGTCGCGGCGGTGTCGACGACCACGAAATCCGCCTCCTTGCCGGGCGCGAAATTGCCGATCTTGTCGTCCATCTTCAACGCCTTGGCGCCGCCGAGCGTCGCCAGATAGAACAGCTTGAACGCGTCGATCGATTGCCGGCGCAGCTGGCCGACCTTGTAGGCTTCGTTCATGGTCTGGAGCAGGGAGAGCGACGTGCCGGCGCCGATATCGGTGCCGAGCCCGACAGGGACATCTTCGCGCTCGGCCGCCGCGAGGTCGAACAACCCGCTGCCGAGGAAGAGATTCGAGGTCGGACAGAACGCCACGGTCGAGCGGCGCGCGCCCATCCGCCGCCACTCGTCCGGCGAAAGATGGATGCAATGGGCAAAGACCGAACGGTCGGTCGCCAGGCCGAATTTCTCGTAGACGCCGAGATAGTCGGAGCAGTCGGGGATAGGTACGCAGGACCAGCCCGATCTCGTCGGCGTTCTCGGACAGATGGGTCTGCAACAGGATGCCCGGGTGCTCGCGCAGGAGTCGCGCCGACAGTTCGAGCTGGCGCCCGCTCGACGACGCCGCGAAGCGCGGCGTCACCGCATAGCTCAGCCGGCCTTTGCCGTGATAGGCGTGGATCAGCGCGGCGCTTTCGGCATAGCCCGACTCCGCCGTATCGCAGAGATCGGCCGGCACGTTGTGGTCCATCAGCACCTTGCCGGCGGCGAGGCGCATGTTGCGGACGAGCGCCGCGTCGAACAGCGCCTCGACCGACGCCTTGTGCACCGTCGCGAACACAAGCGCCGTCGTCGTGCCGTTGGCAAGAAGCTGGTCGAGGAAGAACGCGGCCGCTTCGGCGGCCACCGCCTTGTCGGCGAAGCGTGTCTCGGCCGGAAAGGTATAATTCGCGAGCCAGTCCAGAAGCTGGCCGCCGGGCGAGGCGATCATGTCGAGCTGTGGATAATGAACATGCGCGTCGACGAAGCCTGGAACGATCAGGGCGTTTTCGAAATGCGTGACGACGACATCGGCGCCGAGCGTCGGAACGATCGCGTCCCAGGGGCCGGCCTGGACGACGTGACCGTCCTCCACCACCAGCGCGCCATCGGGAGAAATAGGTTTCGGCCGGCGGCACGATGCCGGGGTCGTCCCGCAGATGAAAGACGCTCGCGCGATAGGCTTGCCGCGCCATCAGGTCGTCTCCGGCGCGGCGAGCAGGAGCGAACCGTCGAGCGCGATCTCTTCGCAGTTCTCGCCCGGGCCTTCCCGGTCGATGACGAGGAAATCGCTGACGCCGCCGAGCGCGAGATTGAAATGATGCCAGACGCCCGGCGCGAGGTTCACGCCCTGCCCCGCGCCCGCGACGAAGGCGCGGACCGCGAGCGGATCGAACGGCCCCGCCAGCGCCACCACCACGAGATAGGGCCGACCCGACAGCGGCATGAACATCTGGCTGCCCAAAGGATGGTTCTCCATCACGCCCAGCGCGAAGGGAAAGGCCGGCGGCGTCGAGCGATAGAGGTGCACCGCGGCGCGGCCGTCCTCGCCCAGTGCGATGCGCGCGAGGTCGGCGAATTTCTGCGTCGCGCCATGGTTGATGGAAAGGGATAGACCCGCGGCTTCCACCACGTCGCCGAAGGGCGCGAAGGCTTCGGTTGTCAGCGGCACAGGATGCAGCAGGCGGGTCATCTTATATGCGCCCCCTGGCGGATCCAGGCGCCGAGCGCGGCGCGCTCGGCATCTGTCATGCCGGTCTCGTTGCCGAGCGGCATGGTCTTGGTCGTCACAGCCTGCAGCAATACGCGGGAGGCATTGCTACGCAGAACCGTGTCGCGGGTGAAGTCGAGCCCGGCCGGCGGGAGGGCAATCCCCGCATGGGTCGGATGCGCCGCGTGGCACATGATGCAATGCTTGTCCAAGATGGCGCGCACCGTCGCGAAGGGCAGTTGCGCCGGCGGGGCTTGCCCGGCGCCGTGCTGCACATCGACGGCGATCAGCGCGGTAAACACGAACATGGCGGCGCTGGCGACGGCGAGGCCGTAATTGATCTGGCCCTTGTGCCGCAGGTTGAAGAAATGGCGGATCATGATGCCGCAGATGCTGAGCGCGGCGAGCAGCAGCCAGTTGATCGGGCTGCCGGTGAGCATCGGGAAGTGGACGCTGATCATCGCCAGCAGGACCGGCAGGGTCATGTAGTTGTTATGCAGCGAGCGCTGTTTTGCCTGAAGGCCGAGCCGCGCATCCGGCGTCTCGCCCGTCAGCATGGAGGCGACGACCTTCTTCTGGTTGGGGATGATGACGAAGAAGACGTTGGCGACCATCGCGGTGCCCACGATGGCGCCGACATGCAGGAAGGCGGCGCGGTCGCTGAAAACGCGGGTCAGACCCCAGCCGGCCACGGTGAGAATGAGAAACCACACCGCGCCGAACAGCAGACCGCTCCTGCCGAGCGGCGAGCGGCACAGTCCGTCATAGACGAGCCAGCCGCCGGCCAGGAAGGCGAGCGAGATGCCGATCGCCTCGGGCGCGCTGAGCGCCAGCTTGGCGCGATCGATCAGGTAGAGGTCGGCGCCGATGTAATAGATCACCGCGAGCAGCAGGAAGCCGCTGATCCAGGTGAAATAGGCCTCGTATTTGAACCAGTGCAGATGGGGCGGCAGATGCTCGGGCGCCACGAGGTATTTCTGATTGTGATAGAAGCCGCCGCCATGGACGGCCCAGAGTTCGCCCGCGACCAGCGGATTGCCGCCCTCCGCCTTGCGGATGTTGCCGTCGAGCCAGACGAAATAGAACGAGGCGCCGATCCAGGCGATGCCGGTGACGATGTGCAGCCAGCGCACCGCCAGTTCAAGCCAGGGAACGAAATCAGCGAACATGGACGGCCTTGGATGCGCGCGCGGCGGCGCGGGCTTCTATCGTGAGCATCAACTCGGCGGCAACCGCCACGGCGAGCACGGCGGGATCTTTCGAGACCAGGCCGATGCTGCCAATGGGGCAGACAAGGCGCGGCAGCATCGCGCGCGCGATGCCGTCGGCGAGCAGCCGCTTCTCGAACCGCGCCCGCTTGGTCGCCGAACCGATCAGGCCGCAATAGAGGAAATCGCCCCGCGCCAGGACCGCGCGGGCCAGGTCATAATCGAGCGAATGACTTTGGGTGAAGATCAGGTGCAGCGCGCCGGTGGGCGCGGCGGCCACCAGCGCCACGGGATCGTCGGCGATGATGGGCTGGAGCGGGCCGTCGACCGCGCCGAATTCCAGCCGCGTGTCGTACCAGCGCGCGCGCAGCGGCAGGCTGGCGGCGATGGGCGCCAGGGCGCGGCCGACATGGCCGGCGCCGAACATCAGGAGCAATGGGCGTGGATCGACGTGCTCGACGATGGAAAGTCCTTCGGTATCGATCTTCGCCGCGGCGGGATCGATGCGCGCGCCGGTGCGGGCCGTCAGGACGACCGCATCTGCCGGCAAGGCCTTCACTTCGTTGCGGCCGAAGATACGCTTTTCGACGCGGCCGGGTTCGAGCACCGAATGGATCGCGTAGGCGTCGCCACTGTCTTCCGCCGCCCGGATAGCCTCCAGCCAACCGGTCGCGGCGATATCGACGCGTTCGAGCAGCATGCCGACGCGGCCGCCGCAACATTGTCCAAGCAGCGGACCGAGCGGATAGCTCTGGAAACGGTGCGCGGCACCGGCCGCCAGCATCTTGCGCGCCTGGTCCACGACGACGAATTCGAGATTGCCGCCGCCGACCGTGCCGGACTGGCCGTCCGCCCAGACGAGCATCTTGGTCCCCGCCTCGCGCGGCGCCGAGCCCGCAACGCAGCAGACGGTGACAAGCACACCCGCCTCGCCCCGTGCGACCAGTTCGGATGCCCGGCGCCACCATGCCGTCATGCGCGCAGCTTCTCGACGGCGGCCAGGATGCGCTCCGGCGTCGCCGGCGCGTCGAGATCGGGCAACTTGCGGTGATCGGCGACGCTCGCGACCGCGTCGGTCAGCGCCGAGAACACCGAGAGCGCCAGCATCAACGGCGGCTCGCCAACGGCCTTGGAGCGGTGCACGGTCTCCTCGCGGTTATCGTGCGGCCAAAGCTCCATGTTGAACACCGGCGGGTGATCGCTGCAGGCCGGTATCTTATAAGTCGAGGGCGCGTGTGTGCGCAGATGGCCCTTATTGTCGAACACCAGTTCCTCGGTGGTGAGCCAGCCCATGCCCTGCACGAAGCCGCCTTCGATCTGGCCGATGTCGATGGCGGGATTGAGCGAGCGGCCGACATCGTGGATGACGTCGACCCGCAGCACGCGGTTCTCACCCGTCAGCGTGTCGATCGCGACCTCCGACAGCGCCGCGCCATAGGCGAAATAGTAGAACGGATGGCCCTGGTGGCGCGAGCGGTCGTAGTGAATCTTCGGCGTCTTGTAAAAGCCGGTCGAGGACAGCGACACCCGTCCGATCTGCGCCGCGCGGGCCAGCTCGGCGAAGCGCATGCGGCGCGGGCCCGCGCTGACGTGGTTGTCGCGAAAGACGACCTCGTCCGGCTTGCAGCCGAATTCGGCGGCGGCGAAGGCGGCCAGCCGATCCTTGATCGTGCGCGCGGCGGCCTGCGCCGCCATGCCGTTCAGGTCGGCGCCGGCGGACGCCGCGGTGGCCGAGGTGTTGGGCACCTTGCCGGTGGTGGTCGCGGTGATCTTCACCTGCTCCACGTCGATCCGGAACTCGCCGGCGACGATCTGCGCCACCTTGGTCATCAGGCCCTGCCCCATCTCGGTGCCGCCGTGATTCAGATGAACGCTGCCGTCGGCATAGACATGCACCAGCGCGCCCGCCTGGTTCAGATGGGTGGTGGTGAAGGAAATACCGAATTTCACCGGTGTCAGCGCCAGCCCGCGCTTCAGGATGCGGTTCGCCGCGTTGAACGCCTCCACCGCCTTGCGACGCGCGCGGTAGTTCGCCTTCGCTTCGAGCGCCGCCACGATGTCCGGCGCGATATTGTCTTCGACCGTTTGGTGATAGGGCGTGACGTTGCGCGGGGCGGCGCCGTAAAAATTCGCCTTGCGCACGTCGAGCGGATCCTTGCCGAGGTTCCAGGCGATGGCGTCCATCACGCGCTCGATGCCCATCATGCCCTGCGGCCCGCCGAAGCCCCGGAAAGCTGTGTTGGACACGGTGTGGGTTCGATAACGGTGCGATTCGATCGTGACGTTATTCAGGAAATAGGCGTTGTCGGCGTGGAACATGGCGCGGTCGCCGATGGCGAGCGACAGGTCGGTGGAATAGCCGCAGCGCGACTCCTGCACGAATTCGATGCCCTGGATGCGGCCCTCGTCGTCGAAGCCGACGTCGTAGGCGATCTGGAAGTCGTGGCGCTTGCCGGTCAGCGTCATGTCGTCGTCGCGGTCCAGGCACAGCTTTGCCGGCCGGCGCAATTTCGCCGCGGCGAGCGCGGCGATGGCGGCGGGAAGCGCGGCCTGCGTTTCCTTGCCGCCGAACGCGCCGCCCATGCGACGGACCTCGACCGTCACCGCGTTGCTCGGCACGCCGAGCATGTTCGCGATCAGGTGCTGCACCTCGGAAGGATGCTGCGTCGAGGAATAGACGAGGACGTCACCATCCTCCTGCGGCACGGCGAGCGCGACCTGGCCTTCGAGATAGAAGTGATCCTGTCCGCCGATGACGATGCGGCCCGAGAGGCGGTTGCGCGCCCTGCCAAGCGCCGCCGCGCTGTCGCCGAGCGCCATGCGCTGGGGCCGTTCCAGTTCGGAGCCGGCGTCGCGGGCCGCATCGATATCGAGGATCGCCGGCAGGTCTTCGTATTCGATCCCGGCCAGCCGCGCCGCCCGGCGCGCGAGCTCGACCGTCTCGGCGGCAACGGCGAACAGCGACTGGCCGGCATACATCGCTTCGCCTTCGGCGAAGATCGGATCGTCGTGGATCACGGGCCCGACATCGTTCCTGCCCGGAATATCGCGTGCGGTGAACACCGCGACCACGCCGGGCGCCGCGCGCACCGCGGAAAGATCGAATGACGCGATCCCGGCATGCGCCCGCGTGCTTTGGCCGATGGCGAGGTGGACGAGGCCCGGAGGCTCCGGCATGTCGTCGATATAGACGGCGCGGCCGGCGACATGCTTCTCGGCGCTGTCGTGATGGCGCGCGGCGCCGGCCCGGGCGCGCTCACCCATCGAGGGCCTCCAGGTCGAGGACGCGCGTCGCCGGCGCGCCGTCGATCTCGTGGAATGCCCTGAGCAGAAGGTTTCGTGCGGCGATCTGGCGGTATTCGGCCGAGGCGCGCATGTCGCCGATCGGCGTGAAGTCGTCGGCGAGAACGGCCATCGCGTCGCGGATCGTGGCCTCGTTCCACGGCTTGCCGGTAAGTTCGGCTTCCGCAACGCGGGCGCGTCTGGGCGTCACCGCCATGCCGCCGAACGCGACGCGCGCCTCGCGGATCGCATCGCCGTCGCGGCGGAACAGGAACGCGCCGCAGACCGCGGAGATGTCCTGGTCGAAGCGCTTGGAAAGCTTGTAGACGCGAAAGGCCGCATCCGGCGCAAGTTTCGGGACGACGACCTTCTCGATGAATTCCGCCGGCTGGCGATCCTGCTTGCCATAAGCGAGGAAATAATCCTCGAGCGCTATCCGCCTTTGCGTCTCGCCCCGCCGCAGGACCAGCGTCGCGCCGAGCGATATCAACGGCGGCATGGAATCGCCGATAGGCGAGCCATTGGCGATATTGCCGCCGATGGTTCCCGCATTGCGGACCTGGACGGAGCCGAGGCGGCGGACCAACTCGCCAAGGTCGGGATGCAGCCGCGCAAGCGGCGCGTGGGCTTCGCTGTAAGTAACGGCGGCGCCGATTTCGAGAGCGTCCTCCGTCTCTACAATCCGGCGAAGCTCTTCCACCGCGTTCACGGAGATCAAGGTCGGCAGCGTTTGCAGTTTCTTCGTGACCCAAAGCCCGACATCAGTCCCGCCGGCCAAAAGAGTGGCCTCCGGATGTTGGTAATAAAGGACCGCGAGATCCAAGATCGTGCGCGGCGCGAAGAAGAACCTTTTGGCACCCCCATCCGGACGCGCTGCGCCAAGGGTTTCCTCGTCATGGAGAGGAGCGGATTGCGGCCCTTCGGCGCGCGGGAATTCATTCATCCGCTTCGCCGCCTCGACGATAGGGCCATAACCAGTGCAGCGGCAGAGATTGCCGGCGAGGACGTCGCGGATCGTGGCGGGATCGCACGCGCCCTCGTTGAGATAGTGCGCATAGAGCGACATCACGAAGCCCGGCGTGCAGAAGCCGCATTGCGAGGCGTTGGTGTCGACCATCGCCTGCTGCACGGGATGGAGCGGACCATCGGGCGGGCTCAGGCTCTCGACCGTGAACAGCGTCTTGCCGTCGAGCATCGGCAGGAAAAAGATGCAGGCGTTGACCGCGCGCCACGCCTTGCCCTCGCCCACCACGACGGTGCAGGCGCCGCAATCGCCTTCGGCGCAACCCTCCTTGGTGCCGGGGCGGCCCGCGCGAGTCCGCAGCCAGCGCAGCACCGTCTCGGTCGGATCAGGATTGCGGATCTCGTGCAGCGTGCCGTCGAGCCGGAAGCGGACCGTGTCGCGCATCGCTAGCTGCCGCGATAGGTGGAATAGCCGTAGGGCGAGAGCAGCAGCGGCACATGATAATGCGCCGACGCGTCGGCGATGCCGAATGCGATGCGCACGGTGTCGAGGAAGGCCGGCTCCGGCAGCACCAAGCCTTTCTTGCGGAAATAGGCGCCGGTCTCGAACGCCAGAACGTAGCGCCCAGGCGCCATCGTCGGACCCTCCAGCAGCGGCGCGTCGCAGCGGCCGTCGGCGTTCATGGTCGCCTCAGCGATGGGGCCGAAACCATCGTCCGTATACAGACGCACGGCGATCCCCGCGCCGGGGCAGCCATGCGCCGTATCCAAGACATGCGTCGTCAAGCGTCCCACGAAGCAACCTTTCTTCATTCGCATGATGATGCCGCGCTGCTTGGGCTGTAAAGCGCCTTGTGTATAGTGGGGTTGCCAAGACGAGAGTGCCGCACGTGTCTGCCCAATATCCGCGCGATCTGATCGGTTACGGCGCAACTCCGCCCCATCCGCGCTGGCCCGGCGGCGCGCGGATCGCGGTGCAGGTGGTGCTCAACTACGAAGAGGGCGGCGAGAACTCCGTGCTGCACGGCGATAAGGGCGCCGAGACGTTCCTCTCCGAGATCATCAATGCCGCGCCGGTGCCGGGCGCCCGGCATATGAGCATGGAGTCGATCTACGAATACGGCTCGCGCGCCGGCGTGTGGCGGCTGCTGCGGCTATTCCGCGAATACGATCTGCCGGTGACGATCTTCGCCGTGGCGTCCGCGCTGGAGCGCTATCCGGCGATGGCCGATGCGTTCCTGAAGGACGGCCACGAGATCTGCAGCCACGGTTATCGCTGGATCAACTATCAATGTGTCGACGAGGCGACAGAGCGGGCGCATGTCGCCAAGGCGGTGGAGGTGCTTCGGGGGCTGACGGGCGAGGCGCCGCTCGGCTGGTACACGGGGCGCACCAGCCCGAACACGCGCCGGCTGGTGGTCGAGCATGGCGGGTTCCTCTACGACGCCGACGACTACAATGACGATTTGCCGTTCTGGGTGACGGAAGCCGGCAAGCCGCATCTCGTCGTGCCCTACACGCTGGATGCCAACGACATGCGCTTCGCCGCGGCGCAGGGATTTAATTCGGGCGACCAATTCTTCACATACCTCAAGGACACGTTCGACGTGCTCTATGCCGAGGGCGAGGCGGCACCCAAGATGATGTCGGTCGGCCTGCATTGCCGCATCGCTGGGCGGCCGGGACGCTTCGCGGCGCTGGAGCGCTTCCTGCGCTATGTGAGCGAACATAAGGACGTATGGTTCTGCCGGCGCGTCGACATCGCGCGGCACTGGCTTAAGTTCCATCCTCATGCCGGCTGACCGTTTTCGCAGACCACCAAGTACACTGAGCGAACATGAGTTCGTGCGGATTTACGGCGGCGTTTACGAGCATTCGCCCTGGTTCGCCGTGGAGGCTTGGCGGCGCGAGCCGCACGACACGTTCGACACCGTGGACGGCCTGGCGGCCGCGCTGCAGCGCGCCGTCGAGAGTGCCGATGACAAGGCCAAACTGGCGCTGATCAGCGTGCATCCCAGCCTTGCCGGGCGCGTGAAGATGTCGACCGAGTCGACCTCGGAGCAGGCGAGCGCTGGGCTCGACAATTGCTCGCGCGAGGAGCTGACCGAATTCCGCAGGCTGAACGAGGACTATGCGGCGCGCTTCGACTTTCCCTTCATCAAGGCGGTGCGGGGCTTCACGCGGCAGGAGATCCTCGCCGAATTCCGCGTGCGGCTGAACAACGACCTGAAGACCGAGTTCCGCACCGCGCTCGACGAGATACACAAGATCGCACGGCTGCGGCTCGGCGACCTGACCTAGAGAGACGGCATGGAAGACTTCGCAAAGAATTGGGTGGACTTGGCCCAGCCGCGGCTGGGCGGCGAGGTCGTGTTCGCGACCGACGATTTCTTCGCCGCCAAGGAGCGGCTGATCGATCCCGCCGAGCCGGTGTTCATCCCGGGAAAGTACGACGCGAACGGCAAGTGGATGGACGGCTGGGAAAGCCGGCGCCGCCGCGATGCCGGACATGATGCCTGCATCGTGCGGCTGGGCAGACCGGGCATCGTCCACGGGATCGAGATCGACACGCGGAACTTCACGGGCAATTACCCACCGGCGGCGTCGATCGAGTGGTGCCATTCGGACGAGCGGCATCCGCAAAGCGGATGGAAGCCGCTTGTTCCGGCAACGGCCCTCAAAGGCAATGACCGGCTGTTCCTCGGCGTTGCGATGCCCGGCGTGGTGACGCATTTGCGGCTGAACATCTTTCCCGATGGCGGCGTGGCGCGGCTGCGCGTCTATGGCCAGGTCGCGCGCGACTGGACGGCGGGCGAGCGCGCCGATCTCGCGGCTATGGAGAACGGCGCGCTGCCGGTGGCGGCGAATGACGAGCATTTCGGCAAGGTCTCCAACATGCTGGCGCCGGGCAAGGCGCGCGATATGGGCGATGGCTGGGAGACCCGGCGCCGCCGCGAACCGGGGCATGACTGGTCGATCGTCAAGCTCGCAAAGCCAGGGCGGATCGAGGAGATCATCGTCGATACGGCGCATTTCAAGGGCAACTTTCCGGACCGTTGTTTCATCCAGGCGGCCGCGCCGAGCACGCTGCCGAAGGAATCGCTGATCACGCAGTCGATATACTGGCCGGTGCTGCTGCCCGAGCAGAAACTGTCGGCGGACCGCGAGCACCGGTTCGCGGTGGAGATCGCGAAGCATGAGCCGATCCAGTTCGTGCGGCTGAACATCATCCCGGATGGCGGCGTCGCGCGGCTTAGAATGTGGGGAACCGTCTAAGCGACTATCCGCTCCATCACCATCGCTCGCGCCGCCGGCTCAGGGTCGTCGATATGGAGGATGCGGCCGAGGACCGCGACGGCGGAAGCGGCGGAGGCTTCGTCGGCGGCGTGGACTAGCGCTAGCGTGTCGCCCCTGGAAACTTTCATGCCGGCCTGGACGAATTCGGAGAAGCCGACCGCGAGGTTCAGCACATCGCTCGTCTTGCGGCGGCCGCCGCCGAGGTCGATCAGCTCGACGCCGATCTGGCGCGTGTTCATGGGCTGCACATAGCCGGTGCGCCTGGCGATCACCGGCTTCACGACCGGCGCCTTTTGTAGATATGTCTCAGACTTCTCGACGAAGTCGGCGGGGCCGCCGAGGGCCGAGACCATGCGCGAGAACACTTCGACGGCACGGCCGGAGTCTAGGGCCTGCTGCGCCTCATCGCGGCCTTCTTCCAGATCGGGAACCAACTTGCCGAGCAGCAGCATCTCCGCCGCCAGCGCGATGGTCACTTCGTGCAGGCGTGCATCGCGCGTGCCCCTGCCGGTCAGATAATCGAGCGCCTCGATCATCTCCAGCGTGTGGCCGGCGGTGGTGCCCAGGACGGAATCCATATCGGTGATCAGCGCGGTGATCGGAAGGCCGGCGCCCTGCCCGATCGAGACCAGCGTTTGCGCAAGCTCGCGCGCCTGCGCCGGCTCCGCCATGAAAGCGCCCGAACCCGTCTTCACGTCCATGGCGAGACCCTGGAGGCCGGCGGCCAGTTTCTTGGACAGGATCGAGGCGGAGATCAACGGGATGGATTCGACCGTCGCGGTCACGTCGCGCACGGCGTAGAGGCGACGGTCGGCCGGCGCGAGGTCGGCGGTCTGACCGATGATCGCGCAGCCGACTTCCCGCGTCACGCGCTGGAACGTCTCGATGTCGGGATCGCACTTATAGCCGGGAATGCATCCCATCTTGTCCAGTGTGCCGCCGGTGTGGCCGAGGCCGCGGCCGGAGATCATCGGCACCACGCCGCCGCAGGCCGCGACGATGGGCGCGAGCATGATCGAGACCTTGTCGCCGACGCCGCCGGTCGAGTGCTTGTCGAGCACCGGACCGCCCAACGCGTGATCGTCCCAAGCGAGTACGCGCCCCGAATGCGTCATGGCGCGGGTGAAGGCGACGCGTTCGGCGGCGGTCATGCCCTGGAAGAACACCGCCATCGCGAAGGCGGAGACCTGGGCTTCGGAAAAGCCGCCATCGGCGATGCCCTTCACCGCGAAGGCGATCTCGTCCTCGTTGAGCGCGGCGCCGTCGCGCTTCTTGCGGATGATCTCCTGGGGAAGCACGGCGCGTGCTAGACCTTGCTCGGATCGAAGTCGAAAGCGTCGGGCAGCATCTGGCCGACGGTCTTGACCATCGAGTCCCCGGCGAGGTTCGCGCAGATCACCTCAGTCTCGCCGCCGAACTCGCCCAGCACCTGGCGGCACATGCCGCAGGGCGTGATCGGCTTGGGGAGGTCGGCGATGACGGCGATCGCCTTGAACTTCGTATGACCGGCCGCGACCGCCTGGAGCACCGCATTGCGCTCGGCGCAGATGGTGGCGCCGTAGGAGATGTTCTCGACATTGCAGCCCTTGAAGACCGTCCCATCCTCGGTCTCGAGCGCCGCGCCCACGTGGAATTTGGAGTAAGGGGCATAGGCCCTGTCGCGCACCTGCCGCGCCGCGGCGACGAGCGCCTGCTGTTTCTCGGTCAGCGACATCGATCCTCCTTTGGCGGAATCCGCCGAAGCCGCACCGGCGACGAGCGCGCCGCCTGCCAGCAAGACTGTCGTTCTGCGTGTCATGTCCATCGCCGTCATGCCCCGTATGGAATCCAGACGTTCTTGACCTGAGTCGCCTGATGCAGGAAATGGCGGCCTTCGCCATCGCGATTGTCGAACCAGGCAAGCGGCCCCTCACACCAGGTGCGTTTGAGGTCGCCGGCCGAGGCGGCTTCGATCTTCCGCACGGCATCGCCGCCGAAATACCACACCGCATCGACATTGCCGTGCTCGGCCAGGACAAGGGCGAGCGGATCGCGCGCGCCGGTGACGATGTTCACGATGCCGTCCGGCACATCGGAGGTTTCAAGCACCTGGTAGAAATCGGTGGCGGCCAGCGGGTGGCGCTCCGACGGGATCATCACCACGCGATTGCCCATCGCGACGGCCGGCGCCATCAGCGAGATGAAGCCCAGCA
This sequence comes from Rhizomicrobium sp., assembly GCA_037200045.1. Lineage (NCBI taxonomy): Bacteria > Pseudomonadati > Pseudomonadota > Alphaproteobacteria > Micropepsales > Micropepsaceae > Rhizomicrobium > Rhizomicrobium sp. The sequence goes on from JBBCHM010000002.1 coordinate 1,185,070, forward strand.
GCGGCGCTTCGTCCGGACAGGCGATGCCGATCACGCCCAAGGGCTCGTTCATCGCCAGCACCACGCCGCGCAAGGGCGGATCGTGGATCGCGCCGTCGAACTTGTCGGCCCAGGCGGCATAGGTGAAGAGGCGGCGGATCGAGGCTTCGACTTCGCGCGCGGCGGCGGCGGACGATGCGCCGGTCATCCCGCGCAAGCGGCGTGCGAATTCGTCGGCGCGGGCCGAAAGGTTTTCGGCGCAGTAATAGAGGATCTGCGCGCGGGCATGGCCGCTGGTGGTGGCCCAGCTTTCGGCCTTGGCCGCCGCCTCGACGGCGTTGCGGATGTCCTTGCGGTTGCCGTCGCCGACAAGCCCGATCTGTGCACCGGAAGGCGACAGGACCGCGCGGCTATAGCCGCTGTCGGGCCGGGCCTGCCTGCCGCCGATGAACAGCTTGGCGGTGCGGTCGATGATGTCGACGGCGGGCGGAACGTCCGTGGACGGAGCGGCCGGTGCGAGCTTGCCGGTCTTCCCGGTGTGCTTGCGCTTGAGGTATTCGTACAGGCCTTCGCGGCCGCCCTCCCGACCGAAGCCGGATTCGCGATAGCCGCCGAAGCCGGACGAGGCGTCGAACTGGTTGGTGCAGTTCACCCACACGACGCCGCACCTGATTTTCGGCGCGAGGTCGAGCGCGACGTTGATGTTCTCGCTCCAGATGCTGGCGGCGAGGCCATAGCGGGTGTTGTTGGCGAGCTGGACGGCTTCGGCCGGGGTGCGGAAGGTCATCGCGACGAGGACGGGACCGAAGATCTCGACCTGCGCCACGGTCGAAGCGGGTTCGACGCCGATCAGCAGCGTCGGCGGATAGAAGCAGCCCTCGGGGCAGGTTTTCGTCTGGAACAGCATCGCGCCCTCGGCGACGCCTTTTTTCACCAGGCCATCGATCTGCGCGCGCTGCTTGGGCGAGACGATGGCGCCGATGTCGGTGTTCTTGTCCAGCGGATCGCCGACCCGCAGCGTTTCCATCCGCGCCCGCAGCTTGGCGTAAAGCGTCTCGGCGACACTTTCCTGAACCAGCAGGCGCGAGCCGGCGCAGCAGACCTCGCCCTGGTTGAACCAGATGGCGTCGACCGTGCCTTCGACCGCGGCATCGAGATCTGCGTCCTCGAATACGATGAAGGGCGATTTGCCGCCGAGTTCGAGGGTCAGCTTCTTGCCCGTGCCGGCGGTGGCGATGCGGATGAGGCGCCCGACTTCGGTCGAGCCGGTGAAGGCGATCTTGTCGATGCCGGGATGCTCGACCACCGCCTTGCCGGTCTCGCCAGCGCCGGTGACGATGTTGACCACGCCCTTCGGCAGGCCGGCTTCCTCGCAGATTTCGGCGAACAGCAACGCGGTGAGCGAGGTGTCTTCGGCGGGCTTGAGCACCACCGTATTTCCGGCGGCCAGCGCGGGCGCGATCTTCCAGGCCAGCATCAGCAGCGGAAAATTCCACGGGATCACCTGGCCGACGACGCCGAGCGGCTCGTGATCGGCGAACTCGCTGTCGATGAGCTGGGCCCAGCCGGCGTGGTGATAGAAGTGCCGCGCCACCAGCGGGATATCGATGTCGCGGCTCTCGCGGATCGGCTTGCCATTGTCCATCGTCTCGAGCACGGTGAACAGCCGCGCATGTTTCTGGACCAGGCGCGCCAGTGCGTAGAGAAACCGCGCGCGGCCATGGCCGCCAAGCTTCGCCCAGGCGGGTTGCGCGGCGCGGGCGGCCTTCACGGCGGCATCGACGTCGGCGGCGCTGCCTTCGCCGACCTCGGCGAGTGTCTTGCCGGTCGCCGGATTGACGCTGGCGAAATGCGCGGCGGCGGGCCGCCACGCGCCGCCGATGAACAGGCCGAATTTGCCGTCATGACGCTTGAGCCAGGCGTCCGCCGGACCGGCCGTTTCCGGCGCCACGCCGTAGTCCATCGTCTGAAACGCGGTCCGGACGTTCACGGGTCAACCCATCGGATGGCGGTGCGCGGCCGAGTAGCGGCCGGTAACGAAATGTTCGAGTTGGCGCTCGATATCGGTGAGCAGGCTCGACGCACCGATGCGGAACAGGTCGGGCTGGAGCCACGGTAGACCAAGCTCCTCCTTCATCACGATCTGATAGTTCAGCACGTCCTTCGCCGTCGAGATGCCGCCGGCCGGCTTGAAGCCGATGCGCTCGCCGGTCATCTCACGATAGGCGCGGATCATGCGGGTCATGATCAAAGCGAAGGGCAGCGTCGCGTTGACCGGCTCCTTGCCGGTCGAGGTCTTGATGAAGTCGGCGCCCGCCATCATGCAGGCCATCGAGGCGCGCGCGACATTGGTCAATGTGCCCAGATCGCCGGCGCCAACGATCGCCTTCACATGCGCCGGGCCGCAGGCTTCGCGGAACAGCTTCATCTCGTCATAGACCGCGCGATGATTGCCGGTCAGCACATGGCCGCGGTCGATCACGATGTCGATCTCGCGCGCGCCGGCGGCGACGGAGGCTTCGATCTCCTTGACGCGCAGCGCCAGCGGCGACAGGCCAGCGGGGAAACCCGTCGAAACTGCGGCGACCGGGATATTCGTGCCTTCGAGCGCCCTCACCGCGGTCTCGACCATGGCGTGATAGACGCAGACCGCACCGGTGGCGATGTTCGCCTCGCCCATGCCCATGGCGTCGAGCAGATCCTGGCGCACCGGCCGGCGCGCCTTGGCGCAGAGCCGCCGCACGCGGCCGGGCGTGTCGTCGCCCGAGAGCGTGGTGAGATCGATGCAGGTCACGGCCTTGAGCAGCCAGGCGGCCTGCCATTCCTTCTTGACGCTGCGCCGGCCGGGCAGCGACGCGATCCGCCGCTCCGCCGCGCTGCGGTTGACGCGGATGGAGTCGACGATGTCGGCGTCGTAAGCAATGCCGGGATTGCGGGCGTGGCCCGCGGGTTCCGTCTCGCGGGCGCGCGGCGTGATCGGCTGAACGTTGGACATGCCCGAAGGTACTCCGCCGAACCCCTCGCCCGCAACGCCGCCTACTTCGTGCCGAACATCCGGTCGCCCGCGTCGCCGAGGCCGGGGATGATGTAGCCGTGGTCGTTCAGGTGGCTATCGATCGCCGCCGTCCAGATGTGCACATCCGGATGCGCCGCGAGGAAGGTCTTGATGCCCTCCGGGGCCGATAGCAGCGTCATCAGGCGGATGTTCTTCGCGCCATGCGCCTTCAGCCGCGTCACCGCCGCCGACACCGAGTTCCCAGTCGCCAGCATCGGATCCATCACGATCACCAGGCGGTCGGCGATGTCGTGCGGCGCCTTGAAGTAATACTCGACCGATTGCAGCGTCTTGGGATCGCGGTAGAGACCGATATGGGCGACGCGGGCCGAGGGCACGAGGTTCAGCATGCCCTCCAGAAAGCCGGTGCCCGCCCGAAGAATGGGCGCGAAGACCAATTTCTTGCCGGCGATCGCCGGGGCTTTCATCGGCGCGATGGGCGTTTCGATGTCCACCAGTTCGAGCGGCAGATCGCGCGTGACCTCGTAGCAGATCAGCATGCCGATCTCGTTGAGCAGCTCGCGGAAGTTCTTGGTGCTGCGGTGCTTGTCGCGCATCAGCGTCAGCTTGTGCTGGATCAGCGGATGATCGACCACGGTCACGCCCTGCATGTCCGTTCTCCCCTTCGGCGCATCGCGCCGGTGCTGCAAAACTGGTAGCCAAGCTAACCTGGGGCGCTCTATTGTGGCAACGACGATGGACAAGCAAGCCGACAAGCCCAACGACCTCGAAGCCTATTGGATGCCGTTCACCGCGAACCGGCAGTTCAAGAGCAATCCGCGCCTCTTCGCCTCCGCCGACGGGATGTATTTCAAGACGACCGATGGGCGCGAGGTGCTCGACGGCGTGTCGGCCATGTGGTGCTGCAATGCCGGGCACAACCGGCCGCGCATCGTGGAGGCGATCCGCAAGCAGGCGGGCGAGCTCGACTATTCGCCGGCGTTCCAGATCGGCCATCACAAGGCATTCGAGCTGGCGAACCGGCTGGTCGCGTTGATGCCGGGCACGCTGAACCATGTGTTTTTCACCAATTCCGGCTCGGAGTCGGTGGAGACCGCGCTCAAGATGGCAATCGCCTATCATCGCGTGCGCGGCGAAGGTAGCCGCGTGCGGCTGATCGGGCGCGAGAAGGGCTATCACGGCGTCAATTTCGGCGGCATGAGCGTCGGCGGCATGGTCGCCAACCGCAAGATGTTCGGCACGCTGGTCGTGGGCGTCGATCATCTGCGCCACACCCTTGGCGATCCGCGCAACGCGTTCGCCAAGGGCGAGCCGGAATACGGCGCCGACTTCGCCGACGACCTCGAGCGGCTGGTGCAGTTGCACGACGCCTCGACCATCGCGGCGGTGATCGTGGAGCCGGTGCAGGGCTCGGCCGGCGTGATCGTGCCGCCCAAGGGCTATCTCAAGCGGCTGCGCGAGATCTGCGACCGCCACGGCATCCTTCTGATCTTCGACGAGGTCATCACCGGCTATGGACGGCTGGGCACGCCGTTCGCGGTCGATTTCTTCGGCGTCGAGCCGGACCTGGTGACGACCGCCAAGGGCCTGACCAACGGCGTGATCCCGATGGGCGCGGTGTTCGCGCAGGCGAAGATCCACGAGGCCTTCATGCACGGGCCGCCGAACGCGATCGAGTTCTTCCATGGCTACACCTATTCGGGAAATCCGATGGCCTGCGCCGCGGCGCTGGGCACGCTCGACACCTACGAAGAAGAAGGCCTGCTGACGCGGGCGGCGGCGCTGGCGCCCTATTGGGAGACGGCGCTGCATTCGCTCAAAGGCGCGCGCAACGTGATCGATATCCGCAATCTCGGTTTCGTCGGCGCGGTGGAGCTTTCCGCCGCGCCCGGCGAGCCGGCCAAGCGCGGCTTCGAGGCGTTCCTCAAGCTCTACGAGGCCGGGCTGCTCTGCCGCACCACGGGCGACACCATCGCCTTCGCGCCGCCGCTGATCGCGGAGCACAAGCATATCGATTTCCTTGTGGAGACGCTGGGCAAGGTCATCGCATCCATCGATTGAAGGGGCGGCGGCGCGGTAGCGCCCGCCGTTTTCCGTTTAGATGCAACTGTCGGGATATGGGTGATTTGGTGCGTAGACCGACTCGGTTCAAGGGGCGGGCGGAAATAAATCCGTAGACGGAGTTATCCAACAGCCGAGGCGCGCGGAGCCGCGCAGAACGCGGAGGTTTTGAGTTTGCCGCGGGGATAAGCTTTTCGTTGCGATGCGGCGGACGATATTTTGTTGCGAAGAAAATACCTCTCCCGCTTCGCGGGAGAGGTAAATCACTCCGTCTCGGCGCCGCTGATCGGGTCGACCAGTTCGGGGTCGCCGTCCTTGGCGTCCCAGGGGAACACCACCCAGGAATTCTGCGGCGCCTGCAACAGGCGCATGTCCACCACGTCCTCGCCCTCCGGCTTGGAATAGATCGTCGCGTAAAGCGCGTTGGGCCAGATCTTGCGCAATTCGCGGAACGTGCCGCCGGTGTCCACCAGATCGTCGAGGATGATCATGTTCTCGCCGCCGTTCACGATCCGGGCGGCGACCTCGGGATGCAGCGGCTTGATGATCTTGGCGCCCGCGACCTGGCGCTCGCCGCGATAGGAGGTGACGCCGATGACCTCGATGTTCTCGCGGATGTTGAGCTCCCGCGCCAGCACCGCCGCGAAAGGCAGGCCGCCGCGCGACACGCCGACCACGATGTCGATCCGCCGGCCGTTCTGCATGAGGTCGTGGACCCAGCCGGCCATCTCGCGCATCTGGCGGTGAATCTCGTTCCAGCTCACGCGCACATACAGGCGCCGCTTGTTTTCCAGCCGCATGACATCCTCCGTTGGAGCGACTATCGCCGCGATTTGGCGAGAAGAAAACCGCGCCCGGCGCTTTGCCCACAAGGCCGGTTCAGGGATTGGCGGCGCGATCGACGAACCAGCGCAATTCGCCCCGCGGCTTGAGCCGGGCGGCCGGCAGCGCGGTGTCGCCGCCGAGGGCGCGGGCCAGGATGTCGCGCTTGGCGGCGCCGTCCACCAGGAAGGCGATATGGCGGCTGTTCTCCAGCGCGGGATAGGTGAGCGTGACGCGGGTTTCGGCGCCTTCGACCGGCGCGACCCAGCGCTCGCGCTCTTCGAGCACGGCGGTGCCGGGAAACAGCGAGGCGGTATGCCCGTCCGGTCCCAGGCCCAGCAGCGTCGCGTCGAACAAGGGCGAATCCGGATCAGCGCGGTGGAAGCCGCGCAGGATGCGCTCGTAGCGGTCGGCCGCGTCGGCCGGCGTCAGGCCCACCGTCGGGATCGGCCTTATGTTCGCGGGCGGGATGTCGATGCGCGACAGCAGGGCCTCGCGCACCATGCGCAAATTGCTGCGCGGATCGTCGGGCGCGACGAACCGCTCGTCGCCCCAGAACAGATGCGTGCGAGCCCAGGGAAAGCTCGCGCGGAACGGCGGTTCGCCCAGAAGCTCGTAGAGACGGCGCGGCGTCGCGCCGCCCGAAAGGCAGAGCGCGAACGTGCCCTCCTTGGCGCGCGCCAGGTCGAACAGCCAATCGGCGACGCGGCGCGCCAGCGCCGGCGGATCGGGCAATGTCTCGACGCTCACGGCGCCTTGCTCTCGGGCGGCGAGACCGGCCGCCAGGCGCGATAGGGGCCCGGGCCGATAAGGTCGTCCGCCGCCTTGGGGCCGTCGCCGCCGGATTCGTAAAGCGCCGGCGCCTCCGCCGACGCGGCGTCGAGCACCGGCTGGACGATGCGCCAGGCCTGCTCGACCATGTCGGCGCGCATGAACAGCGTCGGATCGCCCAGGATGACGTCGTGGATCAGCGTCTCGTAGCCGACATTCGGCTCCTTGGGGAACCAGTCGTCGTAGCGGAAATCCATCTTCACCGAGGCGAGATCGACCGCCGGGCCGCGGCGCTTGACCTCGAATTGCAGCGAGATGCCCTCATTGGGCTGGATGCGCAGCACCAGCCAGTTGGGGCGCAGGCGCTCGACCGGGGTGTGCTGGAAGGCGGTGTGCGGCGCGGGCTTGAAGCAGATCGCGATCTCGGTGTTGCGCGCCGCCAGGTGCTTGCCGGTGCGCACGAAGAACGGCACGCCGGCCCAGCGCCAATTGTCGATCTCCAGTTTCATCGCGATATAGGTCTCGGTGCGGGAGTCGGGCGCGACATTGGCCTCGTCGCGATAGGCCTTCACCGGCGTGCCGGCGACGGCGCCGGCGGCGTACTGGCCGCGCACCACGTTCTTCGGATCGACCGGCGGCATGGCGGCGAACACGTCGGCCTTCTTGGAGCGGATCGAGGCCTCGTCGAAGCCGAGCGGCGGCTCCATCGCCACCATCGAGAGCAGCGCGAAGACGTGGTTGGGCACCATGTCGCGCAGGGCGCCGGTCTGTTCGTAGAAGTCGCCGCGCGTCTCCACGCCGACGGTTTCGGCCACCGTGATCTGGACGTGATCGATGCGGTCGCGGCCCCAGACCGGCTCGAACAACCCGTTGGCGAAGCGGAACGCCGTGATGCTCTGCACCGCGTCCTTGCCGAGGAAATGGTCGATGCGGAAGACCTGGTTCTCGCGCACCGTGCGCAGGATGCGCTTGTCGAGCTCGCGGGCCGAGTCGTAGCTGTGGCCGAACGGCTTTTCGACCACGATGCGGCGCCAGAAATGCCGGCCACCGGCGCCGACGCCCTGCTCCGTCAGCTTGGCATGGCCGAGATGATCGACGATCGGGCCGAAGAACTTGTCGGCGACGGCGAGATAGAAGATCGCGTTGCCTTGCGTGCCGCGCTCGCGCTCGGCCTCGTCCAAAACGTCGCGCAGCCTGTCGTAGAGCGCCGGATCGTTGGCGTCGCCGCGCACATAGCACATCGCCCGCGCCAGCCGGGACCACACGGCCTCGTCGATCTGTCCAAGCGACTTCTGGAGGAAATCGTGCAGCTCGCGCCGCCAGCCTTCGGTCGCCAGATCGCCGCGCGCCACGCCGATCAGGACGAATTTCTCCGGCAGGCAGTTCGTGCGGCACAGATTGTAGAGCGCCGGCACCAGCAGCCGCTTGGTCAGATCGCCGCTCGCGCCGAAGATCACCATGGCGCAGGGCTCCACCGGATCGGCGCAATGCGGCGCGACGGCGGGCGCGGTCTCGGCGGTGCTCGCGATGCGGGTGGGTTCTTCCTGGGGCATGGCTATTTCGGCTTGCCGCCTTCGAGCGCGCCCTCGATATGGCCGCCGAAGCCGAAGCGCATGGCGGACAGCATCTTGTCGGCGAAGCTGTGCTCCTGGCGCGAGCGGAAGCGGGCATAGAGGGCGGAGGACAGGACGACGGCCGGCACCGCTTCCTCGATCGCGGCCTCGACGGTCCAGCGGCCCTCCCCGGAATCGTCGACGAAGCCGGAATAGCTGTCGAGCCGGGCGTCCTTCGCGAAGGCGCCGGCGGTCAGATCGAGGAGCCAGGAGGAGACGACGCTGCCGCGCCGCCAGACCTCGGCGATGTCGGGCAGGTTCAGGGCGAAGCGTTCGTCGTCCGGCAGGGTGTCGGCGTCGCGGTGGCGCAGGATGTCGAAGCCTTCGGCATAGGCCTGCATCAGTCCGTATTCGATGCCGTTATGCACCATCTTCACGAAATGACCGGCGCCGGAGGGACCGGCATGGATATAGCCGCGCTCGGCGCGCGTGTCGGCGCTTTCGCGGCCCGGCGTGCGCGGGATATCGCCGAGGCCCGGGGCCAGCGCGGCGAAGATCGGATCGAGATGGTCCACCGCGTCCTTCGGCCCGCCGATCATCATGCAATAGCCGCGTTCAAGACCCCACACCCCGCCCGAGGTGCCGCAGTCGATGTAGCGGATGGCTTTGGCCGCGAGCGCCTTGGCGCGGCGGATGTCGTCTTTGTAATACGCGTTGCCGCCGTCGATCAGGATGTCGTCCTTGCCGAGCAGGCCGGCCAATTGGTCGACGGCGTCTTCGGTGATCTTGCCGGCCGGCAGCATCAGCCACACCGCGCGCGGCGCGGCGCCGAGCGTCTCGACCATCGCGGCCAGCGACGGCACGGCGGTGGCGCCCTCTTTCGCCAGCGCCTCGCCGGCCCTGGGATTGACGTCGAACACCACGCAAGCGTGGCCCGCCTTCATCAGGCGCCGCGCGATGTTGCCACCCATGCGGCCAAGGCCGACTACGCCGATCTGCATCCGCTGAACTCCTGCGCGCTGCCGGGATGTGCTTCTACGCCCATTTTGTCAAACGTGAAGTCCGCCGATCCGTTCCGGCCTGTGACCATCCGGTCAGGACCGGTCCCGATCGAGTGGATGACAAAAGCGGTTTGTCCCGAGCAGTATTCCGCCGGCAAGGGGCGCGGCGCAATGTATCGGCGTCCGCTCCGCCACGGTCACGGAATGGGACCTGTTTTCAACATGTTGCCGAGCTTTCAGGCCGGGCCGTCAAACGCAGGAGGCAAACCGATGAACACCGACACACAACGCGCTGGACGATTGACGGGAAAAGCCGCGATCGTCACCGGCGCCGCGCGCGGCATCGGCCGCGCCGCCGCGATCGCCTTCGCCCGCGAAGGCGCCGACGTCATGGGCATCGACATCGCCGGCCCGGTCAGCGCGACGCTGGACGTGACGCCGGCGACGCAGGACGAATTGGCCGAGACCGGCCGCCTTGTCGTCGCGGCCGGCGGGCGCTGGTGCCAGGCGCGGCTCGACCAGCGCGATCTTGCGGCATTGCGCGCCGCGGCGCAGAGCGCGTTCGACACGTTCGGCCGGCTCGACATCCTGTTCGCCAATGCCGGCATCCAGGCGTTCAAGCCGATATTGGAATGGGACGACGCGGACTGGCACGACACGATCGACGTGAACCTCACCGGCACCTGCAACGCGCTCCGCGCGGTGGCGCCCTATCTGGTGCGCAATGGCGGCGGGCGCATCATCGTCACCTCGTCCACCCAGGGCCGGCACGGCACCAAATACGGCGCCGCCTATAGCGCGTCCAAATGGGGCATCATCGGCCTGATGAAATCGGCGGCGCTGGAGCTCGGCGAGCATCGCATCACCGTCAACGCCGTCATCCCGGGCCTCATCGACACGGCGCTGACGCGCCACCGGCAGCGCTATGCGCAGGCGGTCGACGATCTCGCGTCCAAGGAGAGCACGGCCGAATTGGAGCAGGAAGCGATCAAGCGGCTCATCGCCCGGACGCCGCTCGGCGTGCCGTGGATCGAGCCGGACAGCGTCGCGCCGGTGGTGGTGTTTCTCGCCTCGGACGATGCCGCGATGGTCAGCGGCGCGACCTATGACGTGACCGGCGGCGACAGCGCCAACAACGCAACATGAGAGCGTGACGCGCCGCGCGAATATCCAGAAGTATCCGGAAGCAATTGCGGGAAAGTCCGCAATTGTCTTCGACAGATATCGGCGGCCTTTATCCGATCTCAAGCAAATATTTACGTTTCATTTACCAATTCGTTCACATAGTTGTCCGTGAATGCATTTACACGGGATGATTGCGATGCGCCGGCGAACCCTAGCAAGAGCGGCATCCCTCGGCGCATTGGCGGCAACGGCCGCGTATTTCTGCGTCGGCAACGCCCAGGCCAGCGACGAGTACATCGCCATCCGGGGAAGCTTCGCCGTCTCGGACGGCGCAAGGGCGACGGTGGTGTACATCCCCGTGAAAGCGACGTTTTCGAACGGCGGCGGCGGTTCCCTGGTGATCGGCTCCAAGAGCGACTGGCTGGGTGTGCGGCTGGAAATCGAAGGCCTCTATCGCGGCTTCTCGACAAAGGCCCTGGTGTCCGGCGGCGCCCGCCTTCCGGTGTCCGGGCGCGTCAATGTGTTCGCGCCGATGGTCAACGCCATCTTCGATGTGCCGGTCCCCGATGCCTTCCCCGTCAAGCCATTCGTGGGAATCGGGATCGGCGGCATCTACGCGGACGTCCGTCCGCCCGCCAATTCGGTCGCCCTCGTCGATGACGGCGGATGGGGCTTCGGCTACCAGGCGATGCTGGGCGCGAATGTCCCCATGACGGAACGGTCGAGTTTCACCGCTCAATTGCGGTATTTGGCATCTCCCGGCGTTCCGCTCCATGCGGTCGGCGGCTTGCCGTTCGACGCGAATTTCAGCACCGAGAGCGTCGACCTCGGCTTTCAATATAACCTCTAGGAACCCGTAAGGATCGAGCGCCCCGGCAGTGTCCGATATGACACATTGCGTTGGCGAAATGCCCTTCGCAATCTATCCGCCGGATCGATGCAACGAGCAAACGGATGTCACGCAAGCGCGTTCGTAAATCGCGAAACGGCGTCACACTCACCGAGGTGGCCGTGTTCGGCGGCACGCCTCGGATACGCATCGGCGTCAGTTACATCGTGCAGAGTCTGCGCAAGCCGGAGGGTCGAACGTTCGACACGCGCAGCGCGGCCCAGAAATACTTCGACGTGCAGGCGAGCCTTCGTCCGAGAGCGGAACCCTAGCCGCAATCCGGCCCGTCGGCGGGATGGATGGTGCCCGGGGACAGAATCGAACTGCCGACACGTGGATTTTCAATCCACTGCTCTACCGACTGAGCTACCCGGGCGACCGGCCGTGCCGGAAAAGGCCCGGCTTTCTAGAAGAGACCGGCCGCCCTGTCCAGCGGGCGATTTCTACCGCAGGACGAGCTGTAGACCGACCAGAGTCGCCTGGGAATCGGTGGTCCCGTCCAGGCTGCCGCGGGCCGCGTTGCCCGGATCGGCCACCGACTGGTCGACATGGCTGTGCGGCGACAACAGATGCGAGACCGAGACGTTGATGTCCGTATTGTCGTCCCAGCGATAGCCGACGCCGGCCGACACCCAATAGCGGTCCGCGTCAGGGATGCGCGGCTCCAGCGTCGCAGGCGGCGCCGCCGCTTCGTCATAGGCGATGCCACCGCGCAGCGTCCAGGTCTCGTCCGGGCGGTATTCGGCGCCGAGCGAACCGAACCAGGTGTCCTTCCAGTTAAGCTGCGTCAGGCTCGGGCTGTTGAGCGGGTTGGCGGAGACCACGAGCAACTGCTTGAGCGAACTCCAATTGGTGTATTCGACGGTGCCGAGCGCGGTCCACTGGTCAGATACCGCCCAGCGGGCGCCGACATTCACGACCGCCGGGGTCGGCAGGTCCACCTTGCCGCCCGAATCGGCGAAGGCGCCGCTCAGCGTATGCAGCGTGGCGCCGATGCCGGCGCTGTCGAAGGTGAACTGCTCCTGCCCGCTGAGCGCATGGGGAATCTCGGAGCGGTAGGAGACGCCGATATTGAGGTCGGGAAGCGCCTGCCAGGCGATGCCCGCGACATAGCCGACGCCCCAATCGTGGCCGTGCAGGCGGGCGCGGCCGTCATCGGCGCCGGGCACCGCGCCGGGAATGCCGAAGCCGGCGCCGATGGTGCCGAAATCGATCGCCTGAGTGAGGTTGCCGCGCGTGTACTGGACCTGCGGTCCGGCCGCGAGCGTGAGATCGGGCGTGATCTGGTAGGACACCGTCGCCGTCGCATTATAGGCCGTAAGGCCCGTGGTCTGCGCGTAGTAGCGGCCGGTCCAGTTCGCCGGATAATGCGTGGTCTCGCCCCACGGAACGGTGAGCGACAGGCCGACCGCCCATTGGTCGTTCAGCCGGTAGCGCAAGGCGCCGGACGGAACGGCGGCGGAGCCGATGAAGGAACTGGCGCGGCCGGCGCCGCCGGTCGGGGTTCCCGCCGCGGTGTGGCCGACGAAAGTTCCGCCCGAGCCCGGCAGGATGCCGATCACGTCGAGCGAGAGGTCATGGTCGACCACGCCGGCGGTGGCCGCCGGGTTGTAGAACATGTAGCTCGGGTCGCTGTTGGTCGCGGCGGCGCCGGCATAGGCGGTGCCCATGGCACCGGTGCTCGCTTCGCGCAGCGCGAAGCCCGACGCATGCGCGGCGGTGTTGAAGATGACGAAAGGCGCGGTGACGGCTAGTGCGGCAAACTTGAAACGCATATTGGGCCCTCGAAAAAATGGCCCCCCTCGAAAATGCGCGCATACCCCGCGCATCGGCTTGGTCGATATAGTCGCTCGCGCCGGCGATGCAAGTGCGGATTGCAACTGACCAGTGTCAGCAACGAATCCGCATCATTCATTAACCAGCGTCATCATCTTCATACGGATCAGCCGCGCTCTCCTCGCCGGCCGGCGCGCCCGGAATCGCATACTCGCCCTGCAGCCAGTGCATGAGGTCGATGTCGGCGCAGCGCTTGGAACAGAACGGACGGAACTTGGCGTCGCGGGGCCTGCCGCAGATCGGGCACTGGCCGCCCTCAAGCGGTTGAGACATCGAATCCCTCGCGGGCGAAGGCATCGTTGGCCTCGAAGGCGACGCGGCCGGCGCCGCGGCGGGCGAGCGCGCCGCGCACCTCCTCGCCGTGGTCGTCGAGCCATTTCACCACCTCGGTCGAGGCGCGCACGACGATCGGCTTGCCGGGCGCCGCGGCGGCGGCGCGCTCGACGCTGCGCAAGACTTCGAGCGCGACGCTGTCGCGGGTGCGCTTGCGGCCGGAGCCGGAGCAGCAGCGGCAACATTCGCTCATCAGCTTGACCAAGGGATCGCGGATGCGCTTGCGGGTGATCTCGACCAGGCCGAACTCCGACATCGGCGAGATCTGGGTCGGGGTGTGGTCCTTCGACAGGCTGTCGGCCAGGGTGTCGAGCACCTTCTCGATGTTCTTCGCGTCGCTCAGATGAATAAAATCGACGACGATGAGCCCGCCGATGCCGCGCAGCCGCACCTGGCGGCCGATCTCGTCGGCGGCTTCGAGGTTGACGTGGTAGCTGGTCTCTTCGAGACCGGTCGAGGCGGTGAAGCTTCCGGAATTGACATCCACCGCGGTCAGCGCCTCGGTGCCCTCTATGGTGATCCAGCCGCCGGAGGGCAGCGGGACTTTGGGGACGGTGAGCCGCGCGATCTCGTCCTCGATGGCATCGAACAAGGAGCCCGGCCCCTTGAACAGCTCGACCTTGGATTCGGCTTCCGGCATGGCGCGGCGGCAATAAGCGCGCGCGGCTTCGACCGCGGCGGCATCGTCGATCACCACGCGCGTGGTGTGGCTGCGGACCGTGTCGCGCATGGTGCGCTCGACCGGATCGAGGTCATGATAAAGTGTCGCCGGTGCCCGGGCCGATTGCCGCTTGGCGAGCACCGGCCGCCATGCCTCGGCGAGGCGCTCGGCGTCTTCCTTCAGGTCGGCCAGCGTCGCTTCGCTGGCGGCGGTGCGCAGGATATAGCCCGCGCCGGGCACGAGACGGTCGCCGCCCTCGGCGATCATCGCCTCGCCGAGCGCCAGCATGCGTTCGCGCTCGCTTTCTTCCTCGATGCGGCGCGACAGCGCGACGCCCGGCGTGTTGGGCACCATCACGGCGAGGCGGCCGGGAATGGTGATGTTGGCGGAGAGGCGGGCGCCCTTCTCGCCGATCGGGTCCTTCACGACCTGGACCAGGATCTCCTGCCCTTCGTGGACGCATTCGCCGATCTTGGGCATGCGCTCCTCATCGAAGCCCGGCAGGTCGGCGAGGCAGCGCGCCTCGCGCGCGCCGAGGAAGCCGGCGCGCTCCAGCCCGACATCGACGAAGGCGGCCTGCATGCCGGGCAGCACGCGCTGCACGCGCCCGAGGATGATGTTGCCGATGAGGCTGTGGCCGGTGCGGCCGTCGCTTTTCCGGCGCGGGCCGTCTTCGAGGCCGATGGTCCGCTCCAGCATGAGATCCTGCAGCCGGCCGTCCTCGACGACCGCCACGCGTATTTCTCCGGCTCCTGCGTTGATCAGGACGTCCTTCTGCATGCTGTACTCAGGCAATAGCGACCGCGAACGCTAACACGGATAACCGCCGCTTCGAAGCAGGGAGATTGTCTCGCGCAAGGGCAATCCCACGACATTGGAGTAGGAGCCGCCGAGGCGGCGGACGAAGATCTCGGCGCGGCCCTGCACCGCGTAGCCGCCGGCCTTGCCCAACCCTTCGCCGCAGCGCACATAAGATTCGATCGCCGGGCCGTCGAGCCGGTCGAAGAGCAGCCGCGTTTCGACAGTCCGTGTGCGGATTTTTCCCACGGTGGGCAGGACGGCGATGGCGGTCGTCACCCGATGGGCCCGGCCGGACAGCAAAGCGAGGCAGGCCCGCACCTCGTCGTCGGTCTCGGCCTTGGGCAGGATGCGCCGGCCAACGGAGACCGCGGTGTCGGCGGCGAGGAAGATGGCCGGCGATCCGTCCCAGGCGGCGGCGACCGCGCGGGCTTTCGCCTCGGCCAGCCGGCGGGCATAGGGCGCGGGCAGTTCCTGCCTGTGGATGGATTCGTCGATGGCGGCGGGGCGGACGGCGTCCGGCGCAAGTCCCGCCTGGGCGAGCAGCGCCAGGCGGCGCGGGCTTTCGCTGGCGAGGACGAGGAGCGGCTTACTTGAAGCGATAGGTAATGCGCCCCTTGGTGAGATCATAGGGCGTCATCTCCACCATGACTTTGTCGCCGGTCAGCACGCTGATCCGGTTCTTGCGCATCTTGCCCGCGGTGTGGGCGATGATCTCGTGGCCGTTCTGCAGCATGACGCGGAACGTCGCGTTGGGCAGGCGTTCCGACACGGTACCTTCGAATTCGAGCAGTTCTTCTTTCGCCATTCGTCCTCTGGGTGGCTGGCTGGGTGCGGGAAATGCCACCGAAACCTGTGAAAAGCAAGGATTTCCACGCCCTCCATGGGGCAGGTCAGGTATCGGACGCCTGTTTCTCGGCGAAACGGTCCTTGATCCGCTTCAGGATCCCGTCGCGGACGGTGCGGTAGGCGTCCAGGCGCTGGTCGCGGGTGCCCTCCACCATGGTCGGATCGAAGGTCGGCCAGTATTCGATCTCGATGGCGCTGGTGTGCGCCAGGTCGACGGCGCGGTGCTGCGCCTCCGGCGAGAACGTGACGCAGAGGTCGAACATGGATGAGTCCTCCATGTCCTCGAAGGTCTTGGGATGGTACCGGCCGATCTCGATGCCCATTTCCTCCATCACCTCCACGGTCATGGGATCGAGCTCGCCGGCCTTCACGCCGGCGGCGTCGACATAGACGAACTTGCCGAACAGGTGCCGCATGATGGCGAAGGCCATCACGCTGCGCACCGAATTCATCGTGCAGGCGAACAGGATGGCGCCCGGCAGCTCCTCGCCATGCGGCCCCCGCATCGCTTCAGCCCTTCAGATGCAGGACGCAGATCAGCGTGAAGATGCGGCGCGCCGTGTCGTGGTCGATCTCGATCTTGCCCTTGAGCCGTTCCTGCAGGAGCTTGGAGCCTTCGTCGTGCAGGCTGCGGCGGCCCATGTCGAGCGCCTCGATCTGCGAGGGCGGCGCGTGGCGGATGGCCTTGAAGTAGCTCTCGCAGATCAGGAAGTAGTCCTTGATCACGCGGCGGAACGGCGTCAGCGACAGCATCACCTTGCCGTGCGGCGTGGCGCCGCCGTCCAGGCTGATGTCGAAGGTCAGCCGGTTCTCCTCGACGCCGAGGACGAGGTTGTAGGGCCCGCCATGCGAGCCTTCGGGGCGGAAGTGGTTGGCCTCCAGAAGATCGTAGATCGCGATGTCGCGTTCCTGCTCGATCTCGCGGGTGCGGCGCAGGATGCTGCGCTCGTCCAGCGTGATGGCGGCGAGGCGGAACGCGGAGCCGTCGGCCATGCCTCAGCGCACCGCGTTCAGGCGCGCCGCGATGGAGCGGGCATGGGCGTCGAGGCCCTCGGCCTCGGCCAGCGCGATGGCGGCCGGCCCGATCTCGGCGATGGTGCCGGGCTCGCAGGCGAGCAGCGTGGTGCGCTTGAGGAAATCGAGCACCGAAAGGCCGGAAGAGAACCGCGCGGTGCGCGAGGTCGGCAGCACATGGTTGGGACCGGCGATGTAATCGCCCATCGCCTCGGGCGTGTGGCGGCCGAGGAAGATCGCGCCGGCATGACGGACGCGTTGCAGCAGGCGGTCGGGATCGGCGGTGGCGATCTCCAGATGCTCGGGCGCGAGGCGGTCGACCAGGGCGGCGGCATCGTCGAGCCTCGCCACGACGATCACCGCGCCGTAGTCGTTCCAGCTCGCGCGCGCGATTTTCTCTCGGGGAAGAAGGGCCAGAGCGCGTTCGACCGCGGCTTCGACTTGCGACGCGAAGGCCGCGTCGTCGGTGATGAGGATGCTCTGCGACGAGGCGTCGTGCTCGGCCTGGCTGAGCAGGTCGGCGGCGATCCAGTCCGGGTTGTTCGCGCCGTCGGCGACGACGAGGATTTCCGACGGGCCGGCGACGGAATCGATGCCGACCTTGCCGAACACCTCGCGCTTGGCGGCGGCGACATAGGCGTTGCCGGGACCGACGATCTTGTCGACCGGCGCGATGGTCTTCGTGCCGAAGGCCAGCGCGGCGACGGCCTGGGCGCCGCCGACGCGGTAGATCTCGCTGACCCCTGCCCGCTTGGCGGCGGCGAGCACCAGCGGATTGATCGCGCCGCCGCTCGCCGGCGTGACCATGACGATGCGCGCGACGCCCGCGACCCGCGCCGGCACGGCGTTCATCAAGACCGAACTCGGATAGGCGGCGGTGCCGCCCGGAACGTAGAGCCCGACGCTGTCGAGCGACGTCCAGCGCCAGCCGAGCCGGGCGCCCGTCGCGTCCTCGAACCATTCGTCCCTGGGGATCTGGCGGCGGTGATAGTCCTCGATCCGCAGTGCGGCGACGCCGAGCGCATCCAACGCCGGCCTGGCGCATTTCGCCTCCGCGGCGTCGATCTCGTCCTGCGTCAGGCGCAGGGTCGCGGCAGTGACGCCGGCATGATCGAATTTGTTCGTCAGTTCGATGACCGCTTCGTCGCCGCGCTTGCGCACGTCGGCGATGATCCCGCGCACGGCCAGCGCGACGTCTTCCTCTTCCTCGCGCTTGGCGTTCAACAGCGCGTCGAAGGCGCCGACGAAATCGGGCGCGCTCGAATCGAGACGGCGAGCCATGTCAGGTCTCTTCGTGCTCGGGCCGGCCGCGCGCCGCCCACACGCCGCTGACGTCGGAAAGGCCGGCGTCGATGCACTCCACTTCGAGCTTCAGCCCGCCGCCGCCGGCGAAGACGAGTTCGACCGTGCCGCCCGGATCCTCGCCGCCCTTGGGCGTGTAGCGGATGGCCAGCAGCGAGACCACCGCCTCGCGCGCGCCGCGCTTGAGGTTCTGCGACTTGACCGACAGCACGCCGTCGAAATGCAGGCCGGAACGGACGCGCAGATCGCCCTTCTTCTGGTCCGCCTCCCACTGGAAGCGGTTGAACAGCGCCGCGAAGCGCCGCTTCCTGGGCAGATAGACGAGATCCTGCATCTGCGCCACCGCATCCTGCAGCCGCGCCGAGATCACCTCCAAGTCGGCGGCATCTTCCGCCGCCAGTGTCAAACCCGCATTCATGCCGATTGCCGCTCGATATCCGCGCCGACGCCGGAGAGCTTTTCCTCCAGGCGCTCGAAACCACGGTCGAGATGATAGACGCGGTTGACGATCGTGTCGCCCTCCGCGACCAGGCCCGCCAGAACCAGGCTGACCGAGGCGCGCAGATCGGTCGCCATCACGGGCGCGCCCTTGAGGCGGTCGACGCCGGTGACGGTGGCGGTGTCGCCCTCGATCCTGATGTCGGCGCCCATGCGCAGGAGTTCCGGCACATGCATGAAGCGGTTCTCGAACACGGTCTCGCGGATATGGCTGACGCCGCCGGCGACCGCCATCAGCGCCATGAACTGCGCCTGCAGGTCGGTCGGGAAGGCGGGATAGACATCGGTCGCGAGGTCCGTCGCGGTGGGGCGCACGCCGTTGCGGTGGATGGCTATGCCGCGATTGGTCTCCGTCACCTCGGTGCCGATCCGGCGCAACAGATCGAACAGCACCACATTGGTGTCGGCGCGGGCGCCGACGAGCTCGACCTCGCCGCCGGCGATGGCGGTGGCGATGGCATAGGTGCCGGTCTCGATGCGGTCCGGCATCACGGAATATTCGGCGCCGTGCAGGCGTTCGACGCCGTCGATCACGATCTCGGGCGTACCCAGCCCGGCGATCTGCGCCCCGATCGCCCGGAGGAAGCGGCCGAGATCGACGATCTCCGGCTCGCGCGCCGCGTTCTTGAGGACGGTGCGGCCCCTGGCCAGGGTCGCGGCCATCATCATCGTCTCGGTGGCGCCGACCGAGGCGCGCGGCACGGTGAAGGTTGTGCCGACGAGGCCGCTTCCGGCATCGGCGACGACATAGCCGTCTTCCAGATCGATCCGCGCACCCAGCGCCTTCAAGCCCTGAATATGGAAATCGACCGGGCGGGCGCCGATGGCGCAGCCGCCGGGCAGCGAGACCTTCGCCGCGCCGTGGCGCGCGAGGAGCGGGCCGGTGACCTGGAAGCTGGCGCGCATCTTGCGCACGATGTCGTAGGGCGCGAGCGCCGATTCGATGCTCGCGGCGTGCAGTCGGATGGTGTCGCTGGTGCCCAGCCCGTTGCCGCGCCGGATGTTGAGGTTCACGCCGAACTGCATCACGAGGTCGGCCATGGCG